>DASROJ010000183.1:0-9083 GCA_035646975.1 Patescibacteria group bacterium
CCCGCCACCCGGCCCGCGGGCGGCAAAGGCTGGGACGCCGGCGGCGTCGCGCCTTGCGCTCCGGCCACGGGGGCACCGAGCTTCTCGGCGTTCTGCTTGTTGATGTCGTTGACCCGGGCCACGGTCTTGTCGATGAGAGCCTGGAGCTTCGGATCCGCGGGGTACCGTTTGGTCAGGAACGCCTGGCTCGACGTCATGACGGGGGCGGCCTTCTTGTTGCCGAAAACGATCCTCACTTCCCCCATTCTCTTGCCCTGATCGCCCGAGTACAGGACGGGAACACCCGAGAGGCTTTCGAGCTTCGCCCCCTCCGACAGACGCGGACCGTAGCTGGCCAGCACGACGTCGATCCCTTTTGCCGCGGAAAGGACGCTGGAAAGATCCCGCAGGCTGAGGTTTGCCAGGAGCACCACGAAGTCGACCCTGGGCCGCAGGAGCGGCAGATGCAGCTTCGCCGCTTCCACCGGGTCGCGCATCGTGAGCACCCGGCCTTCCGGTGTCTCCTTGGCGAAGGCCGTGTTGAGCGCGTTCAGTCCGATGTATCCGACCTTGACGGTCCGGCCGGCGGGGATCTTGTACTCGCGGATCACGTACGGCGCGAAGAATGGCTCGCCGCTGTCGCGATAGACGAAATTCGCGTTGGTGAAGGTCAGCTTCGACTTCGCGGTGGCGGCGCGGAACTCGGCCACTCCGCCTGCCAGCTCTCTTTCACCGAGGTTGACGATGTCATAGCCGAGCATTCCCATGCCGTCGATGATGTTGCCGGTCTTGACTCGCCCCGCCTCGTCCGGCTCACTCGAGAAGTCACCGGTGTCGACGATCGAGACGACGGTCTTCGGGTACTTGTCCCTGAAAAGCTTCAGGTATCCCGCCCGACGGGCGAGTCCCCCCGAGGGGTTGTGCGGTCACCCGCAGGGCTCCACGTATCCGACCACTCCTCCCGTATAGATGATCGCGAGATCGGCGGGCTGGCCTTCGGCGACGAGCGGGCCCTCATCTCCCGGCGTGGGGGCCTGGAGCGCGGACTGGTCCGCGGACTGCGGGCCCGCCGCGGTCGACATCGACGTGACGGTGGCCGTGGCGAGAATCGCGCAGAGCGCGGACACGCCAGCAGCGGTCGCGTGCGCCAGGAACAGCCGGGTTCGTGCGTTTTTCAACGAGTTTCCTCTCGCCCTTGTGAGTGGATGGTTATTATATGGGCTGGTCCGGACGGCTGCAACACGGCAGCTGCCGCAGCCGCTCGCCGGCCGACATGGAGGGACATCGTGAGCTCCGAAAACAAGCAGGAGACTCCGCAGCGCGCGCCGGGCCAACCCGTGCCGTTGCAGGGACGCATCGACAACGACACGGCCGAAGGGATCTACAGCAACATCGCCAGCATCATGTTCAACCGCTCCGAGTTCTACGTCGACTTTGGCCGCCTGGTCCCGGGAAAGCCGGAAGTGAAGGTCCACGCCCGGATCATCACGTCGCCGGCGCACGCCAAGGATCTCGCCCGGGTGCTGACGCAGAACATCCAGCAGTACGAGGAGAGGTTCGGCGTCATTCCGGGAGACCCGGGTGACGGCAGAAAGGTCGGCTTCTGAGCCCACGCGCCCGGCCCCGCCTCGTGCTGGCCTCCCGCTCGCCTCGACGCGCGGAGCTGCTGCGTTCGGCCGGCTACCGCTTCACCGTGAGAGCGTCCAGCGTCGTGGAGCAGGCACGCGCAGGCGAAGCCCCCGCCGCTCTCGCCCGGCGACTCGCCATGGAAAAAGCGATGGACGTCGCGCGGCGCCTGCGCGAGGGCCAGGCGCTGGGAGCCGACACCCTTGTCGTGGTGGGGGGCGAGATTCTCGGAAAGCCAGCCGACGACGCCGAGGCGCGCAGGATGCTGCGGCGGCTCTCGGGCCGCGAGCACCGCGTGGTGACCGGCGTGGCGCTCTGCTCGGCCGGCGGCCTCCTGCTCGATTCCGCGATCGCCAGCACCATCGTGGCCTTCAACAAGCTGTCAGCGGCGGAAATCGCATGGTATGTCGCCACGGGAGATCCCGCGGACAAGGCAGGCGCTTACGGCATCCAGGGGGGAGCGGCCCTTTTCGTCCGAGGGATCCGCGGGTCGTACAGCAACGTCGTGGGGCTTCCGCTGGAAATCGTCCACTCGATGCTAGGGCTTCCACCGTAGCCTGGGGTTTCTCGCCGCGGCGGCCTCGTCGAGGCGTCCCACCGGGGTGTGATGCGGCGCAGCCCGCACCAGGTCGGGGTTTTCCCTCGCCTCCCGATCGATCGCCTTCATCGCCTCGATAAACACCTCGAGTTCGGCGCGCGACTCGGTTTCGGTGGGCTCTATCATGATCGCCCCGTGCACGATCAGCGGGAAATAGATCGTCGGCGGATGGAATCCGTAATCCATGAGCCGCTTCGCGATGTCGAGGGTCGTCACCCCGGCGGGCTTCTGGTTCGTGTCGTCGAAGATCACTTCGTGCAGCGTCTGCTGCTGGAAGGGAAGGTGGTACGTGTCCTTGAGCCTGGCGCGGATGTAGTTGGCGTTGAGCACGGCCCTTTCGGCGATCTGGCGGATGCCCGCCGGCCCGAACGACATGATGTAGGCATACGCCCGCACATGCATGCCGAAGTTGCCCATGAAGCTCGAGACCTTGCCCACCGATTGAGGCCGGTTCCAGTCGAGGAGGTACGCGCCGTCCTTCCGCTCGATCGTGGGCATGGGCAGGTACGGCTCGAGCGCCTCGACCACTCCCACCGGACCGCTGCCCGGCCCTCCCCCGCCATGAGGTGTCGAAAAGGTCTTGTGCAGGTTCAGGTGCAGGATGTCGACACCCATGTCGCCCGGACGCGCCACGCCGACCAGGGCGTTCATGTTGGCGCCGTCCATGTAGACGAGGCCGCCCCGGTCGTGGACAATCCCGCAGATCTTCTCGATGTCCCTTTCGAAGATCCCGAGCGTGTTGGGGTTGGTCAGCATGAGAGCGGCGACATCGGGGCCCATGCGGCGGCGCAACGCCTCGACATCGACGCATCCACGGTCGTCGGAGGCGATTTCCTCCACGCGGTAACCGCAGATGTGCGCGGAGGCCGGGTTGGTGCCGTGCGCCGAGTCGGGGATCAGGATCACCGAGCGCGGATCTCCCCGGCGCTCGAGATGCGCGCGGGCAATCATGATGCCGGTCAGCTCGCCCTGCGCCCCCGCGGCGGGCTGCAACGTGAAGCGGTGCAGCCCGGTGATCTCCTGCAGGAGCCCGTTCAACTCATGCATCAGCCGCAGCGCCCCCTGGACGCTGCTCTCGTCCTGCATCGGGTGGATGCGGGCGAAGCCGTCCAGACGCGCCATCTCTTCGTTGATCTTCGGATTGTATTTCATCGTGCAGGAGCCCAGCGGGTAGAGCCCGAGGTCCACGGCATAGTTGAGCCGCGAGAGACGGACGAAGTGGCGCACGACGTCGACCTCGCTCGCTTCAGGAAAGCCTTCGACGGATTCCCTCGCGGCCTCGCCAAGCCCTGCCAGATCGGCTTCAGGCACATCGAGCGGCGGCAGCTCATACCCTCGACGCCCGGCGGAGCTGACCTCGAAGATGCTCGGCTCGAGACGATTGACGCCGGGGGCGGTGCCCTTCGGTCGTGGCTGGCTCACCGGGTGACCTCCGCGAGCGCTTCGGCGAGTTTGTCGATTTCCTCGCGGCTGTTCATCTCGGTGACACAGAACAACATCGAGCGGTGCATCCCTCCTTCGCGGGTGTCGTAACGCCCGAGCGGGAGTCCGCCGATGATTCCGTGGTCGAGCAGGCGCCGGTTGACGGTCTGCGCATCGGCCGGCATGTCGATGACGAACTCGTTGAACACCGGGGCATCGAACCGGGCGCGGCACCCATTCACCGCCGAAAGCCGCTTGCGGGCGTACTGGGCCTTGCTGTGGCATTGCAACGCCACTTCTCTCATCCCCTGCCTGCCCATCAGGCTCATATAGATGGTGGCCGCCGTCGCCATGAGCGCCTGGTTCGTGCAGATGTTCGAAGTCGCCTTCTCACGGCGGATGTGCTGTTCACGCGTGGAAAGGGTCAGGACGTATCCCCGCCTGCCCTGCGCGTCGACCGCCTCACCCACCAGACGCCCCGGCATCTGCCTGAGGAGGGACTGCCTGGCCGCCATGAATCCGAGAAATGGTCCGCCGTACGACAAGGGGGTGCCCAGCGCGTGCGCCTCTCCCAGCGCGATGTCGGCGCCGTAATGTCCCGGCCCATGCAGAAGCCCGAGCGACAGCGGCTCGTTGATGACCACCTCGAACAGGGCGCCCGACTCGCGCGTCAGGCTGGCCGTGGCGGAGAGGTCCTCCACGCATCCGAAGAAGTTCGGGTTCTGCAGCGCCACGGCCGCCGGGGGCTCGCCGGCGCCGACGGCTGCGCGCAGCCTGGATTGATCGGTGCGACCGTCGGTCGCCACCGGCACCTCGATGATCTCGATCCCCATGTTGCGAACGTAGGAACGCGCCACCTGCCGGTAGTGCGGGTGAATCGCCTCGGAGATCACCATCTTGCGGCGCTTCGTCACCCTGGCGCCCATCAGGATTCCCTCGGCGAAGGCCGAGGCACCGTCGTACAACGACGCGTTGGAGATTTCCATCTCCGTGAGCGCGGCGATGAGGCTCTGGTACTCGAAGGTCGCCTGCAGCGTCCCCTGGCTGATCTCCGGCTGGTACGGCGTATACGATGTATAGAACTCCGACCTCAGGAGGAGCTGCCAGACCGCGGCCGGAACGTAATGGTTGTAGGCGCCCGCCCCGAGAAAGCATGCGTGCGTTGCAGACGACGCGTTGGCGGAAGCCATCCTGCCCATGTCGCGTCGCAGCTCCAGCTCCGATTGCGCTGGGGGAAGAGCCAGATCCCGGGTGAGCCTGAGTCGCTCGGGAATGGATCGGAACAGATCCGCGGGCGCGGAGACACCCACGATGGCGAGCATCTCGCGCAAATCGTCGTCGCCCTGGGGAAAGAATCTCATCTGCGCGGGCCGCCCTCAGTGCCCGCCTTGCCCGACGTACCCGCCGTAGCTGGCGGCGTCCATCAGGCCGGCGAGTTCCTTCGGGTCGGAGACACGGATCCTGACGATCCAGCCTTTGCCGTAGGGCTCCTGGTTGACCAGCTCGGGATGATCCTTCAAGGCGGTGTTGACCTCGATCACTTCGCCGGACACGGGGCAGTAAACCTCCGAGACCGCCTTGACCGACTCGATCGTGCCGAACTCTTCTCCCTGCTTGAGGCGCCGGCCCACCTCCGGCAGCTCGACGAAGACCACGTCACCCAGTTCCTTCTGGGCGAAATGGGAAACGCCGATGGTTCCCGTCTCACCCTTGAGATCGATCCACTCATGATCCTTCGTGTACTTGAGATTGTCGGGATACATTCAGGTCTCCGTTACTTCTCCCGCTTGTAGAAAGGAGTGCGCGCGACACGCGCCCGTACGGGTTTGGCCCGGATGATGATATCGATCTCGTCACCCACCTTCGAGCTGGCAGCGGGCACGTAGGCCAACCCCACGTTCTTTCTGAGGGACGGCGCATAGGTGCCACTCGTTACCTGTCCAACCGTCTGACCGCCGACCGCCACTGGATAGCCGTGCCTCGCCACCCCGCGTTCGACCATCTCGAAGCCGACGAGCCGGCGCTGTGTGCCCGCCTCTTTCTGCTTCATCAGGGCCTCGCGGCCGATGAAATCACCCTTGTCCGGCTTGACCACCCATCCGAGACCCGCTTCGAGCAGCGTGGTCGTCTCATCCATGTCGTTGCCGTAGAGTCGAAGGCAGGCTTCCAGCCTGAGAGTGTCGCGTGCGCCCAGTCCGATCGGCTCGATCCCGGAATGCTTCCCTTTGTCGAGCAGCGCGTCCCAGATGGCCGGAGCGTCATCGGGTGAACAGTAGATCTCGAAGCCATCCTCCCCCGTGTAGCCAGTCCGGGCCACCCGGGCGTATCGTCCGGCCACGCGGGCATCCACGAATGAAAAGGCCGGCAACGCCGCAACACTCGGCGCGGTCAGCAACGAAAGAATCCTCGACGCCGCGGGTCCCTGGAGGGCCATCAGCGCATACTGCTCGCTGACATGCTCCGCCTGGGCCCCGGGCACGAGATGTTCCCGTATCCAGCTGAAGTCCTTGTCGTCGTTGGCGGCATTCACGCAGAGGAAGAACTGGTCCGCCGCCACGCGATGCACCATGACATCGTCCACCGGTGAACCGCTCGGTGTCGTGAGGGCCGAGTACTGGGCCTGGCCGTCGCGCAGCTTGCCGGCGTCATTCGGCGTGAGGCGCTGGACAGCCTGGAGCGCGTTCGGGCCGCGGACGACGATCTCGCCCATGTGAGAGACATCGAAAAGTCCGGCGGACGCCCGCACGGCGAGATGCTCCTCGATGACGCCGCGATACTGCACCGGCATCTCCCAGCCGGCGAAGTCCACGAGCCGGGCATCGAGCGCCCGGTGCCGGGCGTTCAGGGGAGTCTTCCGGAGGGCTGCTGATGCGGTCATGCTGTCGCAATCCAGGGGGGCGCCACGTTGGAGGTCGCGCCGGTGAATCGTATCGGTGAATCGTGACCTGCAGGCTGGATGCCCACCGGGCGCGGCCCGAAGGCGCCCAAAATTAGCATAGGGTCCAGGACGGGTCAAGATTCGGGCCCGAGGCAACGCGGGAGGCGCCGCGGCGGTGTCCACCGCCACCCGTTGCCAGTCGCCCCTTCGGGCCATATGTTCCCGACTGCGGTGACACCCATGAGCCTGCCCGAGCCCTACCCGATGCAATGCTTCAATTGTCTCAGCGAGTTCGACGCCGCCGAGGCGATCTGGTGTTCCTGCAACCCCCAGCGCCCCACCAAGGTTTGCCCGTTCTGCATGGGATGCTTCTGCGCCTCGAGCGAAGAGTACAAGCAGGACTTCTGGAGGGATGCCCCCGCGACACTGCGCGACGAAATCGAAACGCTTTCCCAGTCCCGGATGCTCATCGGAGAGGTGCTGGTGCGTTCGGGGATCATCTCGACGGAGGACCTGCTCAACGCGTTGAACAAACAGAAGGTGGATGGCCGGCGACTGGGCGAGATCCTGGTCGAGAGCGGGGCGCTGCCCGCCGACAGACTCGAGAGGTTCCTCCAGTCGCAGCACACGGCCACGGCGATCGATGTCCACCGCGCCCGCGTGGACGCCATGATGATCCGCAGGCTGGGCGTGGAGCAGTGCATCACGGACAGGATTCTTCCGCTGGAGGCCGAAGCGTTCCGCGACCGTCACATCATGACGCTGGCGATGGCCGATCCGTCCGATGCCACCGCGCTGCAGCGCGTGAGCAAGGCAACCGGTTACCAGGTCATACCCGGCGTGGCTCCGGCCGAGTCGATCGTCGCCGTGATCCGTTCGATCTTTCCGCCCGGCACCGAGATGCCCGAGGAGCCGGTCCGGCCCATCGCGCGGTTCGACTCGGCCAGCTCCTCGTCCGGATGGATCGTCGCCCGCGCGATTTCCCGGCGCGCCTCGCACTTCCAGATCAGCCGCCACAATTCCCGGACGCAGGTCGCCTACCGGATCGACGGCGTGCTCTACCACGATCGCGCGAGCGCGCAGGGCGATCCGGAGGCCGCGCTCGAGGAGATCAGAGAGCTTTCCGGGCTCGATGGCAGCAAGGCTCCGGGCGTGTCGACCGGCCGGCTCGAAGTGTGCGTCGAGGGAATCGACTACCAGCTGCTCGTCAGACTGACCCGAAGCCCCGGGCTCATGGAGCTTTCCGTGAAGATCGTCGACCCGATCACCTTCCCGCCGCGCCTCGACGACCTGGGTCTCGCCGAGCTCGCCATCGAGCGCCTGCGGATGGCCATCGACAAGGGCACCGGCCTGGTGGTGATCTCCGCGCCCCCGTTCTCCGGGGCGTCGAGCACCTTCTACTCGCTCGTCATGGAGCTGACGTCGCAGGGTCGGCCACTCGCGCTGCTGGAGTCGCCGCGCGCCGTCAGTTTGAACGATATCACCCAGGAGGAGTTCTTCCCGGACGTGCCGGACAGCTTCGGAGAGTCGCTGGCTCGTGTCACCACGGGAAAGACCAGCGCGATTGCCATCACGTCGACGAGTCCGTTCGTCTGGCCTCCACGGACAGCGGATCTCTCCGGTCGCGTCCTGGTGATCTTCAAGATAGAGTCACGCAGCCTGCCCGACGCGCTTCTCCGATTGATCTCTGCGGGCTTCCCGGCCTCCGAGATCGGCCGGCTCGCGACGCTCGTCCTGCATCAGCGTCTGGTGCGCCGCGTCTGCCAGGCGTGCCGCACCGAGGTGTCGAACGTGCAGGATCTCGCCGCCACTCTCAAGCTTTCCGCGGCCGAGGCGACGCAGCTCAGGGTCTGGCGCGGCAAGGGATGCGACGAATGCAGCGCGACACCGGGGTTCCGCGGCCGGGTTCCGCTGGTCCAGACGATGCGTCCGAACGCGGCGGTCGCCGATGCGTTGGCGCGCGGCTCTTCGGACGCCCTGCTCGACGCCTGCCGTGGAGCGGGGATGACCTCCCTGAGGCAGGAGGCGCTCGGCGCGCTGGCCGCAGGCCTCACCACCCCGGAAGAGATCACCCGGAAGTAGCCGCTCCCGCGATGGCCGGGCGCCTCCAGGTCAGCTCGTAGAACGGCCTGGGAAGGATCCTGTCCCAGATCTTGCGCGCCACGGTCGATTCGTCCTCATGCCTCCGGCAGGTGAACGGAAGCGCAGCCAGTGCCTCCGGCTCCATCGGTTCCTTCTGATCGAAGAGGCTCATCGGAGGCTCCGACACCGCCCAGAGCTCCTTCATCAAATCGTCGGTGACCAGCCTCTCGGTGCACCAGGTGTTCGGCTCCTCGCCGTCGGCACTCTTCTTCAGCCCTTCGGAAGCGGCGATGTCGACGGCGTCCGGGGGAATCCGGACGCAGAAGTCGAAGTCGAAGGCGGAGAATGCCATCCTCGCGATCGCCGGGCCCTGACTGTCCCCCTTCGTCTGCCCCTCCGACCCTGCCGAGAACGGATCGATCCCCTCCAATCCCGACTGGAAGGCTTCCACGACGAGCCGCTCGTCGATGGGTACGGTGGGCACGGTGGGTACGGGGG
>DASROJ010000184.1:0-14785 GCA_035646975.1 Patescibacteria group bacterium
CGGGCAAAACGGGGGAACAAAACGCATCGATCACCTCCAGACATGGAGGCCCTGGGGAAAGCAGCTCAGACGGGCGCTCAGCAAGCGCACAGAGGAGAAGTAAGGAAGAATCGTGCCACCCGATCGCAGGCGACGAATTCCATCGCAAGTGCATGACGGGCGTGGAACTACGGGTCAGGAGACGCCAAGTGTGGTGCATCCAAAGTATGGCTCCACTCCCGACCAGCCGTCATACAACAGCACGGATCTGATCACACGCATCGGGGGCATTTTCAAATGGTATACGATGGAGCGACCATGCCAGTCGATCGCATCATCCGTCCCGAAGCTATCTCGGCCCTCCTGCGGGAGTACCTCGAAGGCGTCATCGATGGCGCCGAGGCATCGTTGCGGGCGCTGCGGCTTGCCGGCTCGACCGATCGAATCCTCTCCGGCCATCAGACGCGCGTGATCGTCGCCGCGTACTGGGCGCTGCGTCGGCTCGCGGAGTCGCCCCCGACGCGACCTACCGAGGAAGACCTCAGGTTCCTGCTCGACTGCATCGAGGGCAGGAAACGATTTCCTGTTGCGATCTAGCGTCCCGCTGGGCTAGGCGTCGGCGCCGTAGGTGGTGAGCATCTCGGGGTCGACGTCCCGGTCGAGATCGAACTCATGGATCGGCAGGGGCCTGGGAGACGGCAGCCGGCCGTCCAGATCGAGCAGGGCGTAATACGACGCCCAGCGCACATCTTCTTCTTCATTGGCGCGCGTCAGGGCCTCCACCAGCTCGTGGCCGATCTCGTGATCACGGGTGCCCTCGTAAAGGCTGCCCAGGCAGAGCGCGGCCGCTCGACGGCAGTCGGGGTCGTTGTCGGAGGCCAGCGACCAGAGCACCCGGCCCGTGTACTCGCGCAGACGCCAGTGCAGCGCCAGCACCTTCATGGATGCCGCGCGAAGCGGCGCCGAGGAATGCGAAAGAAACGTCTCGATGCACGCGCGCGCGGAAGTCTTCATCGATCGACCGAGCCTGTCGATGGCGCGCGCCGCGTCCCGCTCCGCTTCATCCGAGCCGTCCGAGGCCGCCTTGCCCGCTTCCAGCAGCTCACGCTCGGACCATTCCCGCTCGACGTCTCCCGGCTCGGATTGCACCGCTTCGAACGCCTCGAGGTTGGGTTGCTCGAGCGCCGAGGCCACCCGGTCGAGCCGATCCCTCGAGACGTCGAGAACGGATTCCAGAAGCGACCGGTCCTCCCCGCTCAGATCGGGCTCCATGAGCGCCTCCTCCGCCTGCAGTATCGCCATGCGGAGAGAAGCGGCCCCGTCGAGGACCTCCAGCAGGTGGTTGTATCTGGGCTGCAGAGGGGATTGCGGCGTCATCCCTTGTCTCTCGTCGTCGATTGCCACAACGGTTAATCTCCTCCTCGTATCGCGGCGAGCGCCTGCAAGCCCCGGCGGAGCGACCCGAGCGATAACCCGGACAGGCTCCTAGCATGGTTCCGCGCGGCGCCGGAAGCAAGCCGACTGTTCAGTTCTTCCGCACTTCGAGCGCGAGGGCCGCGTGGTGCGCCAGCGACGAGGCGAGATGGATGTCCTGCTCTCCATAGGGCACTCCGGCGGCCTTGTTCTGCATCTCGAAGAAACCCAGGACTTCGCCGTAGCGGTTGACGATGGGGATGGCAAGCGCCGAGCGGACGCCGTAACGGATCACCAGATCAGGCTCCGCGCGGGGGTCGCTGCGGGCGTCGTTGGCGACGCAGGGGGCGCGGTTGGTCCAGACCCAGCCCGCCAGGCCCTGGTTGCGCACCAGCCGCACGTCGATGGGCGACCAGACACCCGCGCGACACATTTCGCGGCAGACCAGGTGATCGCCTTCGACCAGACCCGCAGCGCCCACGGTCGACTGCGTGACCGACATGGCCGACTCCGTCAGGCGCCGCAGGAGATCCCGCTCGCCGATGCAGGAGTTGATCTCCGCCGCGACGGCTGAAATCACCCGAAGCTGCGAGCGCATCGCGGCGTGCTGCATACAGACAGCCGCCATGTCGGCCGCGGTCCGGAGAAACTCCACGTCGTCCTCCGACCAGGCCTGCAGGTCGGCGGAGCGCGCCGCGATCAGCAGTCCGATCAGCCGCTGGTCCGCGATCATCGGCGTGACGACGTAGGCCGAGCCGGCCAGGTCCGACAGGAACGCCGCCCCACGCGCGGCCGCGCCGCTGGGCGTGGTGGAGATCAAGGACATGTGCTCCTTGAAGAGCAGATCCTCGAATTTCGCGGCCGCCGGCTCGGCGCCTGGCTCGAAGCTTCGGCCCTGCAAGGTCAGATGCCCGCCTCCCGCAGGGCTGCGGCGGTACTCGCATGAGAACAGGAGCGCCCTGCCTTCGGGATCCCACCGGCCGACGCTGCAGAGGCTGAGATCGAGAAGCCGGCCGGCGTCGGCGGTCAGGATGTCGAGAACGCGTCCCAGGTCGATGTGCGAACGGATGGCCACCGTGATCCGCTGCAGGGCTTTGTACCCTGCGGCCTGGCGATTGAAACCCGGTTGCGGCGCGTTCGCCATCAAGGGACTCCGTCACTTCTCTTGTGCCATATCACCTGTCGACCCGTGATGCACGTCAGGATCCCCATCAACGAGGCGCTGTTGATCACGACGAAATACAGCGGGTGTCCGAACAGCTTCGGAACCCGCAGCCCCGCACTTCTCAGGGCCAGACCGACCAGCGCCAGAGCATAAATCACCACCTGGAGCGCCACGGCCAGAAGATAGATTCTCCCGCGCTGTGCGAGCAAGAGACTCACCGGAAGCAGCGCCAGCAGCCAGATCGCGGTCGCCCACCGATTGAGCTTGTGCGAGAGCAACTGGAAGGCCAGCAGCCACCGCCCCGACATCACCGCCTCCTTGAACAGGATCAGCGCGCTGACGATCATCCAGTTGATGATTCGGACCTTGCGCCGGTACTCCTGCCTGTATTTCTGCGAGGTTTCCTCCTCCGAGATCGCCTCCAGCTCCAGGATCGACGCGTGCCCGTCGATGATGGCCCGGATCGGCAGCTCGAAGTCATCGCCTCGATGCTCGGAGATCGGGCGATAGACTCCCCGGCGCAGGGCGAACATCGAACCATTCGCGCCGGGCAGCGATCCCAGAGCCCCCGAGGCCCTCTTGATCATCATCTCGAGTCCCCAGTAGGCCTGTTCCGCCGTCCCCGACGGCGAGCGGCCGGGAACCTTGAGGACGAGCCTGCCGGAGACGGCCCCCACGCGAGGGTCGGCGAAGTTCCGGACCAGCAGGCGCAGGGCGTCGCGCTTGAACATCGCGTTGGCGTCGGTGAACACGAGCAGCTCGCCGGTCGACGACGGAACGGCTCGATGGAGGTTCGCCACCTTTCCCCTCCGGATCGGCGACGTGAGCAGCTTGACACGTGCGCCGTGCGTCGCGACGAACCCGCGCACGATATCGTCGGTGGCGTCACTGGATTCCGAGGCGACGATGATCTCCATCTTGTCCGCCGGATAGTCGAGGGCCAGGGCGTTCTCGATTTTCGCCGCGATGATCCGCTCCTCGTTGTAGGCGGGTATCAGGATGGAGACCGGCAGGACCAGCGCGTCGTCCCTGAGGTACCGCCGCCCCGCGACCAGCGCGATCAGCTCGATGACCAGGGGGTAGACGATGAACGACCAGAGAATCAGCGCGCAAAGGCTCCAGAAGACGAATTTCATGGCTGCCCGCGCCGGAACTCGGTGCAGAGCTGCTCGACCGAGTGCGCCACATCGAACTCCTTCTCGATCATTTCGCGGCCGCGGACGCGCAGCTCCTCCGCCAGGGACGGCTCGGCGAGCAGACGCTCGATCGCCGCGGCCAGATGCCCGTCGTCGCCGGGCGCGACCAGCAGTCCCGTCCGGTGGTCCACCACCAGCTCGGGGATCCCCGAGAGCTTCGTGGAGATCACCGGCACACCCAGCGCCATCGCCTCCATCAGCACGATCGGGATGCCATCCTGCAGCCCTCCGTCGCCGGGCACGCAGGCCAGCACGAAGAGGTCGGCCGATGCGATCAGCGACGTCACCTCCTTTTGAAGCTTTCCACCCTCCAGCGTCACGAGGCCTTCAAGCTGAAGCTTCGTGATGAGAGCGTCAAGTCGAGCCCGTTCCGGTCCCTCGCCCACGATGCGGCAGCGCAGGGGCCTGCCGGAATCCCGCAGATGCCCGCAGGCGCGGATCAGGACATCGAAGCCTTTGTAATCGACCAGGCGCCCCACCGAAACCAGCGTGGGCGACTCGCTTGCCGCGCGCCGCGGGTTGAAGGGAAAGGAGGCCATCGGCAGGCCGCAGCGTATCAACCGCACCTTTTCGAGCGCGCCGGGCCCGCACTTCTGGATCAGAAGCGCCCTGTTGAATTCTGAAATCGTCGCGAAGAACCGGCTGTCGGCCACCTTGAGCTTGAGCATCGGGTTGGGAACCAGCAAATCGTGGGCGTGGCCCGTCACGCTGTACGGCATGTCGTCCAGCTTCGAGATGATCCACGCGGAAAGCGCCGGGTAGGTCGCCCAGTGCGCGTGCACGTGCTGGATCCCCCGCGCGCGCGCGACCCTGGCGAACCAGAGCGTCTCGGGGATCAGAGCCAGGCACCGGATCAGGATCGTGGGGTGCCCGATGTGCGCGAAGACCACCCGCCAGAGGATGCCGGCGAGCCTCAGGGGCCGATACAGAAAGTAATGGAGAAAGGCCCCGACCATCTCCCAGCCGAACCGCGGGTAGACCGTGCGGCCGGACAGTTCTCGCGCTTCGTCCTGCTCGAGCGACTCACGGTCGGTCTTCAGAGAGAAGATCGTGACCTCGTGCCCGCGCCGGGTCAGCTCGATGAGCTCCCGCAGGATAAACGTCTCCGAAAGCTTCGGGAAAAGCGACACGACGTAGGCCAGTCTCACGATTCCTCCCCCGCGAACTTCGCGAAGGCCTTTCTCAGCGCGAGGTCGACCACCTCGTCGATCACGTCGGCATCGGGACGGCCGGCGTCGATGACACGCAGGCCGAGCAACGCCGACATCCGTTCGTAGAATTCCGCCTGCCGCGTCAGCACCCCCATGGACGCATCCGCCGGTTTGCGGCGGGCGGCCTCCTCCGGAGCGAGATGAAGCAGGAGGGCAAGGTCGGGCTCGGGAGCCAGCGCGAGCAGCAGCCCGCCCGCCCATCCGGCGATCCGCGGGCTTCCGCTCAGCTTGACCTCGAGGTCCGCCCACGTGTCGTAGACGTACCGGTCGCAGACGATCGACGATCCTCCCCACCGCGGAAGGATCACTCGCAACAGGTAATGCACCGCCTGCTCGGCGACCACAAGACTCGCGTAAACAGAGCCGGTCAACCCTCCCGACAGCCAGCGGCGTTTCTCCTCCATCGCCGCGGGACCGGGCACCTTGTCGCCCATCACGGCGCGCGTTGCCCGCTTGGCGGCCTGGGCCGGCAGGGTGAAACCGCCGCGGCTCCAGACGATGCGCGTCGGGATCTCGCAAAGGGTCATCGCCTCACCAACGACACGGATGGCCGATGATTTTCCCGACCCATCCAGTCCGGTCAGGCTCACCAGCACGGGCGGGCGGCATCGCAGTTTCATCCGGGTCGCCAGGAGATTCTCCGCCGTGGAAACGAGATCCATGAGTCTTTCATCCGGGCTCCTGTCCGGTGCGGCCATCATCAACGCCGCGGCATGGACCTTCGACCAGGTCCTGGACAAGGGGTAAGGCAGGTCGGGGAGATCCGGCCCACAGGCGCGCTTCATCCGGGCCACGTAGAGGCGCGCCCACATCGACCCTTCCAGCGCCTGCCCGGCCTGCCGGCGGATTCCGGCGGGCACCCTCGTGGCGCCAAAGACCACCTGCTCCAGATCGGCGGCGATCGTCAGGATCGAAAAAAAGCCGGTCGTCCATCCGTGCCGGCGCGCTCTTTCGATCGCCACCGACCAGTCGAACCCGGGATCCCCGGCTGCCAGTCGCAGCGCGCGGAGATCCGAAAGGCGGATCTGGTCCGTCTCGTACAGGCTGTGCGCGAGGGTGATCAGCAGGAGATCTTCGGAGGAGGCCACCATGAACCCGCTCTCGCCCGATCGCGGCAAGCGGGATCGATCCACCACATCGGACCCGGGCAGTATCAGGATCCTGCCCCACGAGACCGCTTCGTGCAGGTGCACGCAGATGACCGACCGGCCTCGCCGGAACCTCCGGAAAAGCAGCTTGTGGTCTTCCCGGTAGTGCGGAAACCGAAGGTGGCCCAGCTGCTCGAGCCGCGACGCGGCCTGCGCCATCTGCCCGGGACGCACGAGCAGATCGATGTTGCTCGATCGGTACGGAAGGCCCCCGGCGGACTTGAACAGGACCGGCACGATCCCATCGTTTCGAAGCGCGCCGGCCACCAGCGCGAATTCGTCGGCAAGCTCGTCCCTCTGGCGCCGTTCTTCCTCCACCGCCTCGCTCCAGCCCGCACCGCGGCCCGGACCACCCGGCTCGAGTTCCATCAGCGGGACCTTGTTGCGGCGGAGCAGCCCGATCACGCTGGCCGCATCCACGCCGGCGGGAAGCCCGGGCCCCGGCGTGCCGGCCCGCGCCTCCACCAGCATCGCGGCCGCCCTGACAACGTCGATGCTCACCCGGCGTCCTCCACCGCGGCCAGCACGTTGGCGGCCAGACGATCCCATCCCAGGCCAGCCACAAGACGTCTCGTGCCGGTGGCCGGCTTCCCCTCGCGAAAGGAGGCCGCCAGGGTCCGGATCGCCCCGAGCATCTGATCGGCCGTGCGGGCCCACGTGACTCCGTCTCCCAGCAGGTCCGGCAATCCACCGAAAGGAGTGGACACGATCGCGAGGTCGCAGGCCGCCGCCTCGAGCACCGAGAGCGGCGTCTCGATGGCGTCGAGGGGAGATGTGACCGGGAAGAGGTAGGCATCGGCCAGCCGGTAGGCGAATTCGATCCGATCCTGATGATGCGTCATCAGCGTCACGCCGGCGGCGCTCAGACGCGAGGCGATCTGCTGATCCGCCACCGTGCTGCTGCTTGCGACCAGGACGCAGGCCACTCCTTCCAGACGCGCGATCTCCTCCAGCACGCCGATGTTGCGCGACTCCTTCATGTGCCCCACGTGGAGCACGACGAATTTCTCCGGTTCGATCCGGGCGCGCTGCTTGAGCAGCGCCTTCTGCTGGAGCGTCACGGGACTGAAGCGTTCCAGGGCGACGCCGGGGGTGACGCGGACCGCGCGTATCCCCAGCCGTTGCGCCTGAAGCTGGACACCCGGCCCGGTCGCCAGCACGAGGTCGGGACGACCGAAAGCGGCGGCCGCGCGCGCGATCAGATCGACCCGGCGCGGTTGCAGCGCCGCCACCGCGATCCGCGCCCCGGGAGCGTAACGGCGCAGCGCACGCGCGCGGATCAACGTGCGCGCGGTGAGGCTGGTCCACGACACGTAGATCACCGCTTCCGGGGCGAACGCACCGATCAGGGCCGCGAGCTCGCGGGAAAGAAAGTACCGGTTGGACAACGCGCCATGAACCCGAAGCCCGCCGATTTCCGAGTCCTTCTCCGACAGCAGCAGCAGCTTCCGCTTCTGCGATACGGCGAGGGCGCGCGACAACTCCGAAGCGAAGATCCGTATCCCCTCGTCGAACGGCTCGTGCATCACCTCGCAGGCCACGCAGATCTTTCTCATGACAGCGCTTCGTCGTAAAGCGCGGCGGTGGCCGCGACCATCTTTTCAACCGGAAAGCCGCTCTCGATGCGGGAGCGGCCGCGATGCCCCAGGCGTCGTAGGAGGTCCTCGTCGTCGAGCAACCTTCCGGTGCGATCGGCCAGCGCGCCGAGGTCTCCTGCCTTGACGAGAAACCCGGTTTCCCCTTCTTCCACCACTTCTTCGGTGCCGCCCACCCGCGTGGCAACCACCGGGAGTCCCGCCGCCATCGCTTCCATGACGGCGTTGGGCATCCCTTCGGTGTTCGACGTGGAGACGAAGACATCGAAGGCGGGCAACAGCCGCGAGACGTCCTCGCGCGCCCCGGGCAGCAGCAGACGATCGCCCAGCCCGAGGCTGACGACCAGCGCGCGCAGATCCCTCATCGCCGGGCCATCGCCGACCAGCACGAACAGCACCCGTTGCCGGCCTCGTGTGACCCGTGCCGCCAGCTCGACGAACAGATGCGGATTCTTCTCGGTGGACAACCGCCCCATGCCGCCCACCACCACCGCGTCGGGTGGCAGCTTCAGCGCGGCGCCCGCCGCCGCCCGCGCCGCGGGCATGTCCTGCGCGACCCCCGAGAGATCCACGCCGTTGGGGATCACCCGGATGCGCCCGGCATCCAGCCCGTAGGTGTCGCGCGTGAACTCCATTACGCGGCGCGAGTTCGCGATGACACGTCTGGCCGAACGGAAGGCCATCGTGTGGACCCGGCGGGCAAACCAACCGCGTGCGGGGATGCATGTCCGGCTCGAGGCGATGTAGGGCCTCGAAGGCCAGGGGAAGCTCGAGGCCGTCCAGGTGTAGGCGTTGGCAGCCAGCAGGAACGAATGCGCCAGGTGAGCGTCCCTCTGTCGCAGGATGCGGGCAAGACGCCACGCCCTGCCCGGGTCCCGATGACCCCGCCTCGCGATCACCTCCACGTCGACACCGCGCTCACGCAGCCGGGTCGCAAACGGCTCGACCACCTGCGACAGGCAGACCACGAACGGAGCGTATTTCGCGCGATCGAGCCGCACCGCCAGCTCGAAAAGCTGCCGCTCCGCTCCGCCCATCTGAAGCTGACCCACCACCAGGGCGATCCGGCGCGCGGTCACGGACGTCTCAGCAGGAAGAGAAACGACGGCTGCAGTGTTCTCAGGGCGGGGACCAGGGCGGTGAGCCGATCGAACGCGACACCGAGAAGGAACAGGGCGGGAGAGAACTTGAGGTAGTCCGGCGGGTGAGCACAGACGCGTGTCATCACCAGGCTGAGCCCCGCCTCGCGCGCCGCCCGCTCCATCGCCCGGGGCGTGTTGGCCCGGTACCAGGTCGGGTAGTTGTCGTACGCCGTCGGGCCGTAGATGAACTCCAGCGTCGAACGCGCCAGCCGCGGTGGCATCAGTCGTCCGACGATCGAGGCGTAATACCAGCGGCTGGGCGCCAGCGCCACGACGCATCCACCTGGCTTGAGCACCCGCGCCATTCCCGAGAGCGCCGCGGGAGGATCCGCCAGGTGCTCCACCACCGACCGCATGGCGATGACATCCACCGAGTCCCGGGCGAACGGCAGCATGCCCAGATCCCCGACGACACCGCGCGCCACGTTTTGCGTGGGGTTCCCGGCGGATGCCCGGAACGGCTCGAGGTCCACGCCCACCGACAGGCGCTGGCCATTGGCGAACAACGCGGCCAGACGCAGGCTGGGGCCGAAGCCGGCATCGAGAAAGACACCACCGGACGGCAGGTTCGCCTCGATCACCGACTCCATCAGCCGATCCCGGCGCGTTTCGAGGGGGTAGTAGCGTTCGCCGAGATGGTTGCAGATCTTTCTGCGCTCCCGAAGGCTTTTCACCTTCACGCCGCCGTCATCGAGTCAGCGCATCGTGGTAGAGGGTTTCGTAGTGTCCGGTCATCTGGTCCAGCGTGAAGGAGGTCTCGTAGCGGAGGCGCGCTGCGGCGCCCAGCCGCGCGCGCAGGCTCGGGTCGCCAAGCAGCCTGACGAGGCGCTCAGCCATCAGCGCCGGCTGGCCTGCCGGCACGAGGTACCCGCTCGCCCCGTCGATGATGACCTCCCCCACCCCTCCCACGTCGGTGGCCACGCAGGCGACTCCCGCCGACATCGCTTCGAGAAGGACGTTGGGCATCCCTTCCTCGAAAGAGGAAAGGGCGAAGACATCACCGCGTCTCACCAGATCGGGGGCGTCCGGCCGGTATCCCCCGAACAACACGGCATGCTCGAGACCGGACGCCGCCACCTTCCTGCGAAGCTCGTCCTCGAGCGGTCCTTCGCCCAGCAGGACCAGACGCGCCTGGGGCAGACGCCGCACGACGAGCCCGAACGCCTCGATGAGATGGACATGCCCCTTCTTCGAGCGCAGTGAGGCCACGCAGACCACCGTCGGGCGCCCCGCCTCGAACAGGGGGTCGTCCGGCGCCGCCTGGCCCGTCGCCGCACCAATGGACGTCGCGCGCAGGGCGGCCAGGTCGGGAACCCCGTTGTAAATCACAGCGGTCTTCGCCAGCGGTATGCCCTCTTGCGAGATGGTTCGATCCCTGACGGCAACGGAGTTGAACACCACCCGACGCGCCCTCCTGTGCGCGGCCGAGCTGGCCAGATGATGCCGCGTCTTCTTCCAGAGATCGACGTTTCTGACGCTCGTGATGCACGGCACGCCGCTCAGCGTGGAGACCGCCGCGGTCAGCAGGTTTCCCTGGAAGAGACTTCCGTGAAGCAGGTCCGTCTTCCGCCGCAGGATCCAGGAAGTGAGAGAGGCGACTCCGGCAAATGTGGCCGGGCGCCACGCCCCGCCAAGCCCGAGGTTCTTCACCTCGACATCCAGGGCTCTGAGTCTGCGCGCGAGATCGGGGTGCAGGTTCAGGGTCGCGAGCGACGGGGTGAAGCGGCCGCGGTCGAGCGCGGCGAAGAGGTGCAACAGATGGGTCTGGGTGCCTCCATGGGCGTTGAAGTCGCACACATAGATGATGGACAGCCTTCCCCCTTTTCTATCAATCATCACCTCAACTTACAGTCTCCCGCCGGGCACGGGCAAGCGGATCGGTCAGAGCAGGTCGGTACGCCCCCGGGCCCTGAGGGCCTCCACCACGGCCCGCACCGACTGGGAGTCGCTTTTCCGGCATACCAGCAGCGCGTCGCCGGAGTCCACGATGAGCAGGTCCTCCACCCCGATCAGACTGATGAAACGCGCCGTGGTGTTGTAGACGAAGTTGTTCGAGGCGTTGATCGCAAGGGCGTCCGCGTCAGGAGCCCCGGGCGACACGATGCTGTTGCCGGCGGCATCGGCGTCCTGGAGCGCGGCCACGGCGTCCCACGAGCCCACGTCGCTCCATCCGGGATCCGTCGGCACCACCAGGACGCTCGGAGCCTTCTCCATCACCGCGTAATCGATCGAGTCCGAGGGCATCGCTTCGAACGCCTCGCGGGTCACCCGTTCCTCGTCCGGGCCTCCCATGGCCTTGTCGATTCTCACCAGGTGCTTCCAGATCTCAGGTGCGCAGGTCTCCAGGGCATGCAGGATGGCGCCGATCTTCCAGATGAAGACGCCGCTGTTCCAGAGAAAATGACCCGATTCGACGTAGCGTTTCGCGGTGGAGGCATCCGGTTTCTCGACGAACCGGATCGCGCGACGCGCCCCGGCCGGCGCCGCCCGGGATTCGTCTTCCATCTCGATGTAGCCATACCCGGTCTCGGCGTGCGTGGGACGGATGCCCAGCGTCACCAGGGCGTCGCCGGCTCGCGCCGCCCGGACCGCCTCCTCGATCGCGGCCCTGAGCGCGTCGGGGTTCGAGTAGACATGATCGGCGGGCGCCACCACCATCACGCCGTCGGGGTTGACGCGCCGCAGCCGCAGCGCCGACAACCCGACGCAGGGCGCCGTGTTGCGCGCGCAAGGCTCCGCGATGAACCGGGAGCCGTCCCACCCGGGCAGCGCACCGAGGAGCATCTGCCTGTGCGCGTCGCCTGCGGCGATGTAGACCTTGTCGGCGCCGGACATCGCGGCCGCCCTCTCGAACGCCTGCCTGAGGAGGCTCTGATCTCCCACCAGTGCGAGAAACTGCTTCGGACGGCCGGTCCGGCTGACCGGCCAGAACCGCGTGCCCGAGCCGCCCGCCATGATGACGTGGAAAACGTCTTGTCTCATCGAGTCTCCGGCCCGCCGCCCATCTCCCGGTACAGAGCGTCGAGCTGCGATTTGAGGTTGGCGTCCTCCGGGAACATCTCCACCAGACGCCGCGCGAACGGAATGGCGCGGGCGAAGTCCCTGCGCGCGCGGTAGAACTGGATCAGTATCGTATAGGCCTGAGGCTGGGTGGGATCCAGGCTGATGGCCTGACGATACTCGGCGCCCGCCTCGTCGGCTTCGCCGAGAGCCTCGTACGCGCGGCCCAGGTCGAGCCGCAGGGCATACGACGTCGGCTCGAGCGCGCGTGCCCTGGACAGACTCTCCACGGCGCCGCGCGCGTCGCCGGTCTTGAGCTGGATCCGGCCCAGACTGCCCAGTGCCGCCTGCTCGAGCCGCGCTCCGAGCGTGCCGCGCTCCAGCGCTCTTCTGAAGTACCTGATGGCTTCATCGTCATGGCCCTGGAAGCTCAGCACCACCGCCACCTGGTAGAGGTACTGTGAAGGGTCGGCAGCCAGCTCGACCGCCCGGCGATAGTGCTCGAGGGCGTTGTCATAGTCGCGCTGCCTCTCGTAGAGGTACCCGAAGTTCGACTCGATCTTCTCGTGGCGGAACACCACGTTGGTCGCCAGGGATCGTTGCAGTGCAGCCTTCGCGGTGTCGAACAGGTCCGCCTGCAGCGGCCCGCTGGCCCCCAGGTAGTAATGCCAGCTCAGGTCAGGCATCAGCTCGATGGCGCGTCCGTAGAGCGGCAGCGCCTTCGCGCGTTGGCCTCGTTCGACGAAGTAATCGGCAAGATAGGCGAACCAGAAGTAGTTCGCGGGCTCCATCTCGATTGCCTTGAGGTAGGCGGCCTCCACCAGCCGGTCCACCGTCGGCTGGTCGTCCCGCGCCGGCGACGGGATCTTCAGGGATCCCATGCGCCGGAAGAGATCGGCCAGACCTGCCAGCGCAGTGGATGAGGTCGGGCGACGCTCCAGCGCCATCGAGTAGGACACCAGCGCCAGACGCGCGGCCAGCGGCGCAGACAACTCGGGGTGGTACTTCAGAAAGGCCGGGTCGTCCATGGCCCATGTCCCCACTTCTCCCAGGTCGAGCAGCGGCGCCGCGTTGAGCCCCGACAGCAGATCGGCCTGTGCGGCGTTGACAAGATACGGATAGGCCCGCGCCGGATCACCGCCGGCGTAGATCCCGGCCCCCCAGACCCCGCGCTGGTACATCACCGCGCGGTGCGCCAGCAGCGCGCAAAGACAGAGCCCGAGGGTCGCGATGACGATGGTGGCCGTCGTCTTGAAGCGGATCGAATCGAGCAGGCTGGGCATCCCGGTCTCAGTGACCCGTCCGAAAGAATTCCCTGATCGCCGAAGCCACGCTTTGCTGCTCCTGCGCTGACAGCTCGGGGTACAGCGGCAAGGCCAGCACCTCGCGGCAGGCGGCTTCCGTGCGCGGCAGGTCCCCGGCGCTGTATCCCAGCGAAGCGAAACAGGGCTGCAGGTGCAGTGGGGTCGGATAATAGATGGCCGAGCCAATCCCCCGCCCCGCGAGAAACTCCGCCAGCGCATCACGGCGCCGCGTGCGTATCACGTACTGGTGATACGTGTGCACGTTGCCCTCGGCCACCCGTGGCAGACGCAGGTCGCCCCCCACGTCGGCCAGAAGACTCGCGTATTCCCGCGCCCGGGCCCGTCGCGCGTCATTCCAGTCAGCCAGCCTTGCGGCCTTGACTCGCAGGATGGCCGCTTGAAGCGAATCCAGCCGGCTGTTCATCCCCACCTCGCGGTGGTCGTACCGGCCCACGTCCCCATGGGCCCGCAGCCGTTTGACCCGCAGCGCGATCCGTTCGTCATTGGTGACGACCATTCCCCCGTCGCCCGCTCCCCCGAGATTCTTGGTCGGATAGAAGGAAAGACATCCCGCATCGCCCAGCGACCCCGCCGGTCTGCCGTTGCGTGCGGCGCCGATGGCCTGCGCCGCGTCTTCCACCACCGCGGCCTGACGGCCCGTCGCGGAGGCCACCGCCTCGCGAATCGTCTCCACTGCGGCGCACTGCCCGAAGATGTGCACGGGCATGATCGCGCTGGTTTCCGGCACCGCCGCGGCTTCGACCGACGAGGGGTCGATGTTGAATGTCTCCTCCTCGATGTCGGCGAAGACCGGCCGCGCGCCGAGGCGCGTGATCGAGGAGGCGGTGGCGAAGAAGGAGAAGGCCGACGTCAGGACCGCATCGCCCG
Organism: Patescibacteria group bacterium; assembly: GCA_035646975.1. Classification (GTDB taxonomy): domain Bacteria; phylum Acidobacteriota; class Polarisedimenticolia; order JACPZX01; family DASXTC01; genus DASROJ01. The sequence continues at coordinate 14,042 of DASROJ010000184.1, forward strand.
CCTTCACGCCGACCGCCTGCAGCGCGAGCATCAACGCGTCGGTACCCGAGGCGACGCCGATTCCATGGCGCGTGCCGCACAGCGCCGCGATCTCCTGTTCGAGGCGCTCGACTTCGGGACCAAGGATGAATTGCTGGCTCTCGAGAACCGCACCCACGGCGCGCTCGACCTCCTCGCGTATCGTGGCGTATTGTCGTTTGAGATCCAGGAACGGAACGGTCATCGAATGCCCCATCTCATGACCCTGCTCATGCCCCCGCTCATGCTCCCGCGTGGCGCGCCTTGCTGCCGACCATGATCGCCGACAGGACGACGAACAGCAAGGCGATCGCGGCCACCTGCAGACTGAAATCGACCATCGAGTGCAACAGGATCGACAGCAGGCCGATGGCGATGCCGTGGTGGACGTGGACGTCTCCGGCCCATTCGCCGGGCGCCACGCGCGGCATCCGGAACAAGTACCGCTTCAGGAACCGGAAGAGCCCCCAGGCGAAAACCGCCGCCCCCGCGATGCCGGTCTCCGCAGCCACCTGCAGATAGTCGTTGTGCGCCTCCTTCCAGATGCCGGCGGTGCCGCCCGGATAGTAGTAGATCCAGGCCTCGGGAAAGGTCCCCAGCCCGCTGCCGACGATCGGATAGTCGTGAAGGATCCGGAGCGTGTACCGCCATCCGATCAGTCGCGCCGAAAGCGACGGCTCGCTGCCGAACTCGGCGACGCTCTGGAGACGACGCGAGGTTTCATTG
>DASROJ010000185.1:0-7434 GCA_035646975.1 Patescibacteria group bacterium
CGTCACGTCGGTGAAGCGGCCGCCATCGTTCCGGTAGAGCGCGGAGCGGGCCGGTGATGAGGCCGTGGCGGCCGAGGCCCCCGTCAGCGGACCGGACTCGTTGACGAGAAACAGGTCCGGGTCGCCGTCCCCGTCGTAGTCTCCCCAGGCCGCTCCCGAGCCCATGTCTTCGGGAAGTTGCGTCGATCGCGTCCCGTGAAAATGCCGGAAGCGGATGCCCGCTTCCTCCGCGGCGTCGGTGAACGGAATCCGCGGTGCGTCGTCCGGCAGCCCTCGTTTCAGCACGCTGGTGATTTCATCGCCGGTGGCCGCCTCGGCTCCCGGCATGTACGCCCTTTGCGTCGGTCGCGCGAACAGCAGCATCACGACTATCAGAACGAACGAGGCGATGCCCGCCACCAGATAGGTCCTGGCCCGGCGCGCGTGACGCGAGCCGGCGTGCCGCGAGGAAGATGGCGCGCCCTGCCCGGCTGTCACCGGGGCGCCCCGGATCGAAGGACGGCCACCGAAGGATCGCCCACGCGTATCTCCGCCTGGGCGGTCGCCATCTCCGTGATGGGCGTCGTCAGGCCGGCGTTCTCTCCGAACATGAAGTTCAGAAGGTACTGATCGATCTTGCGATACAGGAGCCGGGCGGTGATCTTCAGGCTGCGATTCGCGCCGGCCGGGGTCTTGAACAGGAAGGCACGCTCCGCCTGCGTCGGCTGGGATTCCGATCCGGCGCTGCCCGGGCACCGGAACGAGTACTCGGCGGTGTCGGAAAAGCCCGGGAACAGTGAGCGCCGGTACCGCACGCCGACCATCTCCCAGAGATTGTGCCGGTCGATGAGGTTGCCGTACTGGTCCACCGGCTCCGCCTTGAACATGAAGGACCCCGGCAGGATGAAATGCCGATCGTCGACCGTGCCCGAGGCGAAAATGACCTTGCCCTCGGCATCGGCCACCTTCAGCTCCACCCAGGATTGAATGATGTCGAGCGGGCCCGTGGGGAAGTCATGGCCCACCTTGTTCGAGGTCACCACCGCCTTGATCTTGATCTCCTCGCCGGCATGCGCTGCGTCGGGCGCCACGATCTCCAGGGCCACCGCCGGACCGCGCGACCACTTGTCCGCGATCTCGGGCACATCGGTCTCACCGCGCAGCCAATGTTCGGTCATCTCGATCTGCCGGTCCGCGCCGGGCAGCTTGAGCAGGGCCGGCATCACCTGGTTGGCGCCGATGAAGCGATGGCTTCGGTGCCTGCCGTCGAGCGGTGAGCGGTTGTAGTCGAGCGCGTCGCCCGCGGCCGGATCGGTGGAAGCCGTCAGAGGCATGTGGCACTCACGACACTCGATCGTCTTTTTCGGATCGCCAGGATGGTTCCACCGGCTCTTGCGCCAGTTGTCGTACTGATTCTGCAGCTGCACCCAGCCGACGTTGTTGACCTCCTGGTCGATGAACTGCTTGTGACACGCGGCGCAGTATTCGGGTGTCTTGAAAACGCGTTTGGACAGGTCTTCGACATGCTTACGCGGATACGAGCGGATCAGAAAGTCGCGGGCGAGACGTGTGGCGGCGCCGCCGCTGGAAGCCGGCAGCTCGAACAGGTATCGCGTCGGCTGCGCCACGACATAGTTGGCGTTGCCTTCGATGTCGGTCTTCCGGACCGAGTGGCAGGAGAGGCACGAGACTCCCTCGTTGTAACCGGACAGACCGGTGAGATCCTTGGCGAAGATATTCTTCGTTCCCGAGAACAGCGAAATGGGATCGTGACAGCCACCGCAGTACCGCGTCGACTCGGCTCCATTCTGCTTGGCCATCTCCGTCTGGATCCGCTGGAATCCGAGGTCCATCGCCGCCCAGCGGTGCGCGCTCACTTTCCACTCGGCCACGATTTGTTCGTGACAACCGGAAGTTCCGCACGACTCCGACCCCGCCATCGTGCGCGGATCGTAGGCCCCACCGGAGACGGTGCGGGCAAGGCTGGGTGTGAAGGGGCGGTTTCGCCCGTACTTGTACGAATAGTCGGACGGGAATTCGTTCACCAGCCTGTCGCCTGGATAGAGCAGCCAGCAGCATCCGATCGCGGCGAAGAACACCAGCGTGACCATCGCGGCCTTCGCGATGGCGCGGCGCTGCGCCGACAGGAGGCCGGCGGCCTCGCTCCTGAATCGAAACCCGAAGTCGCGGATCAGTATGGCCAGCAGGTGCGGCGTCGCGAACGCGATCAGCGCGAAAGTCGAGACGATGTGCGTCATGTCCCAGGCATATCCGATCCGGACGCCCACCAGCGCCTGCCAGGCGAGCACGAGTCCCGACACGATCGCGACGAGGGTGGCGAGCGATGCGAGGTATCCCATCGCCTTGATTGCGGTGAGAGGACGGTTCCAGTAAACCGCCAGATGCCGCACCTGGTACCAGAGCGCGGGCAGCAGGACGAGCACGCCAACCCCGGTGTGGACGATCACCGTCCACTGGTTTGGCACCGAGAAGGGGAGCAGATAGATGGCGAGACCGGTGAGTGTTTCAAAGCAGAGCCAGGCGAGGGCAACAGCGGTCAGCGTGCGCCGCCATTCGTACTCGCGGGTGGACGGGCCCGAGCCGACCATTGAACCGTTCATGGATGAGACCTCGCATCAGGCGGGCAAACCCCTGGCGAGGCTCGAAAGGAGCCTGTTGACGCCCGAGGGGATCCCGGGACAATTGGCGTAACTATCCGGACAGGCGATCCGGAATGCCATGACACGTTCGCGTGGTTCTCGTCACCATGACGGGGGGCGTGCTACTTCGGCTGCGGTCGAAGCCCGTGCGAAACCGCGAAGGTGACCGCCTGCGCCCGGCTGTTGACGTCGAGCTTCGGGTAGATGTGCTTGAGGTGTGAAGCCACCGTGTTCATGCTCACGTGCAGCCTGTCGGCCATCTCCGCGTTGCTCAGCCCTTCCACGAGCAGCTCGAGGACCTGACGCTCACGCAGCGTCAGGGGAAAAGATGCCGCCGGATGAGCTGCGTCGCCCGACAGCTCGAGCAGGCGGTGCGCCACCGACTCGGTGAGCTCGACACGCACCTTCTTCTCCCGGGTCACGTCTCGAAGCAGCAGCATCCTGCCGATCGGCTCGCGGGCCGCCGAGAGGCAGACGGAAATGGTCGCCTGGACGGCAACGCCGGTGGAGAGATTCAGGTCGGCCGTCACCGGCACGATCTCCAGGGCGGCGGTGGACCAGAAGGCAGCCAGCCCGGGATGGCGCAAGTGCGTCGCGATCGGTGTGCCGACCACATGCCGCGACCCGAGCTCGAGCAGTTCCTGGGCTCGGCGGTTGATCTGCCATACCCGATCGTCGAGGTCGACGAGCACGAGTCCATCGGCCATTCCCTGTATGGCTCCGTACAACAGGCACTCGCCACACCGGGTCTCGAGCTGGATCGGCAATCTGTTCATGACCGGAGTGAACCGCAAGAAGAGTGCCAGGCGTTTCGCCCGGCGAATCGAGCTGAGGAAGTCCCGCACTGCGGCAGTTCGCGCAGCATCCGGGTGGTGAAGCGCAGCAGCGACCTCAGGACCCGGCGCAATCAGGCGTCGCACGGGGATTCGATCGTGGCACCTGTCTTGCGATGATGAACCGCCGGGAGGGTCCGGTGGCTGCTTGTCTCGTCCTCCCTGGTGAACGGGCCCTCCCTGATAATAGAGCGGGGAGCGCCGGCGGCGGACTGATCCCCCCCCTTGAGGCCCTCAGACCTCGATTCCGCGGCGTCGGCGCTCCTTGCGATTCTTCCTTCCTTCGAGCGCCCGCCTGTTGCCGTCGTCCAGGCCGGCCACCTGATTCCGTCCTGCGCCGTGTCAATTCTGAACCAGGATCTCGCCGCCGGTCAGCTCGTGGAAAAAGCGCGCCAGGGTACCGTTGTCGAAGGTGTCCCACCCAGCGCAGGTGTCGCGCTCGATTGTCTGCACGTCGCAGGAGATCGGCACCCGATCGACGATCTGGCGGGCGATCTGCCAGCGGTTCGCGAGGTCTTCCAGCTCGGCGCGGCCCATGTTCGGATTCCTGTGAAGGAGCCACTCGTAGCGGCGCTTCATCTCGTCGTCCGCCAGCGGTCGGAACCCGCGGCAGTAGATTCCTTTTTCCGTGGCGACGCGGCACATCGAGTGATCGTCGTCGACCATTTCCATCAACTTGGCGCGGATCAGCTTGATTGCTTCCTCGCGAGACATCGTGTCCATCAGATTCCTCCCTTCGGCTTGCCTTCGGGGGACGTGGTGCGCCTATCCTGAGCTTATACGGGTACAACAATCGTGCCAGTGGCGTTAATGGGGGGAGCGGCCCGGTATCGCCCGGCAGCCACGAAACCGGGGGATACCACCCACCATCTGGCTCAAGACGCGCAGCCGGTCGAAGCCCGGCATGGACCCGTCAGCCGAGCTTGAATTTCTTCATCTTGTAGCGCAGGGCATCGCGGCTGATGGACAACAGGCGGGCAGCCCGCGTCTGGTTGCCGCCGGTCCTTTCGAGCGCCTGCTGCACCAACTCGCGCTCGAGTCGGGCGAGACGGTAGCCCGCGTCGGGCAGCCTGAATCCGGGATCGCTGCCTGCAGGATTTTCATTCCGGCGGGATCGCCCCAGGTCGTGGGGCAGGTCGGGCAGATCGATCAGGTCACGATCTTCCAGCAGCATCGCCCTCTCGATCACGTTGCGCAGCTCTCGAACGTTGCCGGGCCAGTCATGCTCGACCAGCACCTCCAGGGCCTGATCGGTGATGCCATGACAGTGCTTGCGGAACTCGCGATTGAACTCGTCGAGAAAGTGTTTCGCCAGCAGGGGAATATCCTCCTTGCGACATCGCAAGGGTGGCAGCGCGATCGGGATCACGTTGACGCGGTGGTAGAGATCTTCCCGGAACCGTCCCTCGTTCACCGCCCTGACAAGATCGCAGTTGGTCGCGGCGATGATGCGAACGTTCACCTTGATGTCCTTCGCGCCGCCGACCCTCCTGAAGGTCTTTTCCTCCAGAAAACGAAGGAGCTTTGCCTGCAGGACGAGTCCCATGTCGCCGATTTCGTCCAGGAGCACCGTGCCGCCATCGGCCAGCTCGAACAGGCCCTGTTTGGCCGACTTCGCGTCCGTGAACGCCCCGCGTTCGTGGCCCATCAGCTCGCTTTCGAGCAACGTTTCCGGCAGCGCCGAGCAGGTGATATTCATGAACGGGGCCTCGACCCGGTCGCTGGCGTAATGAATCGCCTTGGCCACGAGATCCTTGCCGGTGCCGCTCTCGCCGGTGATGAGGACCGTGCTGGCGGCCGACCGGCCAACCTTCATGACCATGCGGAAGACATCCTTCATGGCCGGACTGTCGCCGACGAGATTGCGCAGGCCGTACCGCTCCTCCTGGCGGTGGCGAAAGGCCACCACTTCCCGATGGAGGCGGCTGTTCTCCAATGCTTTCCGGACGATTATCGCCAGGTGGTCCTGGTTGAACGGCTTGTTCACGTAGTCGATCGCCCCCAGCTTGATCGCCTCCACCGCCGTCTCCACGGTGCTGTGGGCGGTCATCAGGATCACCGGGACATCGGCGCAGGTCGGCGCGAGTCTCTTGAGCAGCTCGATGCCCGTTGTGTCGGGCAGCCGCAGATCGAGCAGCATCAGGTCCGCGCCGGGATCCAGGGCCATGGCGTACCCTTCCTCGCCGGTGCCGGCCTCGAAGACCTCGTACCCGTCGCGCCCGAGGCGCTCCTTGAGGGACCAGCGCAGCAGCTTCTCGTCGTCGACGATCAGGATTCGCTCGTGGCTCATTTGCGGTTGCCCCGGTGTCACACGGCAAGCGCGCGCAGAATGTCCATCGAGCTGACGATCCCCACGACCTTCTGGCCCCTGCAGATCAGCACCCGATGCACCTCGCGCCGCACCATCAAGGCGGCCAGCTCGGCGATCGAGCTCGTTTCCGGCGCAACGCAAGGCACCGGCGTCATCACGTCCTGGGCGCTCGCCGTGTTGAAATCGACCACGTGCGCCCCACGCATCTCCTCGATGCGTGTCGGCTCGCCGGTCTCGAGGTCCTCGTCTGCCTGATCCGCGTGGTAAGACACGAGATCGGTCTTCGAGACCACCCCGCGGAGCCGACCCGTGGTGTCAATGACGGGCGCGCCCGAGATCCCGTTGTCCAGCAGCATCCTCTCGCACTCGTGCAGCGGCAGGTCTTCGTTCAGACAGACAACATCCTTCGTCATGATGTCCACGGCTTTGAGATGTCCGATCGCTCCGAGATTGTCGGTTTTCATTTTTTCTCCTTTCGAGAGTCCGAGCGGTTCCTGTTACAAGATCCGCGCCAACTCGTCGCTGGCACGAACCCTGCACAACAACTCACCGGGAGGGCGGCGCGATGCGGAGGAACGACGTGACCACGGCCCGGCTGCGCAGACGCCGGCTGGAAGACCGCCGGTGGATCCTGACGCGTGAGTACTGGAAGCAGCGGAACCTCATTGGCTATGCCGGGCAGGACGAGGAGGCTCTCGTGTGCCTGCCGACACGCTCCTACTCGCTCGGGTTCCTCACGTCGCTGGGCGATGTCCAACGACGGCGGCTCCTGCGGATCGAGAAGGCTCTGGCTCGCCTGGATCCAGACCCTCTTGCCGCCTGCGTCACTTCGGATGCCCCGATGGATGAGGACGCTCTACGGACGAACCCGCGGACGGATCGCTGTGCCTCGTGCGAGCGGCGTCGGTGACCCGTTCGGACCAGACCGAGCCGCTCCGCCTCACTCGAGCCGGCTCGGTCATTCCACGGAGCGCTGCGCCAATTCCCCCACAATCCGGCCACGGATGGTCTCAGGCGCCAGGTCTCTGCCAATCCCTGCACCCGATCCCATCAGTTGCTGGGAGGGTCTTGAAGACCGCCACTGGAACCAGTGCGGAGAAGGGCTCGAGGCCGGTGGCGGTTGATCCTGGCTCGCCGGTTGCTCCAGCTCTTGGCATGGCTCTCGCGCGAAGGTTGGCAGGCATTGCGGCGCTGTCGGTTCTCTTCGTCTCCTCGGCGACGACCGGGCCCGTGGAGCTCACCTATCTCTACAACCTCGCCGACTTCACGGGGAGGATCCCGTACAGCGACGCGCGGGTCGTGGTGGACGCCCCTCACGCCGAGGTGTACACCCTCTATGGGAACGAGGTCCGGGTGTTCAACAACGCCGGCATGGAGACCTTCCGATTCGAGGTGGATCCCGAGCAAGGACGTGTTGTCGATCTGGGGATCGACGGCGGCGGAGACATCCTGATGCTGGTGTACGCCTCGGGCGCCGGGTCGGGGACAATGCGCTGGTCGCTGCGCCGCGCCGACTTCCGCGGGCGGCCGATGGGCGAGGTCGCCGTGGATCAATCGGGCGAGGCGGCAGGTCTTCTTCCGAACCGCCTGCTGATCCGTTCGGGAAGAATCTGGCTCGTCAGCCTCGGACAGATGCGCGCCGCTTCCTATC
>DASROJ010000186.1:0-27312 GCA_035646975.1 Patescibacteria group bacterium
GTTCCGATAGTCAAGGCGATCTGCGTTGAGTTCGATCTCGAGGCGCGGACTGTCACGCTGGATCCGCCACCAGGCTTGCTCGAGCTCAACCGGAAAGGCGACGAGGCGCGAAAACGGTCATGATTGAATTTGATGTCATCACGATCTTTCCTGAGATCGTGGAGATCCCGCTCACGAAGACCATTCTCAAGCGGGCCATCGATGAGGGCCGAATCCGGGTCCGGGTACACCAGCTGCGCGACCACGCGGAGGGGCCGCACCGCAGGGTTGATGACCAGCCGTATGGCGGTGGCGGCGGCATGCTGATGAAACCTGAGCCGATTTTCGCGGCAGTGGAGTTCGTTCGTGAAAAGTTCCCGAGAGACTCGAGCCGCACGATCCTGCTTTCGCCGCAGGGTGCGAGGTTCGAGCACTCACAGGCCGTCAGGTTGAGCCTCGAGCAGAGAATCATACTTGTCTGCGGCCGGTACGAGGGGGTCGATGAGCGGGTCAGGACCGCGCTGGTCGACGAGGAGATCTCGATAGGAGATTACGTTCTCACCGGCGGCGAGCTTCCCGCGATGGTGCTCATCGACGCGGTCTCGCGTCTGGTTCCCGGAGTCGTTGGAGAGGGTGAGTCGGTGCTGCGCGACACGTTTGCGGAGGGTCAGCTGCAGTACCCTCAATACACGAGACCTGCGGTGTTCAGGGGGATCGCGGTGCCCGACGTGCTGCTGTCGGGTCGACACGAGGAAATCGAAACCTGGCGCGGCAACATGGCGCTGGAAAACACGAAGAATCGCCGGCCGGATCTTCTGGTGGAGCACGAAGCCCCGCCGAAGTTGTCGAGCCGCTGGAACAGGAGCTGATGATGGATGTGATCAAGACCATTGAGGACAAGGAGCTGAAGACATCGCTGCCCTCGTTCACCCCGGGCGACACCATCAAGGTGGCCGTCAAGGTGAAGGAAGGCGACAAGGAACGTATCCAGATTTTTCAGGGAGTCGTGATGGGATTGAAGGGGGGCGGCGTTCGACAGACCTTCACGGTGCGGAAGGTGTCTGACGGCGTCGGAGTGGAGAGAATCTTCCCGCTCCATTCCCCCACGCTCGGCAAGATCGAAGTGGTCCAGCGCGGAAGGACGCGTCGCGCGAAGCTCTATTACCTCAAGAAGAGGACCGGCAAGGCGGCGCGCATCAAGGCGGCGCGCGAGAAGGAGCCCCGAACGGTGGAGGTGTAGGACGCAGCGCGCCGGGAAGCCCGCCAGCCTTCGGAGCCGCGCAGGAGTTGTCATTCCTTCGCGTCCCGGATGGGCGCATGAGCGTCGAATCGAACGTGACGGCTTCCGGCATGTGGCCGGCCTGGACGAGGTGGGGCGCGGCTCGCTGGCCGGGCCGGTGGTGGTGGCGGCCGTCATCCTGAGGCCGGGCGCCAGACTCGAAGGGGTCAATGATTCAAAGCTGCTGAGCCCCGGCCGACGTGAGGTGATGGCGAGGCTGATCCTGCGGTCTGCTGCGGCATGGGGACTGGGCGCGGCGGACGCCGGGGAAATCGACGAGCTCAACATCCTCAATGCGACGAGGTTGGCGATGACACGTGCGGTCGCGGCACTTCCCGGAAGACCCGATCACCTGCTGATCGATGCCGTCACGCTTCCCGGCGTGGGCATCGCCCAGACCTCGTTGATCAAGGGGGACAGGATCTCCGTGACGATCGCCGCCGCGTCCGTCGTCGCCAAGGTGATGCGCGATCGTCTGATGGGTTACTACGATCGGAAATACCCGGGTTTCGGGTTTGCGGCCAACAAGGGATACGGCACGCGGCAACATCTCGAAGCCGTGACAAGGCAGGGAGCCTGCCCCATTCACCGCCTGACATTCCGGGGTGTTGGACAGGGTTCCTCGATTGGGCTCGGAGAGCGACTTGGCCATTGATCGCAACAAACTCGCCCAGCAGGCTGAGCGGCTCGTCCTCCAGGGCAAGCTCGCCGAAGCCGTGGCCCAGTACGAACTCCTGATCAAGGACAACTCGCGTGACATGAATACCGTCAACAAGCTGGGGGATCTCTACTCCCGGCTCGGGAAAAAGCGTGAAGCCATTCTCCAGTTCAGCAAGATAGGCGACTTCTACGCAAAGGACGGGTTCTTTCTCAAGGCCATCGCGATTTACAAGAAGATCACCAAGCTTGATCCCGGTCACCTCGACGCCTACCAGCGGCTTGCCGACCTGTACGCGCAGCAAGGGCTGATACTCGAAGCCCGGTCGCAGTACCAGATGGTGGCCGAGCAGTACCTCAAGGCCGGCGACGTCCGCAAGGCCATTTCGGCGTACCAGGCTCTCGTTCGGGTTGACCCGGAGAATCTCAAGCATCGGGGGCATCTCGCGGACCTGCTCGCACAGAACGGAAGCCCTGCCGAAGCGGCGGAGGAATACGCGCGGGTGGGCGCGGAGCTCGAGCGGAAGGGACAACATGGCGAGGCGCGCGCCATGTATCAGAAGGGTTCCACCGCGCAACCGGGCTCTCCGGCGGTATTGGCGAGGCTCGCGCACGCACAGGCTGCCACCGGCGACATCGAAGGCGGCATCAAGATGGTGAAAGAGGCGCTGCGCAAGCCGGGTGATCATAAAGAGCTGCTCTCCATGCTGGGCGATTTCCACCTCAAGGCGGGACAGCACCAGGAGGCGCAGGCGGCCTTCAGCCAGGCCATCGAGGCGGCGCCCGAGAATACTGAACTGAAACTGAAGCTGGTGGCGATTCTCATCGAACGCGGCGACGCCGCGGGGGCGTACGAGGCGCTGGCGCCTCATTTCGCGGCATTGTCGAAGGCGAATCACGGCCGCGAGACCGTGTCGCTGCTGGAGAAAATCTCTCAGCTCGACGAACAGCACCTGGATTCACGCATGAAGCTCGCGGAGATTGCCGCATCGCAGAAAAAGGAAGCCGAGTTCAGCCGTTACGCCCATCAAGTCATCAAGATCTGCCTGGATCGGGGGGAGACCGCGGTGGGCCGCCGCCACGCGACAACCCTTCTCAAGCTCCGGCCGGATGACAAGTTCCTGCGGGAGCAGATGGACTCATTGCACGATGCCGAGGCTTCGGCGCAGGACTCGGCTGCCTCCTCCCGGCCGGGAGAAGATCGGACGGCCGATGCCGGCGAAGAAACGGCACAGGAATCGGGCGCGCAGGCGGCATCGGCCTCACGAGGAACGACCCTTCGCAGCGACGCGGGATCCGTCCTTGAGCTTCCCCCGGCCCTCAGGCTCGAGCCCGAAGACGAGGATTTCATCGCCGAACACATGACCGAGGCCGAAGTGTTCGTCAAGTATGGTCTTGGTGACCGCGCGGTCGAGCAGCTCTCGGCGGTGCTGGAGCGGTTCCCTGGTTACGTTCCGGCCATCATGAAGCTGAAAGAGCTCCATCTCGAAGAGGGTAATCGTGATGCGACCCGGGCGCAGATGGTCGGGCTGGTCAAGGCGCACCTTGCGGCCGACGACGCCCTGGCGGCGGGCGAGGCTTTCGCCGAGTTGAAGCGATTCGATCCCAATTGCCCGGAAGTCGCGATGCTGGGATCGACGCTGTTTTCAACAGCAGCGCCTGCGGGAGGGCAGATGGCCCGCGCGGGGGTTGGAAGCTCCGTCGAAATGGAAGAGCCGGTGGCGCTGGATTCGGAACCGGACGATGAAGAAGAGACAATCGTGGTCGAGTCGGAGCCGGACGAGCGCGAGCCGACTGCCGGTGAGTTGCAGGAGGTGGATCGCTTTCTCGAACGCGGCAAGCGCGAGGAAGCCGTCGCGGTCCTGCGCCGACTCGTCCTGGATTGCGGCAGTCATCCAGAGATCGTCTCCAGGATGAAAACCGCAATGGCGATGAGCGCGGCGACGCTATCCGTCAAGGACCCGCAGCTCACTCATAAGGCCCCCGAGCCCGAGGAGCTGGACCTCATCCTCGATCCGGTCCAGGAGGAGCAGCAGGCTCCGGCCGGTCCTCAGCGGGCTCCCGTTTCAGCATCGCCTGCCGTGCCTTCCCCTCAGGCGAAACATCCAGGTGTCGCGACAGCCAGTTCAAAGGCCGCGCAAGGCCCGCCCGCGAACGATGTGTCGCAGGACATTTCCGATCTCGCCGATCTTGCATCGGAGATCGACGCCGCGCTGATGGACGACACCGCCCAGAACGATTCGCTGCTGGCGGGAATCGAGTCGACACCGGAGGGGCACAGCCTCGAAGAGATCGTGCAGGCGTTCAAGAAGGGAATCGAACAGCAGGTCAGCGCCGAGGACTTCGACACACACTACAACCTTGGCATCGCCTACAAGGAAATGGGTCTGATGGACGAAGCGATTGGTGAATTCCAGTTTGCCGCCAAGGAGCCGCGGATGCTCGTCGACTGCTGCAGCATGCTGGGAATCTGCTTCCGCGAAAAGGGGATGTCGGCCCTTGCGGTCAAGTGGTACCGCCGGGGGCTGGAGGCCGCCGGGTCGCGGGACGAGGAGACCGTGCTCGGGTTGCGGTACGATCTGGCGGAGCTCCTGGCCGAGATGGGAGAGCACCGCCAGGCAATCGAGCTGTTTACCGAAGTGTTCGGGATAAACTCCAAGTATCGTGACGTGTCTGCCCGGATAAGAGACCTCGAGCGACAGCTCGCGCGTTGAGTTGCCGCCTGTTGCCGCAGTATGTCCCCATCGGGAACAAACCGCTCATCCCCGAACGAAGCCAAACAACCGATCTCCCGGCGCAGTGGCCCAATTCGCCACTATCAATCGATTGTCATTAATGTCAGGAATCGGGACACCATCCCATCATCTGCGTTCTTAACAGCTTACGGCGGCTCGTCCAGGATTCGTCAGAAAATTGAGCCTCGCGGGGGAGTTTATCGACCGCCGAATGAATGAACACTGGACCGGTCCAGTGGGAGTGATCTCCTTCAAACTCAAAGGCTTCCGCAGAAAGGCGCCGCCACGCCGGCATTGTCCGTTGATTCTGGCACCCTCCTTGCTGCACTAGCAATACGAGCGCGGTGTCTGCACCGTGAAAAAGGAGCGGTCATGGGGCCAACGAGTCAATTCGAGATGAGAAATAGTCGGCCGCTCGCGATCTTTTCAATTTCTTCATCGATGACCACAATTCGCAGAGAAGTTCCGGCAATCGGATTCCGTCACAAGCATTCTCCCCGAACGGCTATCTGCCGACCCCCCATTCATGGCGTAGCCGGAAGAGAGGCCGATTGCCGGACGCACCCATACGACAGCAGCAAGCTCGGCAGTGGTGGCAACGGCTCCATCTCCAGGCTGGACGGGAGGGTGACAGGTTGAGCCAACCAAGAAACCTGAATGCGCGACAGACCCGGGCGCCGCAATCCATCGCTTCGCGTGCCACCAAGGCTCAGGCCTGCTGTGATCTGGGTCACGGCTCTCTCGAGGCGGGAGATCTGCAGAACGCCCTCTGGCACCTTCGTCATGCCGTGGAGATCGACGGCGATTGCATCGCGGCGTGGCAGCTTCTCGGCCGATGCTTCGCCGAGATGGGCGAAGAGTTGCGGTCCCGTCGCTGCCAGACACTCGCACTGCGCCTGTTCATGAAGCAGCCCTCCGACGGGCTCAGCCCGATTGTCGTGCCGCGTCGCGAGCCGCTCGACTGCTGAGCGGTCGTCCCGCGGCACGCACCCCTCGCCGCTGAATCCTTGACACTGTCCGCAACGCTCGGTTATCCTGCCGCGTCACTCTGCTTGAAATCCTGAGTTGTCTTATGTTTACGGGGGGCGCGATGTCGTCTTCGACCGTCTACGGGAACCATATCAACGGCGCATGGGTCGACTCGGCTGCGAAGGCATCGTTCGAGAACCGCAATCCGGCGAACACGGAAGACCTGGTTGGCAGTTTCGCGCGATCCACCTCGGTCGATGTCGACCGGGCCGTGGACGCGGCCCGTGCCGCCTACGATGGCTGGCGGCTGACACCGGCGCCGAAGCGGGCCGAGATCCTTTATCGCACAGGACAGATTCTCACCGAGAGAAAAGAGCAGTACGCGCACGACATGACCCGGGAGATGGGAAAGGTTCTCAAGGAAACCCGCGGCGATGTCCAGGAGGCGATCGACACCGCGTTCTACGCGGCCGGCGAAGGCCGGCGTCTGTTCGGCCAGACCGTTCCTGCCGAGCTGCCGAACAAGTTCGCCATGTCGGTCCGGGCACCGATCGGCGTGTGCGGGATGATCACACCGTGGAATTTCCCGATGGCGATTCCATCCTGGAAAATCCTGCCGGCGCTCGTCTGCGGAAATACGATGGTGATCAAACCTGCCACCGACACGCCACTGTCGGTGGTCAACCTCGTGCGTGCGCTCAGCGATGCCGGCCTGCCCCCCGGGGTCGTGAACATGGTGACGGGCACTGGCGCGGAGGTCGGATCCCCCTTGTTGAAGCACCGCGACATCCGGCTGATCTCGTTCACCGGCTCGACCGCGGTTGGCCGGGAGGTGGCCCTCGCCTGCGCCGACTCCTACAAGAAGTGCTCCCTCGAGATGGGAGGCAAGAACGCGATGATCGTCCTGGAGGACGCGGACCTCGAGCTTGCAGTGGAAGCGGCGACCTGGGGCGCCTTCGGCACGACGGGGCAGCGTTGCACCGCGACGAGTCGCGCCATCGTCGATCGGAAAGTGGTCGGGTCTTTCGTCGACCGGCTGGCATCGCGCGTTCGCACTCTCAAGGTGGGAGACGGCTTGGACGAATCGGTCGAAATGGGGCCTTGCATCAGCGAGTCCCAGCGCAAGACCGTCGAAGCGTACGTCGAGATCGGCCAGAAGGATGGCGCCCGACTCGTCACGGGGGGCCACAGGATTTCCGGCAACGGATACTTCTTCGAGCCAACCATCTTCGCCGACGTGCGGCCCGAGATGCGTATCGCCGTGGAGGAGATTTTCGGTCCTGTTCTGTCGATCATCCCGGTCGATGGTCTGGACGAAGCGATTCGGGTCGCCAACGCCGTGGAATACGGGCTGTCGAGCGCGATCTTCACCAGGGACGTGAACAAGGCGTTCCGGGCGATGCGGGATGTTGAAGCCGGAATCTTCTATGTGAACTCATCCACCATCGGTGCGGAGGTTCAGCTCCCGTTCGGCGGCGTCAAGAAAACAGGCAACGGTCACCGCGAGGCGGGGTCTGTCGTGCTGGACATCTTCAGCGAGTGGAAGTCGATCTACGTGGATTTCAGCGGCCGCCTGCAGAAAGCGCAGATCGATCGGGTCGACTGAGCGGAGATATCGGAGAAAGCGATGGTCATCGGCGTCCCCAGGGAGATCAAGAACAACGAGAACCGGGTGAGCCTCGTTCCGGCAGGGGCGCGGGCGCTCAGCGAGGAAGGACACGCCGTGCTCGTGGAGCGCGGAGCCGGTCTTGGCAGCGGAATCCCGGATGAACGTTATGTCGAGGCCGGCGCCAGGATGGGAAGCGTTGACGAGGTGTTTTCGGGTGCCGACCTGATCGTCAAGGTCAAGGAGCCCCAGCCGGAGGAATACGCGAGATTTCGCCCCAACCAGATACTCTTCACCTATCTTCATCTGGCGCCGCTGCCGGATCTCACGCGGGGCCTGATGAAATCAGGGGTCACGGCGATCGCCTACGAGACGATGGCGGACGCCAGCGGTGCTCTGCCGCTGCTCACGCCGATGAGCGAAGTGGCGGGGAGGATGTCGATACTGGTCGGCGCTTACTACCTGCAGAAAACACTGGGCGGGCGCGGCATTCTGATTTCCGGCGTCCCGGGCGTGCCGCCGGGCGACGTCGTCATCATCGGCGGCGGAGTGGTCGGCACCAATGCCGCGAAGATCGCCATGGGGATGGGAGCGCGGGTCGTCATCGTCGAGTCGTCGGCCAAGCGCATGCAATACCTCGACGACATCTTCTCCGGTCGGGTCGTCACGCTCGCTTCCAATCGCACGCATATCGCGGAGGCTCTCAAGCGCGCCGACCTGTGCGTGGGTGCGGTGCTCGTGGCAGGGGCGAGGGCGCCGCACGTCGTCACGCGCGACATGATCAAGCTGATGAAGCCGGGCTCGGTGATCGTCGATGTCGCGGTGGATCAGGGCGGCTGCGTCGAGACGACGCATCCAACGACTCACACCAATCCGGTTTACGAGGTCGAGGGTGTCGTGCACTACTGCGTGGCGAACATGCCGGCCGCTGTGCCGCGCACCTCGACATTCGCCCTCACCAACGCGACGCTGCCGTACGTGCTCATGCTCGCGCGCATGGGGTTGCGCGATGCAGTGGGCTCCAACGAGATGCTGCGACGCGGAGTCAACATCCATCGAGGCGAGATCGTCTACAAGGCGGTGGCCGACGACCAGGGTCTGCCCAGCCGCGACATCACCCAGTTGCTTGCCTGAGGAGTCGTCATTCTGGTCCGCCGACTTCGGTGGACCGGCGGGGGGCGTGGGCGTCGCCCGTGCCGCCGGAATCTTGCGTAAAACGGCCGGACGCGGGCCCTTGCGGGTCATCGAAGGACGTCGCAGCAGATTCTTCGGGCTTGCCCGGCACCTCTAGAGAGGCTACGTTTCCACTGATCGGCAGAACAGGAATCGGCCGCGAGAGACGTGACTGACGAGGAGCGCGACAGATGGCGAAAGCAGGCGGGACAGACGTCGTTTGGATGAACCGGCTCATGG
The DNA here is from genome assembly GCA_035646975.1 of Patescibacteria group bacterium. Lineage (GTDB taxonomy): Bacteria > Acidobacteriota > Polarisedimenticolia > JACPZX01 > DASXTC01 > DASROJ01. Next base: position 8,639 of record DASROJ010000186.1, read on the forward strand.
CCGCCGCCATCGTGATGTCGATGTCGGTGGCCTGGGCTCAGAGTTTTCGTGCCGACGCCGGGGAAGACGACCGGGTCAAACAGAGGGTCCAGACGCGGCTTGCAGGTCAGATCGCCCTGCACATCGAATCTCTCGGCATCGAAGTGGAGGATGGCAACCTTCATCTGACAGGCATCGTCGGCAGCCTTGGTGAAAAGACCCGGGCCGAGAGGGTGGTGGGCGGGATCGTCGGGGTCAAGGCCATCACCAATGACCTGAGCATCAGGCCCTCGGATCGGTCCGAAACGGCCATAGCCCAGGAAGTGCAGCGCCAACTCGAAACTCGCACCCGCTTTCGTCGGACGCCGATCCAGGTCACCGTTTCAGGAACCGAGGTCACGCTGGGAGGAGTCGTCGAGCGCGCCCTCGATCGGCTCGACGCGGAGGAGATCGCAGCGGAGGCGCAGGGCGTCACCCGCGTGATCAACACGCTGCAGATCCGAAGCGAAGGAACGCACTCGGCGGAATCGATCCGCTCGCGCGTGCTCAGCATCCTCACGAACCCGCTGACGTTTGGTGCCATCCGGCACCCCGAAGTGTCCGTCGAAGCCGGAGTCGTCACCCTGCAGGGTGTCGTCTCGCGAGATGGCGAGCGGGTCGAGGCCGAACGTCTCACGCTCGGCGTTCCCGGCGTGACCGGTGTGATAAACCTGCTCAAGGTCGGCGGCGGCTCCTGACGGACCGATGCAGGAGCAGGCCCCCGATCGACCCCGCTGTCTGCTGTCCGGCATCCCTGTCCAGTGCATATGACAGTCCACTCCGATTCACAGGACACTGCCCGGACCGCCCCGTGGTATCAGCTGTCTCCTGTCAGTACGAATAACTAACGTTGATACAGTAGTTTAGCCGCGCCCCCTCGTCACTGTTGCGTGTTTCGAGATGGCTGCGGGACGCTGAATTCCGGCTGGCACTCCGCTTGCTCTACCTGCATGTCGACCATCATAAACCCCACCTTCTCGCGCGAGGAAGCGGGCGGCGGGAAGGGGGAGGGGAACCGAGTTTCCGGCACAGGAAGCGAGGTCCAGAATGAACCGAGATGACGAACTCATGCTGACGAACGAGACGATCCCATTGTCAGGCCATCGAGCGACGGACTTCAACGATGACATCGACGATGTTACAGACGATCCGGTCGACGATGCGGCCGGGAAAATCGAGCCAATCGTTCCCGAAAGCGAGATTGCGGCCAACCCGGAAGTCGGCGGCGAATCCCTCGAACGTTACCTGAGGGAAGTGTCGCGGTGGGGCCTGCTCTCGGCGGAAGCCGAGAGGGATCTTGCCCGTCGTACCGCGAAGGGCGATCCGGCGGCGCTCGAAGACATGGTCAACCGCAACCTCAGGCTCGTCGTCTACTGGGCGAAGCGTTACCGATCTTCGGGGCTTCCCATACAGGACCTGATACAGGAAGGCAATATCGGGTTGATGCGGGCTGCGGAAAAGTTCGATCCTGGAAAGGGGACTCGCTTTTCCACCTATGCCTCGTGGTGGATTCGCCAGGCCCTCGCGCGGGCGATCTGCGACAAGCAGGATCTCATCCGCATCCCGGTTCACATGCATCAGAAGATGCGTCGCGTGGACCGAATGCTCGAATCCAAGGGGGGGCTCGACGCCCCGGACCTGGATGTCGAAGCCGCCGTCGACAAGTCCGGGATTGTCCCCTTCAAAGAATGGGAAAGCGCCCGCCGGCTGCAGCAGCCCATCTCGCTCGACCGCAGGCAGGACCCGGATCGTGACGGGCCGATCGAGGTGGAGGACCATGATGCGGTCAACCCGATGCGCGCGGTCTACCTCCGGGAAATCAAGCAATACGTGTCCCAGCTCATGGAGGAGCTGCCGCCGCGTCATCAGGCGGTGCTCAAGCTTCGCTACGGGCTTGATGGAGAGCGGGAACACACCCTCGAGTCGATCGGATCCCGACTGCGAATCTCTCGCGAGCGTGTGAGGCAGATACAGACGGAGGCCATCGAACGGATCGCCGAGATGACCGGGCTGCCCAAGCCTGCGCCTCCGGTGACGCGACGCCCTGCGAAGGCCAGGCTGAAGGTCCTTGCGCGCCTACGCGCCTCGGAGAGCCGCGTGCGAGCGGCCGGTCGGCAGGCTTCCCGGCGCTCCGACCTTCCGGCACTGCGCAAGCGCCGCGCCGTCTGAATCCGCGCGGGAGGGGCGCGCAGCCCCGGCGGCCGATTCAGTCGGCGATGAGGGAGACCTCGTCGATGCTTCCGGTGAATCGCTCCCCGACGATCAGCGGGTCGGTGGAGCCCGGCTTGGGAGGGGCCGACAAAGCTGCCTGTGCAGCTTGGGCTCCGTCGACCATCAGTGTGAGACTCTTGCCGTCGGTGACGAGCGCCACCTCATGCCAGGCGTTCAGGGTGATCGGTGATGCGCTCTTGATCGATACCCTGGGGTCGCCAAGGCTGCCTTCCAGTTTGAGCCCGCGCAGCAGCACCAGCCGATAGGATGATGTGTACCCCTGCCCTTTCTCCACGATCCCGCCGTAGTACACGGGATCGGCGGTCGGATAAATCCAGGCCGTGACGCGAAAGGGTGGCGCCGGATTCAAACGCGCGTCGTGGGGCACCACGACTCGCGTTGCGACACGCGGATCCGGCTTGAGGTAGTTCTTGACCGACCAATCCTCGAATACGAGGGCCTTGCCCGCGTGCCCATCGGCCGGGCGCGCTCTTTCCACTTTGCCCGCGGGTCCACCGGCGATCTTGTTGAGAGCGCCACCGTCATCGAAGCTCCAGGTCGCGATGACACCTGGCGCGGCCGCCGCCAGGACCCCGCACACGGGGAACGAGGCAATCATGAGCGCCAACCGGGTGTACGACGGCATGCATGGGCTCCTGCGGAACGCCGGATTCTAGCACACGTGATTCGTTGACGAGGCGGAACCCCTCCGATAGGATGCGCGCGGAGGCCTCACATGAGCCGGATCCGCGTTCTGCCCGATCATCTGATCAACCAGATCGCCGCCGGCGAAGTGATCGAGCGTCCGGCCTCCGTCGTCAAGGAGCTGCTGGAAAACGCCGTCGACGCGGGCGCGACCTCCATCGTCATCGACATCGAAGGGGGTGGGCGCCGGCGCATCCGCGTCGCCGACGACGGTGAAGGACTGGGCAGCGACGATATCCTTCTCGCGCTCGAGCGGCACGCCACCAGCAAACTCGGTGCGGCTTCAGACCTCGGCCGCATCGTCACCCTCGGGTTCCGCGGCGAGGCGCTTCCCGCAATCGCCTCCGTCTCCAGGCTCACGGTGACGTCTTGCCGGGACGGCGGTGGAACACGCGTCGACGTCGAGGCCGGCCGCATCCTCCAGGTGGCGCCGGCAGGCCACCCGCAGGGCACGACGATGGACGTCCGTGACCTCTTTTTCAACACGCCGGCGCGCGCGAAGTTTCTCAAGTCGCCTCAGACGGAGCTGGGTCACATTTCCGATCTGGTGGCGGCCTGCTCGATCGCGATCCCGGCGATCGCTGTCACGCTGTCCCACGAGAGTCGAAGACTCGTCGAGGCCACCGCCGGTGGCGATCAGGCTGAGCGGATTCGGCAGGTGTTCGGCCCGGAATGGGGTGAGGCCCTCTGCTTCCGAAGCTCCATCGGCGCCTACGAAGTCCGTGGATTTCTCCTGCCGCCGTCGGCCGCCGCCTCCACCCGGAGATCTCAGCATCTCTACGTGAACGGCAGGCTGGTTCGTGATCGCCTCGTGAACCACGCGATAATGTCGGCCTGCCAGGCATTTCTTCCAAAGGACAGACACGTTGCGGTGTTCCTGTTCATCGAATGCGAACCTGAGGCTGTCGACGTCAACGTGCACCCGGCCAAGGCAGAGGTCCGCTTCGCCGATTCCCGCGCGGTACACGATCTGGTTCGGGATGCCATCGGCGGGGCGTTGAGAGGGGAGATGCCAATCACCGCGCTTGGCATCGGCGCCAGCGGACGATCCTCCGAGGCCTTCGAATTGCTCGCCGTGCGTGAAGGCCCCTCGCAGTACACACCCCGCTCGATGGGCGAGACGGCTCCAACGACGACACCGGTGCCGGCGGCGGGCACACCGGTTCTGCCGGCGATGGGAGACATCGCGACGGTTCTGGCCCACTACCGCGAGAGCTATATCGTGGCCGCCGACCGTGATGGGCTCCTGATCATCGACCAGCACGCAGCGCACGAGAGGATTCTTTACGAAAAGCTCGTCAGGCAATCGCTCGATGACGGCGCGGGTCAGCAGGAGCTTCTGTTTCCCTTCGCGGCGAGGCTGCCGCGCCGGCTGGCGCCATTGATTTCCGATGTCGTCGAGGAGCTTGGCCGCCTCGGGCTGGGCGCGGAGCCATTTGGCGAGGAAACGTTGAAGATCACCCGGGCCCCGGCCATCCTCGACGCACCGAGCCTGCCCGGGCTTGTCGACGACCTGCTCCGCCAGATGGAAGGGGCTGAATCGGTCGGCGGTGGCGCCGGGCTGCCCCGCATGGAAAAGTCTCTCGCGACGGTTGCCTGCCACGCGGCCATCAAGGTCCGGATGCCGCTTACCCTTGAAAAAATGAACTATCTGATCAAAGAGCTGTTTCGGACCGAGAATCCGCTGAAGTGCCCGCACGGACGCCCCACGGTGCTGCAGTTCTCGCAGCTTGCCATCGAACGAGGATTCGATCGCCGGTGAGGATCAAGCCTTGACCTGTGGGGGGCGTCACCGTAGAATCAGACATCTTCAAGGGCAGGGCCAACTTACGGCCGATTTGGGTCGGTGAGGAGTGGGTTTGGTGGTCAACACGCACAGCGCGTTCGCGAGTCTCATCTGCATCGCGCTGGTCCAGGGGCCAGTTGTCGCGGGTGTCGCGGGTCAGGGTGTCCGTATCCACATGATCGATGGGCGGGCGCTCGATGCCCTGTCCTGCAGGGTGGATGCCGGAGTCGCCTTCGTGAAGGTGACGGAGGGAGCCTCGCTCGGCGTTCCGCTGTCGCGTATCGCGAGTATCGAAACGCTCGAAGCTCAACAGCCGCCGCCTGAAACGATGATCGCGGAGCCCGTGAACGCGACTCCTGTGATCGCACCGCCCGTCGCCGCGGAGCCAGCGCCCGCGGGCGGCGCGGCCGCAGGGACGACCCCGACCGCGCCTGGGCAGGCGCCGGGGCCAGCCCCCGAGCAGGGTCCCGTACCGATCGACACGCTGATCAGACGCGCCGCCGAACGCCATCATCTCGAGCCGGAGCTTCTGGCCGCGGTGATCGCCGCGGAATCGGGCTATCGGCCGGACGCGCAATCGGCCAAAGGGGCCCAGGGGCTGATGCAGCTGATGCCCGCAACGGCGCGCGAGCTCCGCGTGAAGAATCCGTTCGATGCCGCGCAGAACATCGAGGCTGGGGCAAGCTACCTGCGGCAGCTGCTCGATCAGCATGGAGATTCGTTCGTCAGCGCGCTGGCCGCCTACAATGCGGGAATGGGGCGCGTGGCCCGATACAAAGGTGTGCCTCCGTATCGTGAAACCATCCGCTACATCAATCGGGTGCTCAAGAACTACGCCTCGGCGACGCAGGCTCCCGCGGGATCGACCTCCCCGACAAAGTAGGGTCCACTCCTTCCAGAATTCAGAACGGAATCTCGGCGCCGGGCTCCGGTGCCGTCTCGTCCACCGTGCCGGATTCATCCTCCACCGCTGAGAGCAGCCATGAAGAAAGCAGGAGAGAGGGGCTCAGGGGAGAAATCCACTCGACGGTGAGCCCCGCGGTCGTGAGCCGCGCGGCAGCCGCCGAAGCAGGAAGCCGATCGACGCTGATCGTCCGGTCAGCACGGTCTGCTTCCGGCGGCCCGAGGGGAGGGCCGAACGGATCCATCGATTGTCGAGACACTCGCAGCAGATCCGCCAACCGCGCGGTGTCGGCGAAAAAGAATAGATGTGCGCGATCGGGAAGCTGCTCGAGCAGGCTGCTCAGGCCTGGCTGGTCCGCAACGGACGAATGCGCCCTGCCCGCCTCCATGGCCTGTTCGAGCAGCGCCGCGGAGGTCGCGGCCACGAGGTGGCCGCCCACGATCCTGTACGCCGGCGACAGCGGAGCGATCTGGGTGAATTCGTACGATGTGACAGGCTGGCCGCCGCGAAGCGATCGATGGTAGGCGCCCATGGCCCGGGCGAGGCCGTCGAAACGGCCGAGCGCCCGCGTGATGGCGGGCGGGTTGTTCAGCGAGATCGCGGCGACTGCCGGCGTGTTGAGGAGCGTCCGATTGGAGGCGCTCCTGGGATACCGCGAGGCGCCACCGAAGCCGATCCACAGATCATTGCCCAGCGCGCCGAACAGCTCGCGATCGACATCCATGGCCATGAACTGCTCGAGCCCCTCGAGCCGATCGCGCATGACCTTGCGATCCTCACCGGTTGCGGTGGCCAGGATTTCCGGAAGCTTGCGGTAGACCGTGTCGAGTCCGGAAAACGAAACAGACAGATAGAAGGGAAACCCGGCCGGGATGAGAGTCGATGTCCTTGGAGTGCGTGCGACAGTATCGAACATTTCACCAGTCAGCCCCCGCCGGTCGCCGCGCAAAGCGACGAACAGCCGCTCGTGGAAGAGCTGCTTGCGTACCTCGAGCGCCAGGCCGGCTCCGGTGACGGCATCCAGGCCCAGGAGCTTGAGCGCGTGGTGCATCGGGCCCGGTTTGACGTGCCGATTCATGGCCGCCGCGATCCATGAACCCGAAGCGTAGGCGAACAGCGATCCGTGTTTTCCGAGATGGTCACGCGTCAGATGGTAGGCCGGGTCCGAGCGGAGCGACCCGGCCCTTCCGTCCGCCGTGTCCAGGATGCGGCGCATCAAGGCTCCCGACGTGGTGACGATCCCCAGCCCTTTCATCTGCGCCGCGCTGATCCCCCCCTGCTTCCCTTGAAGGTGAAAAGTCTCGTAATCGTGCTCGTGGTAGCTGCGCGTGCTCCATGCCTCATCGCCCTGCGCGCCGAGGGCCTGGCGCGTGATCTGGTGGATGATCGCGGGCATCGTCGCGCCCGGCTGCCGCAGGTCGAAGATCATCACGGTGCCCGCCCGGTCCTCGACTCCGTCCGGGACCGTCGCGATCAGCGTTTCTCCTCCCGCCAGCCTGGAAATCTCCCGGGCCGAGGCCACAGCGGGAATTCCGTGGAGCTGGAGCTCGCGGGTGAAGAAATCGCCCAGCATGTCGGCGCCGTCAGGAGTGCCTCCCCATGTTCCGCTTGCGCGCGACAGTTCGCCGAACAGCCGCGGTGGCTCGGGCGCCAGCAGCAGCAAGGTCGTGTCCCGGGGAAGACAATCCATCGGCTGAATGGACGCGTGGTTCCGGAGACTCAAGGCCAGGCCAAGGGCCAGGGCCGTGACGAGTCCCGTGAGCAGGATGGCCGCGAGCAAGGGGGAGCGCATCGAGGGCCTTATATCACCCGGCCCGACGCAGTTCAACCGGCGTATCCGTGCTACCATTAAAAGAGTTGAGGAACACTCCCGCTGGTCGCGCCGCCGAGGGTTGCGGGCCGCTCAAGGCCAGGAGCGAGGAGACGATGAAAGAGCTTCGTTCCATCGGCGAAGTCCCTGTTCGTGCCGCCGAGATCTGGGGCCGACGCACCGCGCTCATCTTCAACAATCACCGCTTTTCCTACGACGATCTGCGTCGTTCGGTGATGGCCCTCGCAGCGAAGCTGACCGAAACCGGGCTTGAAAGAGGACAGCGTGTTGCCGTCCTCATGGACAATCGGCCCGAATACCTGATCGCCTACTTCGCGGTTCCGGCCGCCGGTGGCACCCTCGTGCCGCTCAACACGTTTCTTGCCCAGGCGGAATTGCACGACCTGTTCGTCGATTGTGGCGCCGCGATCCTGATCACCGCCGACGCGTCGCTGCGGAAGGCGGCGCCGGCGCTCAGGGGGCTGCGAGATCTCCGCGAAATCATCGTCTGCGGTGAGTTCGGCGCCGACCCGCCGCCGGTGCCTCTCCACATGAATGTGTCAGGTTTCTCGATCTCGATGGCGCCCGATGAATCACGTTTGCCGAACAGTTCTCCGCCAACCCACCCACCCGGTGAAGAAGACGTCGCCGTGATCGTTTATACATCGGGCACCACCGGGACTCCCAAAGGGGTGATGCTCACCCATCGCAACCTGTTGTCGAATTCCGAGGCGTGCATCGAAGCCGTCGGCGTGACCGAGCGCGACAGGATCCTGCTCTTCCTGCCGATGTTTCACTCTTTCACCGAAATGGTTGGCCTGCTGGCGCCCATGATGGCTGGAATGAGCATGGTGCTCTGCGAACGGGTCGATCGCGCGGAAATCCGCAAGGCGATCCTTCGTCATCGACCCACCATCGTTCCGGCCGTGCCCGCCGTCTTCACGGCGATGTCGCAGGCGAGGGTCGGCGCCCTGGCGCGGTGGTTCAATCCGGTCAGGCTCTACATCAGCGGTGGCGCTCCTCTGTCGCTCGAGACCCTGCAGAAGTTCGAGGAGCTTTACCGGCGTCCACTCTGTGAAGGATATGGGTTGTCCGAGGCCTCACCCGTGGTCGCAATCAATCCACCCGTCGGTGTGCGCAAGCCGGGATCGATTGGATTGCCGCTGCCGGGACTCCGGATCCGGCTGCTGGATACGGAAGGACGCGCCGTGGAGAAGGGGGGCACGGGAGAGCTGCTCGTGCGCGGGCCGAACGTCATGAAGGGGTACTTCCGGCGGCCCGAGGAAACCGCGCGGGTCCTGGCCGATGGCTGGCTGCATACGGGCGACCTGGTGAGGATGGACGAGGACGGATACCTTTTCGTCATGGGACGCAGCAAGGACATGCTGATCTGCAGGGGGATGAACGTCTATCCCAGGGAGATCGAGGACGTCCTCGAAGGGCATCCACTGGTGAAGGAAGCGGCTGTGGTGGGAGTCCCTGACGCATCGCGCGGCGAGGTTCCGTTCGCTTTCATCGTCGGCCTGCCCGGGCAGATCATCGACGAAGCGGAGCTGCGAAGAGTCTGCCTGGCCAGGCTGGCTCGCTACAAGCTGCCGCGCGTGTTCAAGGTGGTAAAGGAGCTGCCGCGCAATCCCGCCGGCAAAGTCATGAAGGAAGCGCTGAAGGCGGAGGCGCTGCTCAGCCTTCCGGCTGAGCGGGGCTCGGGCGGGCGAGCCGATCGAGCGCGGCAGGCTGGAATGTGAACTGCTTCAACGTGGCCGCCCGCCGATAGAGCGCGAGCGCCTCGCCTCTGCGGCCCTCCTGCTCGATCTCCCACCCCAGACGCAGCAGCGCCCAGCCGGCCAGGTCGGCGGTCTGCGCCGAACGCGCGAGCTCGGCAACCGCCTGCAGATGCGGACGAGCTTCAGCCATCCGCCCCTCTTGCTGAAGAATCCTGCCGAGATCGTACCTGAGACGCAGGTCATCGGGAGCGTGTTCCCGCAATGACCCGAGCCGCCTGATGGCCTCCGGGGTGTTCCCCGAGGCCAGCAGATGGAGCGCCTCGGCCCTCGCCAGAGCCGGGGCGCTCCGGGTGGCGTCAACCTTGGCCGCACGCCGCCGCATCGGATCGGCGACGACATCGGGAATCCCGAGCCGTGTGATCATGGTTTCCAGCCGATCAGGCGACAGCCCGCCCGTGTCGCGCGCGGATTCGACCCACAGCGCGAGCCAGCGTTTTTTCTCTTCGATGGTTTCAGGCATCGAGCGTTGCAGACCGGAGTCGATCCGGGTCATCGCATCGAGGGGATCGTTGAGCTTCAGGCGGCACTCCGCGTCGCGAAAGGCGAGCGCTCGCTCGAGCTCGATGGCGTAGCCGGCGCCGCGCTCCACCAGTCCAAGGGTTCTGCCGGAGAGCTCCATCGACTCGCGCAGGTCTCCCAGTTTGAAGAGCAAGTCGGCGCGCGCGAGCGAAATCAGCGGGGAGCCGGGGTACCGTGCGGCGGCCCTGTCGACGTATGCGAGGGCTCGACGATAATCCACCTCGTACGCACCCGAGTAGATGTGCGCCAGAAGCATGAGCGATTCAGCGCCGAACAGCCGGCTCTTCTCGGCGGCCTGCTCGAGTTGCGCAATTCCCTTGACGGAGTCTCCGCCGGGGATCAGCAGCAGGAACCGGATCCCCTTGACGATTGGCGGCAATCGATCGGCGTAATAATTGTAGGCTCCCATCGCAAACATGGCATCGGCGGAATCGGGCGCCGTTTCGAGCAGATGACTCAGCGCCTTGTGCCCCTGTCGTACGAGAGAGGCGGCGCCGAACCGCACGCCCCGGCTGGCCTGGGACTGCGCATCCAGCATCATCGACACTCCCTGGAACAACTCCCCACGTTGACGGTCGGCCGGATCGGGGGTGTCCATCAGCAGGCTGGCCCGCCGTGCCGATTCCGACAGACGCTCCTCCATTGCCTGTCGAAGGGCCTGGTCCTCGGGGTGATCGACCAGTCGCCACCAGAGGTGGAAGGCCTGGAAGAACGGCCCTTCGGGAGCCTGTGTGTCCCGGGCGGTTATCGCGGCGAAGGCGTCTCGGGCCGCGTCGAATCGCCCCGCCCTGAGGGCCTCGATGCCCGGCGTCACATCGGGCACCGTCACCACCGCGGCGGCGGCCCGGGCTGGCAGCATTACGTAAACCAATGACAGCAAAGCAATTCTACTCATTGTTCCTGTCCGGGGCTTGACGTGGATTCCGGGCATTGTCGTCTATATATTGGCCTCACTGAGCCACAGGCGCCATCGCCGCAAGAGGCCGGACCGTATTGCCGGGATCACTCGATGAACGGTCACTACACATCGCACTATCTGGCCGAAGTCCTGCGAGATCTCTACTTCCAGGAATGCACGGGATCCATCGAGGTCAAGGACCCGACAAACCAAAGCGTCACCCTTCATTTCGACAGGGGCATGCTGTTCTTCGGGGAGGGGACCAATCCGACGGACAGGTTCCCGGCGCATCTGGGCGCCTCGGGTCTGCTGCCGCCCGCGACGCTGACCGAGCTGGGCCACGCCACCTCGTCCTCCCTCGAGGTGGCCGCGCGTCTGGTCAGCAAGGGTGTCCTCACCAAGGAAGCGCTTGATCCGACCGTCCGCGGCCTGGTGGAGTCGTGCGTCATCCGCGCGTTTTCCTGGCCAAGCGGTACTTACGAGTTCACGGCGCGCGAGGCCGGACCATCATTCTTCGATCCGGACATCCTGTTCACGTTCGAGTGCATTCTCCGGGGCATCGCGAAGATGGCCTATTTTGCACCGCTGCGCGAGATCCTCCTGAAGCTTCCAGGCAAGTTGAAGATCAGCGAGAAGTTGTTTCTGCCTGTGCACCGTCTGGCGCTCAAGCCGCGGCACGGGTACATCCTTTCGCGGATCGACGGCTCCATGAAGATGGAAGAAATCGCGATGGTCCTGCCACCGGACGAGGAGGATGAATCGCTGCAGTTCATTTACGGTCTTGCAGTGCTTGGCATCGTCGAGTTCAACCCTCCACTGAACCAGGGCCCGTTCAGCCTGAGGCAAATCATGCAGGGGTTCAACGAAGCCTCCTCCCGTGAAGCGCGGGAGTCGGCTCTCATCGAGAGCGCGGCGGCACGGATTCTCGGTCAGGGTAATGCGGAAGTGCTCGGGGTGGAGCCGGACGCCCAGCTACCGGTGCTCCAGCGGGCCTTCGAGGAAGCGAAATCGCGCTACAGTCGAAGCAGATTTTCAGAGCGTGTGCGAGAGAAATACAAGATGGAGCTGGGGCTCATCGAGAACCGGTTGACCGAGGCGTTTCTGAAGCTTCAGGTAGAACGACTCGAGCGGGCGGGCCGGAAAGCCTATTCGGATGTCACGCTGGCCGAGATCAATCCCGACGAACTTTCCCTGCGGCGCGAGATGGTGAAGACCGAGGCCCAGGCCACGCAGGAACAGAATATCAAGCTGGCGGACAGGTACTATCAGAAGGCGCGTGAGTACCTGCATGAAAAGGATTATCACAACTGCATCCAGTTCTGCCGCCTTGCCATCAAGTTCAACACTCAGTCGGCGCCGTTCCACGCCCTGATGGCCGAGGCCCTTGCGAAGAACCCGAACACGAAGTGGCAGAAGATGGCCGAAGACGCCTACCAGACCGCCTGCGACCTCGACCCCTGGAACGCGGAGTATCGCGTTGCGCTGGGGGTTTTCTACCAGAACCAGGGTCTCGGCATCCGGGCAAGAAAGCAGTTCGAGAAGGCTCTCGAAATCCTCCCGACCCATGCCGTGGCCAAGGCAGCCCTCAAGGGGCGCGGCCGCTGACACGGCCCCCCGGCAGAACCTCCTTGCATTGACGCGAGATGGCCGGGTGCTATAATCGGTCGCTCATTTTGGAGGTGAACGCGTGATCGTCCGCGCGGGCGATCTGCAGCCCGAGGGCCTCCTGCTCGGCGAGCAACTCGAGCTCGAGCCGCTGGGGTACGACGGTGGTCTCGAGATTGGAGTTGTCGGGGCGGCAGTCAAAGCCCGAATCCTCCCGTCGCGCGGGGGGCTTGTCTGTTCCGGCAGGCTGGAAGCAACGGCGTTGGTGCCTTGTTCGCGCTGCCTCGAGCCTTACAGTTTTCCGGTCGCCCGGGATTTCGATCTAGTTTACCTGCCGCCACCACAGGATCCCGGTGAAGCGGGGCAGGAACTGCAGATTACCAGGGACGACCTCGACGTGGCCTACTTGACCCAGGAGCGTGAACTCGATCTGAATGGGCTGGCCGCCGAGCAGATTTACCTGGCGTTGCCGATGAAGCCGCTCTGTTCGGAGGAGTGCAGAGGGCTGTGCCAGTTCTGCGGCTGCAATCTCAACACGGAACTCTGCCGCTGTTCGGTAACCGCCTGACAACGATAGCCAAGGGAGTTTTCGATGCCTAATCCAAAACGCCGTCATTCCAAAGCTCGACGCGACCGGCGCCGCACGCATGATGCCCTGCCCACGCCGGCAGCGTCGGACTGCCTGCAGTGTCACGAGAGAAAGCTCCCCCATCGCGTCTGCCCTCACTGCGGCTTCTACAAGGGCCGTGAAGTGATCGAGGTCAAGAACATCTGATGTCCGTCGTCATCGCCCTGGATGCCATGGGCGGAGATCACGCGCCCGCATCGGTGGTCGAGGGGGCCGTTCTGGCCTCGCGGGAGTACGGCCATCGGCTGATACTGGTCGGCCGCCAGGAAGAGGTGGGGCGCGAGCTCCTGAAACATGGAGTCGCCGCGCAGGACTCCGGCCCCATCTCCCTGGTCGACGCGCGCGACGTCATCGAAATGCACGAATCTCCCGTGCTGGCGCTGCGAAAGAAAAAGCACTCCTCCATCCGCGTCGCCTGTCAGCTCGTCCGCGAAGGCCGGGCGCATGGGATGGTCTCCGCCGGCAACACGGGCGCGGTCATGGTCACCGCCAAGGTGGTCATGGGCACGCTGCAGGGAATCGAACGGCCCGCGGTGATGGCCGTGCTTCCCAATCTGAAGGGGCTTTCGGTCTGGCTCGATGTCGGGGCGAACATCGGTCCCCGGCCCGAGCACCTGCTGCAGTTCGCCGTGATGGGACAGATCTACTCGCGCGAGATACTGGGAGTGCGCGACCCTCGTGTCGGCGTTTTGAGCGTGGGCGAGGAGGACTCGAAGGGCAACGCCACCACGAAAGAAGCGCTGCATTTGATGCGTGGCAGCCGGATGAACTTCGTCGGCAACGTCGAAGGGCGTGACATCTTCAACGGCAACGTCGATGTCATCGTGTCGGATGGGTTCACCGGCAACGTGAGCCTCAAGGCGATAGAGAGCGTGGCCGAGATGCTCGCGGTCCTGCTGCGGCAGGAGATCGCCTCGAGCGGTCCGGCACGTCTCGGGTACCTGTTCATGCGCGGGGCCTTCCGCCGATTCAAGAAGAAGATCGATTACGCCGAGTATGGCGGGATGCCCCTGCTCGGAGTGAAAGGCAGCGCGATCATCTGCCACGGGCGCTCGTCTGCCCGCGCCATCAAGAATGCCATACGGGTCGCGGGCGAGGTGGTGGAAGGGCGTGTCAACGATCGCATCCAGGAAGTCATGACGGCTCAGCGGGAGCTTCTCGCGGTCTGAAGGAGACAAAGAGTGCTGGCGTTCGTCTTCCCGGGGCAAGGATCGCAGGCGGTTGGAATGGGCGCAGACCTGACGGCGGCCTATCCGGTCTGCCGCCAGACATTCGCCGAAGCCGACGAGACGCTGGGTTTTTCGCTTTCAAGGCTCTGCTTCGAAGGGCCCGAACAGGATCTTCAGCTCACCGCGAACGCCCAGCCGGCGATCCTCACCGTGAGCGTCGCCGCGTTGCGCGCACTGGCTGCCCTCGGTCTCCGGCCCGCCCTCGTCGCCGGACACAGCCTGGGAGAATACTCGGCGCTGGTGGCCGCCGGAGCGCTGGGCTTCGCAGACGCGGTGGCCCTGGTCCGGAAGCGTGGCCTCTACATGCAGGAAGCCGTTCCCGTCGGCATGGGCGCGATGGCCGCCATCATGGGCCTGGATGCGTCCGCGCTGGCGGATCTCTGCGGGCAGGCGGAACGCGCCGGGGATTCGGCGGATTCAGGACAGACGGCGCAGGTCGTGTCGCCCGCCAACATGAATGCCCCGGGCCAGACCGTGATCTCCGGTCACTCGGAAGCCGTCGACAGGGCCATCGCGATGGCGCAGGAGCGCGGAGCAAGGCGCGCCGTCAGGCTGCAGGTGAGCGCCCCGTTCCACTGCGTGTTGATGCAGCCGGCCGCGGACCGGCTCGCGGCCGACCTCGCCGCGACACGCTTTAACGATCTCTCCATCCCACTGGTGGCCAATGTCACCGCTACGGAACTGCGCACCGGCGAGCAGGCTCGCAGCAGTCTGGTGCGCCAGGTCACCGCTCCCGTGCTGTGGGAACAAAGCGTCAGGAGGCTGCACGACCTGGGCGCACATAAGGCGCTTGAAGTGGGCCCCGGCAAGGTGCTCACCGGTCTCATCAAGAGGATAGAGCCAGGGCTGGCCTGCGCGCCGGCGGGCGACACAGCCTCGATTGCCGCGGCGAAGGAGTTCGTCTCATGAAGGGCAGGGTGACGCTGATCACGGGAGCTTCCCGCGGGATAGGGCGGGCCATCGTTCTGCGCGCCGCGGCGGCGGGATCCGACGTGGCATTGGTCGGGCGGGACGCCGAAAAGATGGGCGAGGTCGCCGAACAGGCGCGCGCCACCGGCGTGCGGTCATCGGTTTTCATCGCCGACATGGCCGACGGCGAGGCGGTCGAAGCGGCCGTGGAGCGGGTCCGTACCGAGATGGGAGACGTGCATCACGTCGTCGCCAACGCCGGCATTACCGCGGACCAGCTCACGATGCGTCTGAAACCGGAGGAGTGGGACCGCGTCATCGCCGTCAACCTGACCGGGACCTTCCGACTGGTACGGGCCGCATTGCCGACGATGGTGCGCGCGCGGTACGGGCGCATCGTGGCGATCTCCTCGATTGCGGGGCTCATGGGCAATCCGGGGCAGGCAGCCTACGCCTCGTCGAAGGCCGGATTGATCGGATTCGTGAAGTCGATCGCCAAGGAGCTCGGCTCGAGGAATGTCACCGCCAACGTCGTGGCGCCGGGGCTCATCGAGACCGACATGGCGCTCGCGCTGCCTGAGAAGCGCCGGGAGGAGATGACCACCCACGTGCCGCTCGGGCGCATGGGCCGGCCCGAGGAGGTTGCCGGAGCCGTCTGCTTCCTGCTGGGAGAGGAAGCCTCGTACATCACCGGCGCCGTTCTGAACGTCAGCGGCGGGCTTTACATGTAGGGGCGGGGGCGCCGGATTTTGTCTGGACGATGCCTGGAAATGGTGTGCTAGACTTGCAGCCCTTTTGAAGCCGGCCCGACCGGGCCGCGCTGATCAAATGAGATACCTGACGGCTGGGCAAACCGGAGGGCTTGAATGAATATCGAAGAGAAGGTCAAGGGGATCATCGTCGAGCAGCTCGGTGTAGACGAGGACGAGGTGACCCCCACAGCCTCCTTCGTTGATGATCTGGGAGCCGACTCGCTCGATCAGGTCGAGTTGGTCATGGCGCTTGAAGAGGAGTTCAAGCTCGAGATCAGCGACGAGGACGCCGAGAAGATCAAGACGGTCCAGGACGCGGTCACCTACATCACCGCGCACAAGTAGTCTGATAGAGGCCAGGGGGCTTCCCGGGCAGAGATGAATAAATATGGAAAGACGTGTCGTCATCACGGGCGTGGGGCTGGTCAGTCCCCTCGGCATCGGCACCCGGCCCAACTGGGAGGCGCTGCTGGCGGGTACCAGCGGGATCGGCCCTATCACCCGGTTTGACACCGCGGACTACCCGGCGAAGATAGCCGGGGAAGTGAAAGGCTTCGACCCGGCTCTCTACAGCCCCGCCAAAGAGGTCAAGAAGAGCGACCTGTTCATCCACTACGCCCTGGCGGCCACCCAGTTCGCCATGGAAGACTCCGGTCTGAAGATCGGCCCCGCCAATGCAGAGCGCGTGGGCGTCTACATCGGCTCCGGCATCGGCGGGCTGCCGGCGATCGAACGTCAGCACGCGGAGCTGCTCGAAAAGGGGCCGCGCCGCATCTCACCATTCTTCATCGTGAGTCTCATCGTCAATCTCGCCTCGGGCCAGGTGTCGATCCGCTACGGCGCCAAGGGCCCCAATCTCGCCAATTCCACCGCCTGCTCCACCGGCACGCACGCGATCGGCGACTCGTCGCGACTGATCGCCCGCGGCGACGCGGATGTCATGATCTGCGGCGGGGCCGAAGGAGTGATCACGCCGCTGGCCGTCGGCGGGTTCTCCGCGATGAGGGCGTTGTCGACGCGCAATGAAGACCCGGAGAAGGCGAGCCGCCCGTTCGATGCCGGGCGCGACGGGTTCGTCATGGGGGAGGGCGCAGGCATCGTTGTCATCGAAGAGCTCGAGCATGCCTTGCGACGCGGGGCGTCCATCTACGCGGAGGTGGCCGGATACGGCGTCAGCGCGGATGCTTTTCACATCTCGGCTCCCTCCGAGGACGGCGACGGGCCGGTGCGCGTCATGCGCAGCGCGCTGGCGGATGCCGGCGTGCCGCCCACGGCGATCGACTACATCAATGCTCATGGAACATCCACACCGATTGGTGATCGCATCGAGACCCTCGCGATCAAGCAGGTGTTCGGCGAACACGCCCGCTCGCTGGCCGTTTCATCGACCAAGTCGATGACCGGGCACCTGCTGGGCGCGGCCGGCGGCCTCGAGACCGGCATTGCCGCGCTGTCGGTCCGCGAGGGGGTCATTCCGCCGACCATCAACTACACGACGCCCGATCCCGATTGCGATCTCGACTATGTCCCCAACAAGGCCCGCCGACGGGAAGTGTCCTACGCGCTGAACAACTCGTTCGGCTTCGGCGGAACCAACGCATGCATCATTTTGAAGAGGTTCGCCGCGTGAAGATTGTCGTCGCCATCAAGCAGGTCCCGGACACGGAAACGAAAATCGCGATCGGCGCCGACGGCAGGTCCATCGACGAATCGAGCGTCACCTGGATCGTGAACCCGTACGACGAGTACGCCGTGGAGGAGGCGCTGAAGATCAAGGAAGCGCAAGGCGGCGGCGAGGTCATCGTGGTCAGCATCGGTCCGGCGCGCGTGGCCAGCGCGCTTCGAACATGCCTGGCGGTTGGGGCGGACCGGGGCATTCATCTCAATGACGCGGCATTCGAAGGCTCCGACTCCCTGGGCATCGCGACGATCCTGGCGGCCGCGATCAAACCCCTCGAGCCAACCCTCGTCTTCGCGGGTCAGTACGCGGTGGGAACGGACAACCGTCAGGTCGGCATGATGCTGGCCGAGCTGCTGGACATGCCCCACGTCTCGGTCGTCACCCGGCTGGAGCTGAAGGACGGCGGGCTGGTCGCCCACCGGGAAATCGAAGCAGGCCATGAGCTGGTGGAATCCACGCTGCCCTGCCTCATTACGGCGCAGAAGGGGCTCAACGAGCCGCGCTACGCGAGCCTCAAGGGGATCATGGCGGCGAAGAAGAAACCGATCGAAGAGAAGGACGCCGCGGCGATCGGCATCGACAAGTCGACCGTGGGATCGTCGGGCGCCCGGCTGCGCGTGTCGAAACTGGAGCTGCCGCCGCCGAAGCAGGCCGGCAGGATATTCAAGGACGACGTCGAGACGGCGACCCGCGAGGTCGTCCGGCTCCTTCACGAAGAAGCGAAGGTGATCTAGTGGCGGGCGTGCTGGTCTTCGCGGAGCAGAGAGACGACAAGTTCAAGAAACCCTCCCTCGAGGCGATCTCGGAGGGACGACGGCTGGCCGACAAGCTCGGCGCGGACCTGACGGTGATCCTCATCGGCGACGGCCTGGCCGGGCTCGAAAGCGAGCCGCGCCGCCTGGGCGCCGACAGGATTCTGCTCGTGAAGGAGCCGCGGCTGAGGTTCTATGCCCCCGAGGCTTACGCACGGGCGCTCGAGGAAGCCATCCGGAGCGTCGACGCCGACCTCGTGCTGATGGCCGCATCGGCGATGGGGCGCGATCTGGGGGCGAGGATCGCGGCGCGGTTCCGCACGGGCCTGGCTTCGGACTGCACCGGCATCATGGTGGAGGGAGGCGCGTTGACGATGCGGCGGCCCGTTTACTCGGGCAAGGCGTTCGCCACGGTGACCGTCTCCGGCGCGAGACCTGCGATGGCCACGCTGCGCCCCAACGTCTTCGCGGTGCTCAGCGAGC
>DASROJ010000187.1:0-6865 GCA_035646975.1 Patescibacteria group bacterium
CACCTCGATCAAGTTCAACGCCTTCAACGAAAACGTGAAATTCGATGGTATCGGTCTGAACGTCGGCGCCACCTGGCGCTGGGGAAGCTAGGCCTCACTCGATGCGGCGGGCGCTGCGCAGGCCATCGCGCTTTGCGTCCGCCGCAAGCTCCCAGCCCGCGGACACCTGGTGGCAAAGGCTGCCAGCCCGGCCGCCGATCGCGCGCTCAACCCAACCCCATCCCCTTGAGCAGCGCCGCCGTGGCGGCATCCCACGATAGAGGAAGGAGCGATTTCGCGAGGGCGCCCCTGTCCGGCGCCGCATAGGTGGCTTCATCCAGCAGCGCGCGGCACCACGCGGCGCTGTCGTACTGCGCGAACCGGATGTGTGGCAGCGCGAGCCGCTGAAGCTCGTGCAGCGGGGTGGCGAGCACCGGCTTGCCTGCGGCACCGAACTCGAGCACCTTGAGGGGCAGGCAGTGGTGCGTCACCGGCGCCAGGATGAACGGCAGCAGCCCCAGGTCCGCCGCATGGAAGTAGTCCCACACTTCGTCGGTGGGAACGGGGCCGACGACGTAGACGCCATCGGCCACACCGAGACCGCGGGCCCGCGGCACGCGGTCGGAGCCGGGCCCGATCAGCAGAAGCGCGAGATCGGGTTTTGACTTGTGCGCCTGCAGGAACGCCTCCACCAGCATCTCGGTGCCGTCGAAGTCGGCAATGTGATTGCCGATGTAGGCCAGCACACGCCGGCCAGCCAGACCATGCCGCGCACGGACGGCGGCCGCCCGTTCCGCCGGCCACGCCCTGATCTCCTCCACCGCCGCGCCGTTGGGAACGTAGATGGGCCTGCGCCCGATGAACTCCTCGACCCGATCGCAGAGGCAATGGCTGATCGCCGACAGCGTATCGGCCCTGAGCATCGCTTCGCGGATGAAGTGCTTTCGCGAGCGGCCGATGATCGTATCCGACCATCCATCGAAGAAGTTGTCGACGAGATCGAAATGGACACGGTAGTTGCGCCGGCCGCACACCGGGGGCATGAAAAGAAACGGATGCGAATGAAACACCGTCCCGCAGTTGAATCTCTCCAGCGCCACCCGAATGCGGCGTTCGTTGATACAGGCGGCGACACGGTTCGCCACCGGCCCGGTGGCCACGACAATCGGCATGCGGAATCGCGAGACCTCGGCGCCGTCCCACTGCGCCCATCCCCCGCGCAGCATGTCCCATCTGAGCATCATCTTGGACATGAAATGGGGCTCGTCCCATCCTCTCGCATCCGAGCGGTCCAGCGCGATCACTTTCACATCGCGGGCGACGCGTCGGGCCAGCTCGAACTCCCGGGTGCGCAGGTCGTCGAAGAAACGCATCCGAGCCAGCCAGAGGATCGAGGAAGGCGGGTTCATGATGCTGGCGCCTCCGCGAGCAGGCGCATCACGTCCTCGGTGATCCGCCGTGAGGCCTGGCCGTCGCCATAGGGGTTGGGCAGCGCTTTGAGCCTCCGTCGCAGACCCGGATCATCCAGCGTCGACCGGAGCTGCGCCAGCACGGAGCTGGCGCCCGTCCCCACGATTTTCAGGAACCCGGGCTCGATACCCTCGGGTCTCTCCGTCAGATCGCGCGTCACCAGCACCGGGACGCCGAATGTCGGCGCCTCCTCCTGGATGCCGCCGCTGTCGGTGACGATGACGTCGGCGTGGCGCATGAGCCAGATGGAGGCGGGATAGGACACGGCATCGATCAGACGCAGTCGTTCGTGGACGCCGATCAGATCCGCGAGCTGGCGCCCGACGGACGGATTGGGATGGATGGGGAATATCACCCGGACCTCGGGACGCTCCTCGACCAGGGCCCGAAGAGCGGTGGTGACCTCGCGGATCTCTCCGCTGAAACTCTCACGTCGGTGTCCGGTGGCGTAAACGAGTCGTTCGCCCTGGCGGCCCACCAGTCCCGCCAGCTCGGGCGGGGTTTCATTTCCCGCCTGCTCGGCCACGTGCAGCACCGCATCGACTCCCGTCTGCCCGGTCACGAGCAGACTGGATGACTCGAACCCTTCCTTCAACAGGTTGAGTCGCGCTCCTTCCGTCGGCGGGTAGTGTCGGGCACAGAGCTGGTCCGCCAGCCTGCGGTTCATCTCCTCGGGCCAGGGAGCTTTCAGGTTTCCGCTGCGCAGTCCGGCCTCGACGTGGCCGCACCCGATTCCCAGATAGAAACAGGCGAGCGCCCCTGTGACGGCCGTGGTGGCATCGCCCTGCACCAGCGCGAAGCGGGGGCGTTCAGCCTGCAGGGCGCCGGTGAGCGCTGTGAGCGATCGGGTCGTGAGACCCGTGAGATCCTGGTCCGGCTGCATGACCCGCAGGTCGACGTCAGCCTGAAGCCTGAATGCCCCCAGCGCCTGGTGGAGCAGCTCCTGATGCTGGCCGGTGGCGACGATCCGGACCCGGAGGCCCGATTTTCGCAAGGCCAGCACCACGGGCGCCAGCTTGATCGCCTCGGGCCGCGTTCCCATGATGACCGCGACATCGGTCGGCAATACCGTCTCCCATCAGAAAAACTCTCCGGCCACAGGTCGCAGGCCTTCGCGCGAATCGCGGGTCATGGCGTGAGTTGGTATGGGCGAACTCTGAATATACCGCCGAGTCACCCACAAAGCATCCAAATATGCATCAAGGCTGACGATTACCATACCGTTCTACTTCGTGCAACACCAGGCGACGTCCGGGCAGAATATCGGAAAGACCCTGAAAAGCGGCCCGAGAAGGCGCCGTCGAAGGCCCAGAACGCGTCCGTCAAGGAATCTGACCTCGACGCGACCGAAATGCCGGCGCAGGTCCCTTTTCAGGGACGATGGGATGAACCAGCGCTCCCTGAACGGGAAATCCCGCGGATATGACCATCTTCCAAGCCGCTCCATGACCTCCTTGTAGAGCCAATTGGGATACAGACGATTGTACCCGATCCCGAGCAGGTTCTTGTCAATGATGATGGCGCTGGCTCCCGGCTTGAGGACCCGGGCCATCTCGGCGAATGCGCGGTCGGTCTCGGGAATGTGCTCGATGACTTCGACACAGAGCAGACCGTCGAAGGAGGCGTCGGCGAACGGCAGCAGGGTGGCGGTCGACAACACGAAGGATTGATCACGCTGGCTCACGGCGGCATCCTGCAGAAGCCTCCAGGTGCGATCCGTGCCGATGACCCGGGCCCCGGCGCCGGAAAGCGCCCGAACGAACCGCCCCCTGGCGCATCCCACGTCGAGCAACAGGCGGCCTCGCATGTCGCCGAACCACCCCAGCACCGCCTCGAGCGTGAAATCGTCGGGCGGGATATCGTGCGGGAACATCGAGCTGTCGGCCAGCTCCTCGAACTTGTCGGCGATGAGTGATTCGAGTTCGTCGCTCATGGTCGCGCGGAGCCCCTTTCAGAACAGATCCTCGACGGCCGCCGGGGACGAATTCCATGCCAATGCCTGAGCCGCGAACTGCGCCGACCATGTGCTCATGAACGGGCTGAGTCCGCGTCTGGTCCGGCGATAATGAAAACCGCCTGCGGCGCCCTGACAGCTCAGCAGGAACCCGATCGCCAGACTCCTTCCGCGGTCATGATCGGCGCCCCCGACGCCCCCGACGCCCCGGACGCCAACGAGGCTGAAGAGCCGGACCGCCTGCGCCGCCGCGTCGCTCGGCCTCGGACGCAGGAGCGCATCGACCATCCGGCGCCGCGAGAGCAGCCGCGTCTTGTGATGAGAGAGCCATCCGCCGTCTTTTTCCTGCATGCCGGCCAGCCACGCGATTCCTCTGCCGGCCGCGTCGCAGAACCGCTCGTCGCCCAACGCAGTCCCCGCGTAGAGCAGCCCCTCGCAGGCATACGCGTGAGCGTGTGAGAACACATATCGCGCGGCCGGTCCGCTCCAGAACGCACCATCGGATGCCTGCAGGGACAATGTGTACCGGCAGGCGCTCAGCGCGGCCTGGCGGTATTCCTCCCGCCCGCTTGCCGCAAACAGCTCGAGCAGGGCGATGGCGTTCTTCGCGTGGATGCAACTTCCGTCTCCGAAAAACCCGCCAGGATCGCGCAACTCGCCCCCCTTCGACATCATGGCGAAGAACGATCCATCGGGGCGCTGCAGGCCGAGCAGCCAGCGTCCGGCCGCCATCGCGCTGTTCAAGTAGCCCCTGCCGGGGCAGACTTTGTCGAGACGCGCCAACCCGACGATGCACGCGGCGACATCGAAGGAGTAGGCCGACCAGACACCATTCCTGTCGGCAGGATCCTGGACATGAGGATAGGCGCCTGCTTCATCCTGGATCCTGAGAAGATAGTCGGCAGCCTCCATCGCGGCTTTGCTCTGGATATCGACCCGACCGATGCGCAGCAGGAAGGTGAAAAGGCTCACCGCATAGCCGGTGATCTCGGTGTAGAGACCCAGGGGTCTTCCGCCCCGAGTGTCGACCCCGTGAAGGATCCCCCCGTGACGTGACGAGCCCGGCCGATTGACGCGGATCGGTTCAGCCGTCTGCCATGCGATGGCCCTGTCGAGCGCTTCCATTCGAGCCGCCCCTTTGGATCGCCTGCGTGAGGTCGAGTCGGATAGTAACAATTCCAGGGCCGGCGCGGATCGCTCTGCCGCGACCCGGCTCACGCAAACGAGCCGTGATGGTGGCCTGTCAGCCGGCGTGTGATTGTCCCCGACGTTGATTATGATGAAGATGCTCCCCACTTCACCCTTCCGTCCTCGAGGCTTCTCGATGCAGGGCTTCTTCCGCAACGGCTGGCTCATCCCGTTCGCCGCGCTGCTGGCGGCCGCGGTGGGCACACCACGCGGCCCCATTCCCAGACGCCTGGTGGCGCGGTTGAACTCGGTCGCCGAGATCGTCGCACGACCGGACCTGTCACGCGATGAGGTGCAGCAGGCGCTGGCGCGCCAGCTGCGGACGGCCCCCGTGCCTTCTGCGCCCGGCAAACCGTCGACGAACCCGGCCTTTCCGACGCGTGAAACGCTGACGAAGTTCTACGACAACAATGGGCATCGTCTCGCCTGGTGCGACGACTCGGGAGATCTACTTCCATCGACGAAGATCCTCCTCGATGCGCTGCGACGCGCGGACGAGCACGGACTGGACCCGGAAGACTACGCCCTGAGCCGGCTCGAAAAGCTGCGGGCGCAGATCGGCAGCCCGCCTCTCGATGACGCCGCGATTGCGCGGCTGGCCGACTTCGATCTGCTCATGACCGCGTCCTTTTTCCGGTACGCCTCCGACCTGTCCACCGGACGCGTGCACCCGGATGAAATCAGGAACGACTGGCACACGAATCTGCCGGAGCTGGATCCCTTGACCAAACTCAACCAGGCCCTCGAGACCGACAAGCTCCCCGAGCTGCTCGATGCCCTGCCTCCCCCGCACGCGGGGTACGCGCGACTGCGTGTGGCCTTGAGCGTTCTGCGCGAGATCGAAGCGGCCGGTGGTTGGCCGACGATTCCCGATGGCCCCAGGCTCGAGACCGGGGCCCGCGGACCAAGGGTCTCGCTGCTTCGACGGCGCCTCGCGGAGATTGCGCAGACCGCCGGGCCGCATGACGCCGCGTCATGGGGCGACGACGATCTGTTCGACAGCGAGCTTTCCGATCTGGTGCGCCGCTTCCAGCAACGCCACGGGATTGAGCCCGACGGAAAGGTCGGCGCGGCCTCGCTGGCCGAGCTGAACGTGCCGGTAAGCTGGTGGATCCAGCAGGTCGAGCTGAACCTCGAACGCTGGCGCTGGATCCCGCGCGATCTCGGCGATCCTTGCCTGTTCGTCAACATCCCGGAGTTCGAGCTCAGGATCGTGAAAGGCGGAGTCACCGCGTGGCGCACTCGCATCGTTGTCGGCAAGGCCTTCACCCCGACACCCGTGTTCAGCGATCGGATCGTGTCGGTGGTGGTCAATCCGCCCTGGAACGTCCCGGACAGCATCGCGCTGGGAGAATACCTGCCGGAGCTGCGTGAGGATCCCGGCTCGCTGGAGCGCCACGGCCTTCGTCTTCTCGAGGGTTCATGGGAGGACCCCCACGAGGTGGACCCCTCGAGCGTGAATTGGAACGCTCTGAGCGAGGGACAGTTCCCCTATCACCTGCGACAGGAACCCGGACCGACCAACGCCCTCGGCCGGCTGAAATTCCAGCTCACCAACGAGTTCAACATCTATCTTCATGACACGCCGTCACGAAACCTGTTTGGCCGATCCGACCGGGACCTCAGCCACGGATGCATCCGAGTCGAGCGCCCGCTCGAGCTGGCGGAGCGGCTCCTGGACGAATCCTCCCAGGATTCGCTCCATGAGGCCCTCGACGATACCAAAGAGCGCCATCTGCCCGTCCGACCGCAGGTGGCGATCCACATCGTCTACTTGACGGCATGGGTCGACGCGGAAGGCGTTCTGCGTTTCGCACCGGATATCTACGAGTTCGACGCGACCCAGCGAACCGCGCTCGATCGCGTCGCCGCCCGTGTCCTCGGAGGGCCTGCCTCGGGTGCGAAGGAAGCCACGCATCCACCGGTGCAGTGAGACGATTTTTCTTCGCTCCCTGTGCGGCAGGATCCGATTTCATCGGTTAGGCTGTCAGAGGGCGTGTCTGCGGCGCCCGGAACCTGTCTCGTGCTGGGACATTTTCGTCGTCCGAAGGCGCCGCCTGAACCAGGCTGATAGCGCCATTGGGGGCCGGACATTCCGGGCGGTTGGACCGCCCCGCCCAGGCGCCGGCGATGAATCCGGGAGGGACCCATGGAGGAACCCATGGAGGTGCCCATGAACGACCGCAGGACGAAAAAGCCTCGTTCATCAGCCGGATTGTCGACAGTTGTTGCCTTCGCGTTCATCTTCCTTCCGTTGGCCGCCGCCGCGGATGA
>DASROJ010000188.1:0-5102 GCA_035646975.1 Patescibacteria group bacterium
GACCTCGAGTATCGCGACAGCGCCTATCACCGCGCGCACCTGCGCGACGACGAGGCCGGTATCGGGCGACGTCGTGGCGTCGAAGCAGAGGCAATCGTCCACGGCGACGACGCCGCTCATGGCCGGCAGTTTTCGGACCGCGTCGACCAGCCGATCCGCCGGCGCCGAAAGCCGGATCACCAGCCGGGGTTCGACAGCACCCGACCGGCAGATCGCCCCCGCCGGTCCGCTGGCAAGCACCCGGCCCGGCCCCATGATCACGAGGTCATCGCAAAGACGCTCGGCATCGATCGGGTTGTGGGTGGCCAGCAGGACGGCGCAGCCCTGCGCGGCCCGTTTCCTGATCATCTCTCTCATCCACGCCGCCGACTCCATGTCGAGGCCGGCCATCGGGTCGTCGAGCAGCAGCACTCGAGGCTCGTGCACCAGCGCCCTGGCCAGCGCGACCTTCAACCGCGCTCCCCGGGACAGTCCCGAATGCCGGTCGCGCATCTGCCGGCCCAGACCCATCTCGCTGAGCAGCTGGCTCGCGCGCCGCAGCGCTTCGTTCCGGGCAATACCGTGCAGCGAAGCGTGCAGTGAGACATGCCAGAGCGGCGTGAGCCGTTCGGGCAGACCAGGTTCTTCGGTGAGCAGGCCCAGACGGGCGCGCGCCTCGCGGGGCTGCAATGCCGGATCGCACCCGGCGACCCTGACCCGACCGGAATCCGGTCGCAGCAGGCCGCCAAGGATACGGAACATCGTGGTCTTGCCTGCCCCGTTCGGACCGAGCAGGCCGGTCACCCGGCCCCCCGCGATGTCGAATGAGACCTTGTCGAGGGCGATGACCGGCGGTGCGGCGTCTCTCGCGAAGCTTCGGCAGAGATCCTCCACGTCAAGCGCTGCGTTCACCTCGAGGCCTCGCCGCCTCTCGGTTCCAGAAGGATTCCGAGCAGCTCCTCCTCGGCCCTGTAGCTTTCCCTTTGCGCTTCAGTCGGCGTCACATAGACGCCGCCGAAGGCATGGTCGCTCAGCAGGGCGGCGTCGCCCGCCACCACGATGCGGCCGGCGCCCACCTCGCGCCAGACGGCGACACAACCGCCGCGTGTGACGACCCGGTGCGTCGATTTCGAAGTCCCGATCGAGAGGACCGGCCCGATCGGTCGTCCGGCCACGTTGTCCTGGGCCAGCAAGGCAGTCTTCAGATCCATGCCGAACGCCCCCGCGATGCGCGCGGCCGTCGAGCGATCGTTCAGGATCGAGTCGAGGATCAGGAGCCGGCCGCCTTTTCTCAGGAATCCGCTCATGGCGCCAAGATCCGTCACCGAGGCAGAGCGCACCGGGTTCACGATGACGACCGCGTCGGCCGTGCGAAGCGCCTGGGCGAGGCCACCCGGGACGAACGGCCAGGCGCTGGAGCGCGCCACGTTGATGAAGAACGTATTGAATCCCTCCCAGGACAGGACGTCGCTCCTGCTGAGTATCGGGGATGCCGGTTCCAGACCGAAGCTCGACAGGCTCGTATCGAACGCGACCGTAACCAGACGTTGACGTGGAGAGGGAGCCGCGAACTCCTGCCGGGTGAGCCCCGAGGCCTCGACGGATGCCAGCGTGTACGAACCCACGGCGACCCAGAGCAGCGCGGCGCGTGCCGCCTTGCCGCATCGCGCCATCATCCAGGCGCCGAGCACCGCGGCGCCCATCCCGAGCAGCCCGACCAGTGAATCGAACAGCCGTTCGCGTGGCGAGGCGGACCTGTTGAGCCAGTCGATCACGTTGAGCGTCAACTCGCGGCGTCCCGGCCAGAGCATGGAGAAGTTGGAGAAATTCGTGCTGTCGGTGAAGGCGACCACGCGTCCCTCGCCATGGACGACGCCGGCGGTCTGGACGAACAGCCCGAAAGTTTCGGAAGGATCGAGCCGGATGTTGCCGAAGAAGTTGACGTGCCCGTAATCGACCGGATCGGCGCCAAGCCGCCTGCCGATGATCACGTGCCTGGCGTTCCAGGGGATCCGCAGCGTGCAGGAAGTCTCGAACGCATACGAGGCGATGCCACGCAGCATGGGTGAGGCCAATCGTCCCGGACGGAAGATGTCATAGGCCTCGTGGTCGAGAGGAAAAGTGTCGTCGAACTGGAACTCCAGACCGTAAGGCGCAGCTATCTGGTTGAGCACGGTCGACATTCCGAACAGGTTCGTGTGATCGCCGATCAGGTAGAGCCCGCCGCCCTGCCGGACGAATCTCTCGATCCTGTCGAGGCTCTCCCGATCGTAGGGCCTGGTCGGGGTCTTGATGATCATCACGTCGGCCTCGCGGAGATCCGCGTCGTCAGGCGGTTCGCGGGTGACGCGTGTCGTGTAGTGGGCCTCGATCCAGGCCCGCCAGACGCTGTAGTTGTAAACGCTCCTCTGACCATACCGGCAGTTGTCGAACGGCAGATCGGTCCACTCCCAGTCGCTCCGGCTCTCATCGATCAGCACGCGTCCCTGCTTGAGCACGCCCGGATGGCTGTGCCCCATCCGCACACCGAGACAGGCTCCTGCAAACGCCAGCGTCAGCGGGAAGAGGGCGAGCCGTCCGAGCCTGCGCGTCGCGCGTGGCGCGCCGCGAACGGAATCAGCGACGATGCCTCCTGTCCTGGCACCGGTCGGCGCCCCGGTCGGTGCCCCAATCGGTGCCCCGGCCGGTGCCCCGGTCGCCCATCGGGGGACCAGCCACGCCAGCGGCAGCAAACCGACCAACGTGAAGGCCGGCTCGTAGCAGAGGGACAGCCGCGCGCCGCTCGCCACCAGACCGAGCAGCACCAGCAGACGCAACACCGCGTGCGCGGACAGGATGACCAGCAGCTTCGCCGGCCCGGCAAGCCCCCGGGATGTGGCGAAGCCCCGGGGGATCGCAAGGACGACAAACGCTCCGAGCAGCCTCAGCATCGCGGGCAGGGCCGCGAGCTCCCAGGTGATCGCAAACGACTGGACGCCGGTGGTCGTTTCGATGAGCAGGTTGCCGGCATCGTCCGCTCCCGCGCTCCGGCCCATCGCTTCCATCAACGGCACGGCGGCCTGCGCGGCCCCGGGGATCCGGTGCAGATGGGCCATCACTATCGGAAGGACGGCCTGCAACGAGAGCTGCAGGGCGATGATCGACAGCGTGTCGAACAACCCATCAAGTAGTCTGCCGCCGGTGGAGGCAGGCGACCCGGCGGCGTCGATGATCAGACACGCGGCGCCGGCCAGCAGGATGGTCCAGAAGGCGATGGGCAGCGGGCCGACGAAGAATCCGTCGATGAAGCCCCAGGCGCCCGACAGCAGAATCGCACCGAGCCATGCCGTGGGGCGTCTCATCCTCCCCCCTCCCGCCTGAGCATCCCGGAAAGCAGATTCACGTTGCCCTCCCACGCGTCGTTCTCGCTTTCCAGGACTCGATCGGTGAGAAAGTCCGAGTCGGCGATCAGCAGGAGCCGCCCACCCCCTTCCCGATGCGCTTCCACGACGACGTCGAAACCGAAGGCGCTGTAGAGGCTGCGCACGGCCACCGGCGCGCCCTGCTCCGCGTGCCTCACGGACCATGCTCTTCGAAACTGCGGCCGCCGGCGCCCGGCTTCGTACGCGGCCCGATCCATGTCGGCGAGAACCGGCACCGGTCCAAGGGGCGGCCCACCGATGGAAAGCCCGAAGCTCCACAGCAGCGGGGCGACCGATGACGCTTCGTCGGCGCCCGCCGCCACGAGCAGGTCCCCTCCGTGCTCGATGTGCGCGACAAGTCGCCGCGTCTCGGAGTTCGACAGCGGCCTTCGGGGACCGACGACGACCGGCAACGCCGCATGCCCGAGCCGATGTCCGTCGAACGGATCGTCGACCATCAAGGGCAGGTAGCCGGCCCGCTCGAGATTGACAATCAGCCCACCGGCCGAATCGTCGCGCCAGAACTCCCGCGCATAGCTGTTCAGGTGCCCCGCGTCGATGAGCGCCACCCTGGCGTCACCCTGAATACGATCGAGAGCCGACGGGCCGGCGATCAGCTCGGCCCAAAGTGCCGAGGTCGCAACCGCCATGGCGAGGCCCGCGGCGGCCGGCACGCAGCCGGCCAGAGCCATGACACCCAGCCCCGCCGCCGCGATACCGGAGCCGGCCGACCAGGCCTCGCGGAACCCGGCGACCGGACGCGCGAGATCGTCGAACAACGACGCGATGAAGGGATAGGAAAAAGGCAGCACGAGGTTCTGAAAGGAGGAAGTGTCACCCAGGACGACGACCCGGCCGCGACCGAGATTCCGTCCGGCGGCCAGCACCAGGTCTCCCAGCTGCTCGCCCGGCTGGTACGCGTAGTCGCCGAGATTGGCGCCCCTTCCCGTATTGGCGCGGTTGCCGGCGTCGGCGAGTCCAAAACGGCCGATGATCATCGGCCGCACACCGGCCCCGATACGCAACGAGGCCCCCGTACCGATGCCGGTGTTGATCCGCCACGAACGCCGGGCCGCGTCAAGACAGCCGGCCCACTCGCGTGCGGCCGGAAACGCCGAATCGAACTGGAATGTGATTCCCCACCCGGATGTCAGCGCGTTGAGCGGGCCCATCGTGCCCAGCAGGTCGGTGTGATCTCCGAGCACGATCAGCGAGCCACCCTGCCTGACATAGATCTCCAGCGCGCGCAGCTCCGTGGGTTTCCATGGGCTTGCAGGCAGCGCCGCGATCACCACGGCGGCCTGCGAGAGAGCCTCGTCGGTCACCTCCCCTTCGTGGACAAGGACGCGGTGACCGTCCAGCGCGAGATACCTCGGCAGCATCCCCATCATCCCGGCCTGGGCGGAGCCGAACCGGCCGGGCGATGGCACGTTCATGTCGAACGCGGCGGACTTGAGCAGCACCACCGGCCCCGGGCGGCGCGGACCGGATGGACGTCCCGCCTGGAGCATCATCCCCGTGGTGACCGCCGCAAGGAAGATCGCCGCGATCGTCCGGATACGCCCGCGGATACGCCCGGCGCCGCTGCCCGCCGCCCGGGGAGTCTTCACGGCGGCGGGCAGCAGCAGACACATCCCGCCAAGCAGCGCGGCCGACCACCCGAACATGGAGCGGGCCACCGCTCCGGGTGCGGGCGCCAGATGCTCGTTGGCCCTGTTGAAC
>DASROJ010000189.1:0-10635 GCA_035646975.1 Patescibacteria group bacterium
TGGACCGCCGGAAGATCCAGTCGCGCCAGACGGAGCTGCAGAACCAGCAGGATATCGACCTGCTCGACGTCCAGCTCCAGTCCGCCGCGCGGGCGCGCGTGCGCGCCGAAAAGACGCGCGAGATGGGACTCATCGACATGGTGGCCTATGAGAAGGCGCAGGACGATCACACGATCAAGATCTCCGAGCTGAAGCATGCGCGCGAGAAAGCCGCCCTGGAGAAGGACAACCTCCAGATCGAGGCAGGCAACCAGCAGCTCCTGGTGGATCGACAGCAGCTCCAGGTGGAGGACCTGCGCCGGCAGGTGGCTTTGCTGACGATACGCTCCCCGGTGGACGGGCTGGTGGCGCGTCGCGACGTGGCCGAGCAGGACGCCGTGACGAGGGGGCAGGCGCTGCTTGGCGTGGTGGACCTTTCGGCGTTCGAGATCGAAATCCAGATCCCGGAGAGCTACGCCGACGAGATCGGCCTCGACACCGCGGCGGTCATCAAGTACGACAGCATCGACTACCCCGGCAAGGTCACGCGCGTCTCACCGGAGGTCACCGGCAGCCAGGTGCGCGGTCTGGTGCGCTTCGATGGAGCCTCGCCCAAAGGACTCAAGCAGAACCAGGCGGTCTCGGTGCGACTCCTGATCGACCGCCGTCCCAACGTCCTCAAGGTCGCGCGCGGGCCGTTTCTGGAAGATGGCGGAGGACGCCAGGCCTACGTCCTGGACGGGGACCTGGCGACCCTTACCCCGATCCAGGTCGGAGCCGTCAGCATCGGTGAAGTGGAGATCGTTTCAGGTCTCGAGGAAGGGGATCGGATCATCATCTCCGACGTAACCCGTTTCGAAAAGGCAGAGACCATCCTGATCCGGCGATAGAGGAGAAAGCGGCATGCTCAGCATGAAAAACGTCAGCAAGATCTACCGGACGGAGCACATCGAGACGCACGCTCTGTCGGAGTTCACCCTGGAAGTGGCCACGGGGTCGTTCGTCGCGGTGATGGGTCCTTCCGGTTCGGGCAAGACCACCTTCCTGAATCTGGCGGGACTGCTCGACACGTTCGAGAAGGGGACCTACCATCTCGATGGCGTGGACGTCAGCCGATTGTCCGATTCCGAGATGTCGCGCATCCGCAATACGAAGATCGGCTTCATCTTCCAGACCTTCAACCTGATCCCGGACCTCAACGTCTTCGACAACGTGGATGTCCCGCTGCGCTACCGGGGGGTCTCGGCCGCGGGAAGACGCACGGCCATCGAAGAGGTCCTCGAGCTGGTGGGGCTCGCCTCGCGCGCGAAGCACCATCCTTCGCAGCTCTCGGGAGGCCAGCAGCAGCGTGTGGCCATCGCCCGCGCCATGGCCGGCGCGCCGCGACTCATCCTGGCCGACGAGCCGACCGGCAACCTCGACTCGGCCATGGCCAACGAGATCATGGACCTGCTCGAGAAGGTCAACGAGACCGGCACCACGATCGTGATGGTCACCCACGACCCGGAGCTGGCCAACAGGGCCGAGCGGCAGCTGCACGTGCTCGACGGGCGTCTGATCGACATGCGTGCTGACGAGCCCCGGCCGCTCATGCCGCGGCCTTCCCTGTCGAGCACGCCCAACTCGCCCGGCATGCCCGGCGGCTCCATCCGCCCGGCCACGACGTAGGAGGTGGATGCATGCTTGGCTACAATCTGAGGCTCGCGCTGCTGAGTCTTCGTCGCAATCCCTACCTCACGCTGCTGCTGGTGGCCGGCATCGCCCTGGGCATCGGCGTGTCGACCACGTTCGTGACGGCGATGTACACCTTCGCCGGTCATCCCATCCCGCACAAGGAAGGGACGCTGCTCTACGTCGAGATTGACACCTGGGATCCGCAGCGCCCGTTCGATGACGATCATCCCGAGAGGCCTCCCAACCAGATGACCTGGATGGACGTCATGGCGCTCAAGAAGAGCGACATCCCGCTCCACAGCGCCGGCATGTACAAGGCGCTGCTCACCGTGCATCCGGCATCGAAAGAGATGCGTCCCTATCGCGCCGACACGCGGATGACGCATGGCGACTTCTTCGACATGTTCGACGTCCCCTTTGCCCATGGGTCGGGATGGGGAGCCAGCGCCGACGAGGGCCCCGAGCCGGTCGTCGTGCTTTCCGACGAGACCAACCAGAAGCTCTTCGGCGGAGAGAATTCCGTGGGCAGGACCGTCCGGCTCGAGGAGCGCGACTTCACGGTGGTGGGGGTGATGGCGCCGTGGAGGCCGATCCCGAAGTACTACGACCCGCACAACGGCGCGACGGACGAAGCCGAGAAGCTCTACATCCCGATTCGATGGGCCGAGCCGATGGAGATCGTGAGCTCGGGGAACACATCCGGGTGGAAGCAGTTCGAGGGCTCGGGATTCTCCGCCTTCCTGGGCTCGGAGAGCGTCTGGCTGCAGATGTGGGTCGAGGTGAAGAACGAGCAGGACACAGAGAGATACAAGGCGTACCTCGACGCCTACGCGACGGAGCAGAAGAAGCTGGGCCGGTTCCAGCGCCCGATCAACAACCGCCTGCTTTCCGTGTCGCAGTGGCTCAAGGAGGAGGAGGTCGTCCCGGAGGAAGCCAGGGCCATGCTGATCATCGGTCTGCTGTTCCTGCTGGTCTGCTCGGTGAACCTGATCGGCATCCTGCTGTCCAAGTTCATGGCTCGCGCTCCCGAGGTGTCCGTCCGGCGCGCCCTGGGGGCCAGCCGGTTGAGGGTGTTCCTGCAGCACCTGACCGAATGCGAGATCATCGGGGTAATCGGGGGGCTGGCCGGCATCGGGCTGACCTTCCTGGGCGTCCGCCTCGTGGAGAACCTCTTCTCCGCCAACTTCTCGTTCAAAGTGGATCTCAAGATGATGGCTGTCGCGGTGGCCCTGTCGCTCACCTCGGCGCTCATCGCGGGACTCTATCCGGCCTGGCGCATCTGCCGGATCCAGCCGGCCGCGCATCTGAAGGTTCAGTAGGTGAAGGCTCAGCAGGAGGGAGTATGTTCGAGTTCGGTCCAATCGTTCGCGCGCTGATTTACAACAAAGGACGCTTCTGGCTCATCACGCTGGAGATTGCCCTGACTCTGGCGATCGTCGTCAACTGCGCCACGCTCATGCTGGGCAAGTACCGCGAGATGAGCCGGCCCACTGGAATGGACGAGGAGAACATCCTCGTCGTCAACAGCGAGGTGATCGACGCCGCGCTCAAGAAGCAGGCTCCCCTGGAGGCGCTGATACAGGAGGACCTGCGGCTGCTGCGCGGCCAGCAGGGGGTGATCGCGGCCACCGTGTTGCAGCAGATCCCGCTGTCCGGGGGAGGCAGCTCCACGGGACGCAGAAAAGCGGGCTCCACCCTCGATACGGTTTCGACTCCCTACTTCATCGTGCGCGACCAGGCGGTCGCCGCGCTGGGCGTCTCGATCGTCGAAGGGCGGGATTTCACGCCCGACGACTTTCCCCCACCGGAGCCGGACCCCGACTCGCCCGGGGCCCAGGGGAAGAAACAGGAGGTCGATCGCTTCAACGTGCTGGTGACGAAGCACTACGCCGAGAAGATGTTTCCCGAGGGAGGCGCGCTCGGTGGACAGGTGCAGAACAAGCAGGGCAGCGCCATCGACACCATCGTGGGGATCATCGACAGGATGCAGTGTTCCTGGCCGACCTCGAAGGTTGCCGAGGACGTCATGCTCTATCCCGGCAGGCCGGGCACGGATCGCCGCGTCTCCTACTTCGTCCGGGTCAAACCGGGCGCCGTGGCGGACCTGTACAAGGATGTCGAGGAGAAGCTGCTGGCGTCCAACGGTGGCCGCCTGGTGGAAGTCAAGACGCTGCACGAGATCAAGATGAAGACCTATGACGGCAATGCCGCCATGATGAAGCTGGTCGCAGGAGTCATCGTCCTGCTCTTTTCTGTGACGTCGCTCGGCATCGTGGGCCTGACCTCGTTCTCGGTCACCCAGCGCTACCGGCAGATCGGCACGCGTCGCGCCCTGGGCGCCACGCGCGCCGCGATCCTGCGCTACTTCCTGGTGGAGAACTGGGTCGTCACGGGTCTCGGTCTGGCCATCGGTCTGGGTCTGAGCTTCGGGCTCAACCAGCTGCTCGTGACGGTCGCCGACGCGCCAAAACTGGAATGGGGTCTGCTGGCTTCCTGTCTCGCCCTGTTCTGGATCGTGGGTCTGGCGGCGGCGCTGCTGCCGGCCCTGCGCGGCATGAAGGTGTCTCCGGTCATCGCGACGCGCACCGTCTGACGCCGACGGACGCGGGCAGGATAGAATGAGGGGATGCAGCTCAGTGTCCTGATCTTCGAGGATCAGCAGGCCGTCGTCGATGCGCTTCAAGTATTGTTCGAGGTGCATCGCATCCCGGTGATGGCCGCCGAGACGCAGGACGAGGTCCTGCTCAAGGTGGCGGCCGGAGGCGTCGGTGTCTTCATCCAGGACATGAACTTCTCCCCGCACGAAACGTCGGGGCGTGAGGGTGTCGAGTTGTTCCGCCGCGTGCGGCAGGCCGACGCCGAGCTTCCGATCCTTCTGATCACCGCATGGGCCTCTCTCGAGACGGCGGTGCAGCTCGTCAAGGAGGGGGCCAGCGACTACCTCGAGAAGCCCTGGGACGACGACCGTCTCGTGACGGCCGTCAGGAATCTGCTGGAGATGCGGCGCCTGAAGCTGGAGAACCGCCAGCTTCATGAAGGGCGCAGGCTGGAGCGCGCCGCGCTGGCCGAACGGCATGACCTGTGCGATCTGGTCTACGAGAGCGACCTGATGCATCGCGTCCTGACCGTCGCGCTCAACGTGGCCGACTCGGTCGCCCCCGTTCTCATCAGCGGGCCGAGCGGCTCGGGCAAAGAGAAGATCGCGGAGATCATCCGGGCCAACTCCCCCCGGCGTGAGCGGCCGTTCGTGCGGGTGAACCTGGGCGCCATCCCGGAAAACCTGATGGAAAGCGAGCTGTTCGGCGCGGAGCCGGGCGCCTACACGGGACTGCGGCAGCTTCATGTCGGCCGGTTCGAGGCCGCCGACAAGGGGACGCTCTTCCTGGACGAGGTCGACTCGCTGTCGCTGGCAGGGCAGGTGAAGCTGCTGCGTGTGCTCCAGGTTGGCGAGTACCAGCGGCTCGGCAGCAGCGCGACGCGGACCGCCGACGTGCGCGTGCTCAGCGCCACCAACGCGGATCTGAAAAAAGCGATCGGCGAGGGGCGATTCCGTGAGGATCTCTTCTACCGCCTCAACGTCATCGAGCTGAACGTGCCGCCACTGGCCCAGCGGCCCGAGGACATCCTGCCGCTGGCCCGCCACTTCCTGCAGCGCGCCGCGCGGGAGAGGGGAGCGCCGCCACCGGACCTCTCGGCACAGGCCGAGCAGGCGCTGCGCGCACACGGATGGCCGGGCAACGTGCGTGAGCTGGAGAACCGCATCCGCCGCGCGGTGCTGGTGGGCGCGAAGGAGCAGGTCGGCCCCGACGAGCTCGATCTGCCGGGCGGTGCGGCCCCCGCTTCGGCTGCCGCGCGCGCCGTGCCTGAGGGGTCGGTCGGCGACGAGGCCACCGAGCGTCGCCTCATCGAGGAGGCGCTGCTGCGCGCTGACGGGATGGTCTCCCGCGCCGCCGAAGAGCTGGGCTTGAGCAGGCAGGCGTTGTATCGCAAGATGTCCAGGCTGGGGATCGTTCTGGAACGCCGTCCCAGGGCCTGACGACATGACTTCCATCCGTTTCTCCCTGGCGGGAAAAGTCTCCGCCATCTTCGGTCTCTGCGCGGTCCTCTGCTCCGGGATCGCCGCCGCGCTGTCGCGCTTCGACCTGTCGGCATGGCAGCTCTTCGCGTTGAGCCTCGGGCCGTCGTTGATCCTCGGCTTCTGGCTGCTCGACCGGTTCCTTCGTCCGGTCAGGGGTCTGCTCCAGGCCCTTTCCGACGGCATCCGGAGCTTTCACGACCACGACTACAGCGTGCGGCTCGCGGTGAACCGGAGCGACGAGCTCGGGGAACTGGTCACCCTCTACAACCAGGTGGGGGAGATCCTCCATCAGGAACGAACGGGGATCCGGCAGCGGGAGCTGCTGCTGCAGACGGCGCTGGATCGCTCCCCCGCGGCGATCGTGCTGGTGAACTCGTTCGACCGGGTCGCCTATGCCAACGTGGAAGCCCGTCGCCTCTTCGCGGGCGGCGAGAGGCTCAAGGGGCTGCGCTTTTCGGAGGTGCTGGAGAGATGTCCACGGGAAATGGCCCAGGTGCTCGAAGAGGGGGCCGACGGCCTTTTCACGGTGGACAACGACGGGGAGCGGGAGACCTATCATGTCTCGCGGCGCCACTTCACGCTGAACGGTCAGCCTCACGCCCTCTTTCTGCTTCGGCGCCTGACGGCCGAGCTCGGCAGGCAGGAGGCCGAGATCTGGAAGCAGGTCATCCGCGTCATCTCGCACGAGCTGAACAATTCGCTGGCTCCGATCTCTTCGCTGGCGCACTCGGCCGAGACGATCGCAAACGACCCAGATCGCGCGGAGCGTCTTGCGAGCATTTTCTCGTCGATCCGGCAGAACACCGATCATCTCAAGCGGTTCCTTGAAGGGTACGCGCGTTTCGCGCGTCTGCCGGAGCCGCGCAGTCAGCCGGTGAGCTGGATGGAGTTCGTCGGGCGGCTGCGGACCCTCCACACCTTCGATCTGGTGGGGGAGCCGCCCGCGGAGGAAGGGTTCTTCGATCCGGCTCACATGCAGCAGGTCCTGACCAACCTGCTCAAGAACGCGGCGGAGGCCAGCGACGGCCCGGCCGACGTTTCCGTCCGGATCGCCCCGTCCACCGATGGCGGTACCTTCATCCAGGTGCTCGACAGAGGGCGAGGGCTCTCCGAGGAAGTCATGCGTCGCGCCCTGCTGCCGTTCTACTCGACGAAGAAGGGAGGTGCGG
Source organism: Patescibacteria group bacterium (assembly GCA_035646975.1). Taxonomy (GTDB): domain Bacteria; phylum Acidobacteriota; class Polarisedimenticolia; order JACPZX01; family DASXTC01; genus DASROJ01. The sequence continues at coordinate 6,901 of DASROJ010000189.1, forward strand.
GCCTCGGGCTTCCACTGTGCCGCGAGATCCTCGAAGCGCACGGTGGGCGGATTCGGATCCAGAACCGCGAGGGTGGCGGCACCGTGGTCACCTGCTGGCTGCCGCCGCGCACCGTGCATCGCAAGCGCGGGATGGACGGGCCGAGCGCCGCGGAGTCGTAATGCCCGTGCCGACGGTCAAGGAGCTATGGATCAGGAGACGCCGGGTGTGGTACATCCATAGTGTGTCAGCACTCCCGACCAGTCGGCACACAGGATGACAGATCAACGCACACCCATCGGGGGCATTTCCTGAATGAACAGGACCAAAGGCAGCGCCTGCCTGGCGGCGATCATCGGTTGCAGTCTGTCGGTCGCATCCGGCGAGCCCGCTCAAGAGGTTCCTGCAGTTGGCGAACCGCGGGCGTACGTCTTTGCCACACCCGGTGGCACCGAGCTCAAGGCCTATGTGTACTCGTCGAATGGGTACAGCTCACCTGAACCCCGGCCCGGAATCGTCCTCTTTTACGGCGGTGGCTGGGCCCAGGGCGAGCCGGCGTGGGCTTTCGGGCGAGCCCGTCACTTCGCCGAGCGGGGCATGGTCGCGGTGGCTGCGCAGTACCGGCTCTCGGACCAGAAGTCGATCACGCCGATCGAGGCGATGGCCGACGCGCGCGCGGTGATTCGGTGGATGCGCTCACAAGCGACGTCGCTCCGGGTCGACCCGAACCGCATCGCCGCGTACGGCTGGTCCGCGGGGGCGCACCTGGCCGCGTCGGCCGCGATATTCGAAGACGCCGCGCCCGGCGTCGGCAGCGCGAGCCCCAACGCCTTGATTCTTGTGTCGCCCGCGGTCTCGCTCGAGTCCGATGGGTGGTTTCAGCGCCTGCTGGGACAACGAGCGAGCGCCCGCGACCTGTCGCCGGATCTTCACGTGCGCGAGGGCCTGCCGCCGACCCTCATCCTTCAGGGAAGCACCGACACCGTCACACCGCTGCCGGGTGTGAAACGATTCTGCGAACGGCTGGTGGCGGCGAAGAACAGGTGCGAGCTGCACGTGTACGATGGGTTCGGGCACCTGTTCACGCCGGCCGGGATCCCGGATGACGGCCAGCCGAAGCCCGATCCGGACACGGCGGCGGATGCCCTCGCCAGAGCGGACCGTTTCCTGAAGTCTCTCGGTTTTCAGCGCTGATTGATGCATACTCGTGCGCCGCTGGTCAGCGAGGCGTCGACACCACCGGACCGCAGGGGATTGCCATGAATCGGATTCGACCTTGAAGAAGCCGCTCCGGCTTTGGCCCGGCCTGCTCGCCGCGGTGCTGCTGTTGCTGGTGAGATTCGTCGTCCCCGCTATCGTGCCCGACGCCTTCTTCATCGGATTCTTTGGCTCGCACCTCTGTGCGCTGGCGATCCTGGTGTGGTGGTTGTTCTTCAGCCGGGCCCCCTGGTCCGAGCGTCTGGGCGCCATCCTCTTGATGGTCATCGCCCTGTTGGTGACGTCGCGTCTCGTCCACGAGTCGATTGCCAAAGGCGTGGTCCTGCTCTACCTCTGGGCAATCCCCACCCAGGCAGTCGCCCTGGTGGCCTGGGCCGCAGCCAGCCGCCGGCTCTCCAGCGGACCCCGGTACGCTTTGCTGGCTGCGACCGTTCTTCTCTCGACCGGATTTTTCGCTCTCGTGCGCATCGCCGGCGTCACCGGCAACATGGCTTCAGAGCTGCACTGGCGGTGGACCCCGACGCCCGAGCAGCGGCTTCTGGCCCAGGCTCGCGACACGCCGGCAGGATCTGCTGCGGCGCCATCCGTGGCGGAGACGAAAGCCGGCTGGCCGGGCTTTCGCGGACCCGGGCGCGATGGGATCGTTCGCGGGGTGCGGATCGGGACCGACTGGTCGAAATCGCCCCCGGTCGAGCTGTGGCGCCGGCCCGTCGGACCAGGCTGGTCATCCTTCGCGGTGGGCAGCGGGCTTCTCTACACCCAGGAGCAGCTCGGCGAGGATGAAGTCGTCTCCTGCTACGACCTGACCACCGGCAAGCCGGTGTGGATGCATCGCGACCCGACCAGGTTCTACGAGACTGCCGGCGGCGCTGGCCCGCGCGCGACGCCGACCCTCAGCAACGGCCGCGTCTACACCTTCGGTGCTACCGGAATCTTCAACGCGCTCGCGGCGGGCGATGGCGCTTTGGTCTGGTCGCGCAACGTCGTGGCCGACGCCGGCGCCAAGGTTCCCGACTGGGGATTCTCGAGCTCGCCCCTCGTGGTCGGCGATATCGTCATCGTCGCCGCGGCAAGCCAGCTCGTCGCCTACGACCTGGCCAGCGGCGAGCCGCGCTGGAAGGGCGCGGTCCGTGGCGGCAGCTTCAGCTCTCCGCATTTTCTGACGATCGATGCCGTCGCCCAGGTGCTGCTCATGGGCAGGGACGGAGCCACCAGCGTGGCGCCGGCCGACGGCACGAAGCTCTGGGATCATGCGTGGGCCGGCGTCGCCATGCTGCAGCCGGCAGTCATCACGGGGGGAGATCTGCTGATCAGCACCACCGGCACGGGCCGTTCGATCGGCCTGCGCCGCGTCGCGGTCACGCATGGCCCCGGCGGCTGGACCAGCCAGGAGCGGTGGACGACCACCGCGATGAAGCCCTACTTCAACGATTTCGTCGTTCACAAGGGCCACGCCTACGGCTTCGACGGGTCGATCCTCTCGTGCCTCGACGTCGAGGACGGCAGGCGCCTGTGGAAGGGCGGACGCTACGGCAATGGCCAGCTCCTCCTGCTGGCCGACCAGGACCTGCTGCTGGTGGTGTCGGAGCAGGGTGAGCTGGCGCTCGTCTCGGCGACTCCCGACAAGTTCACCGAGCTTGCGCGGCTCCCGGCGATCGAGGGCAAGACCTGGAATCACCCCGCCATGGTCGGCGACATCCTGCTGATTCGCAACGACCAGGAGATGACGGCGTTTCGTCTGCCCCTCGCGGGCGACTGAGGGCCGTCACTCGACACGGATCGTCCCGAGGGGATCGAGCCGGGATGCCGGGCGAGCCCTTCCCAATGACCCCCATCGAGATGGTGGCGCCCACGCGTTATCCTCCAAAATTATTGTTTGACGCGGGTTATATGGTGGTAGCCTGTTGTCCTTCCCTGGAGAACGATAATGAGCCCGTCAATGGAGTGCGCCAGCGGTCAGCCGACTCGCCCGCCAGCCGGACTTCGCGGTCCGGGTTCGATGAAAAGGATGACGCTGGCGATACTGACAATGATTGGCTTTGCCGGTGCAACGAGCGAGTCAGTCTTCGCCAATTGCCAATTCGAGGGGCCCTACGAAGTCTGGCAGTGCGCCAAGTCCACCTGGTTTGCCCCTGCTCCTGCGGGAAGCGGGACGATCTCGGGTGCCTGGTGGGCGATCGGCTTTGGCAACAGAAACGATTTCGCGGTGGGCGCCGATAATTCCCCCGAAGGTTCGGGCTTCTGGCCCACTCCGCCTCCCGGCGACTTCATCGGGGTCGACAGCGGCTACCTGCCGGCACTCGCAACCGATGGACCCCTGACTCTCGATCTCGTAGACGCCTCCGCGATTGCCGGCCTCGGCGCTCCCGCAGGCGCTTTGTGTTTCAGCTCGCGCTCCAACTGGGGCTCGCCTGGCATCGATAGCTGCATCGACATCAACCGTACCGACACCGTGCCAGGTGGCGCGTTGGATATGAGCGACAACTACGTCAACCCCTACTGGGACATGAGCGCCGGTCCCGGCACGTTGTACTACAA
>DASROJ010000190.1:0-7684 GCA_035646975.1 Patescibacteria group bacterium
CCGATGCCCCGCCCGCCGCCTGTCACCAGGGCCCTGCGGCCCGAAACGCTTCCCATCCGTCGGCCTCTGGCGTTTCCACGAGTTGGCGCGGGCGCTCCGCGGCGCCCGATACTTTAGATCTAAAGCATATACGCTACGCGAGGCGGGGAGGGCTGTCAAGGGGCTCCAGGTGCTATAGTTCCAGCCCGCATGGCCGGGAGCGACGACCCCGGGATTGATGACCGCGCAAAGGATTCTCATCGGGACGGGAGGAGCGCGATGGGCAGGCTGCCGAAGCTCGAACGTGATCAGGTGCCCGCGGAAATCCAGGCGATCTACGACATCTACCTGAAGGAACGCGGCAACGTTCCCAATGCATTCAAGACCTTCGCGTATGTTCCTTCGTATCTCACGACGATGATCGCCCACTACCGCGCCGTGATGTTCACCGGCGAGGTTCCCTTCAAGCTCAAGGAGCTGCTCTTTCTGCAGGTGTCAAAGCTCAACGCCTGCAGGTATTGAGTGGCGGGACACACTGCCCTGGCAGGGCAGCTGGGTTACACCGAAGCGGAGATCGCGGCGCTGGAATCCGAGGCGGGTCGCGCGAGCTTCGAGCCTGCGGTTGGTGTGGCTCTGCGATATGCCGAGCTGATGACGCGCGATGCGCACCGCGTGACCGACGCCTTCTTTGCCGAGCTCAGGACGCACTACAGCGACAGCCAGATCCTCGAGCTCACCTCGGTGATCGGGCTGACCAACTACTGGAACCGTTTCACCACGGCGCTGCGGATCGACCTGTCTGGAACCGACGAGCCGTACGATCAGTAGGCCGGCCGTCTGGCCTCGCCGGCAGGCATGGGGGACTGCCAGATCGCGCGGCCGATGAAGAACGGGCCCATCTTCTCCATGAACTCCGAGGTCTGCCGCGTCCGGCGCATGTCCTTGACGAGCCTGGACAGGCGGTGAAGGTTCCCGCTCACCAGGCCGAGCACGAACTCGTTGTCGTCCCGGTCGATGCCGTGGCATTCGAGACGGATGTCGAAAGCGTGGCCCGCCTCACCGTAGGAGATCCCGATCATGGCGTGCTCGAGCATCATCTTGCCCTGCTCGTCCCGCGACAGCCTGTTGAAGGCGCCCGTGCGCCGCAGCGGGTACCAGACCGCCCACGGGTAGGCGGGGTTCAGCGCGTTGCGTCGCGATTTGCGCAACAGCCAGTCCTCGAGATCCGTTTCGCGCCCGATGGAGTAGGTGCGCCCGAGCATGGTGTAGTCGTGCAGGGGTGTCAGCGCCGCGAACGGAGGTCGAAGGAGCATCTCCCGCGCCGCGCCGGCGAACGTCTCCGGGTCCTCCGACATGAAGAGCAACCCGATGCCTCGAGCGTCATTGAGGTTCAGGTAGACGACCATCTCCAGGCCGCTGGCCCGGGCGGCCCGTACGACTTCATCGGCGTCGAAGCAGTGCGTGAACACCTGGAGCTGGAAGAAAAGGCGTTTGTCGAGGGTCTGCGGCACGCCGTCGACCGCCGCGCCCTGTTCCGCCAGCTCGGGCGGGCTTGGCCGCCGGCCCACCTCGTGGGTGCGGGTGTCGCCGGGCTTGTTCTCCGTCACGGTCACCTCCCGGAAATGGCTGGCATTGTACATCAGGTATGTCGGGTTCGGCGCGCCGCCGGCGCGCCTTGTGAGCGCGTCCACACGAGGTTATAGTCCGGGCCATGCGCGCACGACGGTACGCCCCGGTCAAGGGTCTCGCTTCCCTCATCTTCCTCTGCGCCGCGCTGGCGGCGTCGCTCGTTCCTGCGGCCGAGCTTCAGCCGCCACTGATCAAGGCGGCCCGCAGCGGAAATGTCGGCGAGCTGGAGCGTCTCTTTCTGCAGGGACAGGATCTCAACCAGACCATGGCCGGAAGACGGACCGCTCTGCATGCGGCGGCCGAGGCGGCCCAGGACCAGGTGGTCGCGTGGCTCATCTCGCACGAGGCCAATGTCTTCGCGAAGGACCAGAACGGAAAGACGCCGGCCGACATCACCACCGAGCTGGGTCACCGCACCACCTCGACACTGCTCAAGAAGTTCATGCTGCTCCAGACGATAGAGCAGGAGGCGGTCAAGGACCAGAGCTGGGATGACCTCGTGGAGATCCTCACACGGGACGCGAGGCACTACACGTTGCTCCACGTGCTGGCGATCAGGGGGGAGGTCGAGGAATCGCGGAAGCGGATCCGCGCTGGCGCCGGCGTGGACGCGCGGACCGTGCTCGGCATGACGCCGCTGATGAAGGCCGCTGGGATGGGCCACGCTGAAATGGTGCGACTGCTGCTGGCCTCGGGCGCCGATGTCAATGCGCGGGATCTTCTGGACAACACGGCCCTGCTGGCTGCCGTGGTCGCGGGCAAGGACGACGTGGTCAGGCTGCTGCTCGACGCAAAAGCCGACGTCACGTCCCGAAGCCGCAACGGCGGGGGAACCGCCCTCGAGCTGGCCAGGAGGATGGGGCGGGAGAAGATCGCTGCCATGCTGGCCGGGCACGGGACGACGAAATAGCTTTCGGCGCGACCTCTACATCATGTTGAGGGTCAGTTTGGCGGCGTCGGTCATCTTGTCCGGCCCCCAGGGCGGCTCCCACGTCACCGCGACCCTCGCGTCGGTGACACCATCGATGTTGCGCACCCTCGCCTCCACCGTGGGCGGCAGCGTCTCGGCCACGGGGCACATCGGAGAGGTGAGCGTCATGCTGATCGTGACGACATCCTGCGGGTCGATGTCGATGTTGTAGACGAGCCCCAGCTCGTAGATGTTCACCGGGATCTCGGGGTCGAAGCAGTTCTTCAGGACTTCGATGACCTTGTCTTCGACGCCCGCCGTTCCCTCGTTCTTGATGATCGTCATGTCTCGTCACTCCGTGGAGGCGGGCTCCTGCCGGTTGTCCAGCGCGGCCCGCAAGGTATGCCAGGCCAGCGTCGCGCACTTGACGCGGACCGGGAACTCCCGGACGCCCGAGAACACCACCAGCTTGCCCAGTTCGGCGGCTCCGGGCTTGCTCTTGTCCTGGCCCGTTACCAGATCGTGGAACAGATCGAACAGCGCCGCGAGCTGCGCGCGCGTCCTGCCCTTGAGGCTCTCGGTCATCATGGAGGCCGACGCCTTCGAGATCGCGCAGCCGGAGCCCTCGAAACAGATGTCGCGCAGGACGTCACCCTCCATGCGGATGTAGACCGTGATCTTGTCGCCGCAGAGCGGGTTGTATCCGTCGGCGTGGTGAGTCGCCGTCTCAAGCTTGTGAAAGTTGCGCGGCTTCTTGTTGTGATCCAGGATGACCTCCTGGTACAGGCTCGTCAGCTCGCCGGTCATCCCAGCACCTCGATGACCCTGCGGATGCCCGCCGCCAGCGTGTCGATCTCCGCGGGCGTGTTGTACATCGCCACCGATGCCCGCGCGGTGGCGGGAACCCCGTAGCGTTGCATCAACGGCTGGGTGCAATGATGGCCTGCGCGGATCGCGACTCCTTCCTGGTCCAGGATGGTGCCGATGTCGTGGGGATGAATCCCGTCGAGAACGAATGAAACCACGCTGGACTTCTGGCGCGCCGTTCCGATGACCTTGACTCCGGGAATCGCCGAGATGGTCTTGGTGGCGTACTCGAGCAGCTCGTGCTCCCATGCGGCGGCGCGTTCGAGCCCGACCCCCTCGAGGTACTCGATGGCCGCGCTCAGCCCGATGACACCGGCGATGTTGGGTGTGCCCGCCTCGAACTTGTGCGGCAGCTTGTTGAAGGTGGTTTTCTCGAACGTCACCGAGCTGATCATGTCGCCGCCTCCCTCGTAGGGGGGCATCTTCTCGAGCAAGGCGGCTTTGCCGTAGAGAACTCCCACGCCGGTGGGTCCGTAGAGCTTGTGGCCCGAGATGGCGTAGAAGTCGCAGTCGAGCTCCTGCATGTCGAGCCTGATGTGAGCGGCCGCCTGCGCGCCGTCGAACAGGACGGGAACGCCGCGGCTGTGCGCCAGCTCGACGATCCGCCGCGCGGGATTGATCGTGCCCAGCGCGTTGGACAGATGCACCACGGAAACCAGTTTCGTTCGTGGCCCGATCATCTCTTCGAGCTTGTCCATCATCAGCTCGCCGTTGTCCGCGATCGGGGCCACGCGCAACGAGGCCCCCTTTTCAGCGCAGAGCATCTGCCAGGGCACGATGTTCGAGTGGTGTTCCATGTGCGTGATGAGAATCTCGTCGCCCGGCCCGACGTTCGGTCGGCCGTAGCTGCTGGCGACAAGGTTTATCGCCTCGGTCGTGCCGCGGACGAAGAGGACCTCCCGGTCCTCGGCGGCATTGATGAATCGGCGCACCCGCTCGCGCGCCTTCTCATAGGCGTCGGTGGCCCGCATGCTCAGCTCGTGCAATCCGCGATGAATGTTCGAGTTGTCCCGCTCGTAGAATCGGCTGACGGCATCGATGACCGCGCGCGGTTTCTGCGTGGTGGCGGCGTTGTCCAGGTATACCAGCGGGCGGCCGTGCACCGCCTGGTGGAGAATGGGGAATTCGTCGCGGATTTTCCCGATGTCGTACGGCAGGGGCCGCGGGGGCGCCGTGGGGGTCGCGTCGCTGACGGTCTTCACAGGGCGGCCTCCTTCACACCGGAGTACTCGGGAAGTCTCGCCAGCAGCAGGGTCTCCAGCGCCTCGCGCAGAGGCTCCACGCTGATGCGCCCGACGATGTCGCTCACGAAGGCATGGATCAGCAGGCTTCTCGCGGCCTCCAGCCCGATCGCCCGTGATCGGAGATAGAAGAGCGCCTTCTCGTCGAGCTGGCCGATGGCCGCCGCGTGCTTGCACTTGACGTCGTTGTTGAAGATCTGCAGCTCGGGCTTGGTATCCACCAGGGCGTCCGCGGAAAGCAGCAGGTTCCGGTTGGCCTGAATCGAGTCGGTGCCGCGGGCATCGGTTCGCACGATGATCTTGCCGTTGAAGACACCCCGCGAGTGGCCGTCGAGCACGCCCTTGTACAGCTCCCGGCTGACGCAGTTCGGCCTGGCATGGTCGATGGTGGTATGAAAATCGACCTGCTGGCGCCCGGCCGTCATGTAGAGTCCGTTCAGCGTGCACTCGGCGCCTTCTTCCGCGAGCACCACATCGATGTCGTACCGCGCGAGCGCGGCGCCCAGGGAAATCGCATGCGACGTGTACCGGCTGGAGCGTTCCTGCCGCACCTGCGTCGTCGCGACATGAAACGCCGCCTGGCCATGGCGCTGAAGGCTGTAGTGATCGAGCACGGCGTTGCGCGCGAGGGATATCTCGGTGACCGCGTTGGTGAAGCCGGCTGTCTGCTCCGACTCCTGGGGGCCGACGTAGCTTTCCACCAGGCTCGCCCGGCTTCCCGGACCGGCGACGATCAGGTTCCTGGGATGGGTCATGATCGCGGCGCCGCCCGCGGAGGCAGGGGCGGGCTGCGTGACGAACAACAGATGAATCGGCTCGGGCACGACCGATTCGTCGGGCAGATGGAGGAAAAGACCGTCGCGAAGAAACGCCGTGTTGAGCGCCGTGAAGGCCCGGTCCGCGGGGTTGGCAAGCCGCGCCAGGAATGGCTCGACCAGTCCCCGGTGCCGCGCCACGGCCTCTTCGAGGCGGCACAGCACGACCCCGGCGGGCAGCGGCTTCAGCCAGGAGAGCTCAGGGGCATGAACGCCATTGACGAAGACAATCTGGTGGCACTCTGCCGCGTCGAAGCTCAGCCGGGCGATATCCGCCGCGGTCAGACCCCGCGCTGGCTGCGTGGCGGTGGCGGTCTGCAGCCCGAATCGGGCCTTCGCGATCGGCGCCACGCTGGTCTTTCGCCACTCTTCGTCGCGGACGGTGGGAAAGCCAAGCTCGGAGAACCGGCGCATGGCGGCATCCCGAATCGGATCGAGCCATGTGGTGAGCGATGAGTCGAGCGATGCGTCGAGCGATGCGTCGAGCGATGAGCCAGGGCTCCGGCCCGGCGCACGGACCCGCGCCAGCTCCGCGAGATAGTGCGCGGTGTCGGATGGCGCTACGGGTGCGGCGCCGGTCTTGCTCCGGCCGTCGGCCGTCTTCGTGGTGCTCATGACACCACCGGCTGTGACCGGCTGACCTCTTCCTCGATCCAGGCGTACCCTTTCTTCTCCAGATCGAGGGCGAGGTCCTTGCCGCCCGACTTCACGATGCGGCCGTTGAACAGCACGTGCACCTTGTCGGGAACGATGTAATCGAGCAGCCTCTGGTAATGGGTGATGAGCAGCATGGCGCGCCCGGGGCCGCGCAGCGCGTTGACGCCGCCGGCGACGATTCGCAGCGCGTCGATGTCCAGACCCGAATCGGTCTCGTCGAGGATCGCGAGCTTCGGCGCCAGGACGGCCATCTGAAAGATCTCGTTGCGCTTCTTCTCGCCGCCGGAGAACCCTTCGTTGACGGAGCGGTTCATCAGCGTCTGATCCATCTCCACGAGCGACATCTTCTCCTTGACCAGCTCGAGAAAGTCCATCGCGTCGAGCTCGGGCAGACCCTGGTGCTTCCGCACGGCGTTGAGCCCAGCCTTCAACAGGTACATGTTGCTGACGCCGGGTATCTCCACCGGATACTGGAAGGCGAGGAACACCCCTTCGCGGGCCCGCTCTTCCGGAGGCATGCCGAGCAGATTCCTGCCCTGGTAGAGGACCTCTCCCTGCGTCACTTCGAAGCCGTCGCGACCGGACAGGACATGGGCCAGCGTGCTCTTGCCCGAGCCGTTGGGACCCATGATGGCGTGCACCTCCGAGGCGTTCACCGTGAGGTCGATTCCCCGGAGGATCGTCTTGCCGCCCGCCGTCGCGTGAAGATTCCTGATTTCGAGCATTCTCGTGTTTCCCCTGGTCATGAAAGGGTCATGAAATGGGCCGGCCGGAATGTCAGCCGACGCTGCCTTCGAGACTCACCCCGAGGAGCTTCTGCGCCTCGACGGCGAACTCCATCGGCAGCTCGCGGAAAACCTCCCGGCAGAAACCGTTGACGATCATGTTGACGGCGTCTTCGGACGAGATCCCGCGCTGGCGGCAATAGAAGAGCTGGTCTTCGCCGATCTTGGATGTCGAGGCCTCGTGCTCCAGCTTCGCCGTGCTGTTGTTCACTTCGATGTACGGGAAGGTGTGGGCGCCGCACTTGTCGCCCATCAGCAGCGAGTCGCATTGCGAGTAGTTGCGCGCGCCCGTCGCGTTGCGGCCGATCTTCACCAGCCCGCGGTACGAGTTCTGGCCATGCCCGGCGGAGATCCCCTTCGAGATGATGGTGCTGCGGGTGTTCCTGCCGATATGGATCATCTTGGTGCCGGTGTCGGCCTGCTGATAATTGTTGGTCACGGCGACCGAGTAGAACTCGCCGATCGAGTTGTCGCCCTGGAGGATGCAGCTCGGGTACTTCCAGGTTATCGCCGAGCCTGTTTCCACCTGCGTCCAGGAGATCTTCGAGTCATTGCCGGCGCACTTGCCCCGTTTCGTGACGAAGTTGTAGATGCCGCCCTTGCCTTCCTTGTCGCCGGGATACCAGTTCTGCACGGTGGAGTACTTGATGGTCGCGTTGTCCAGCGCGACCAGCTCGACGACCGCGGCATGCAGCTGGTTGTTGTCGCGCTTTGGCGCGGTGCATCCCTCGAGGTAGCTGACCACAGCCCCTTCGTCCGCGACGATCAGCGTCCGCTCGAACTGGCCCGTGTCGACCGCGT
>DASROJ010000191.1:0-10471 GCA_035646975.1 Patescibacteria group bacterium
GTCGGCCGGCTCGAGAGAGCAGACCTGGGCCACCATGAGGGTCAGCAGCGCGTACGAGGCGATGTTGAACGGCACGCCCAGGAACAGGTCGGCGCTGCGCTGGTAGAGCTGGCAGGACAGCCGTCCGTCGACCACGTAGAACTGGAACAGGACGTGGCATGGCGGCAGCTTCATCCTGGAGATCTCGGCGACGTTCCATGCGCTGACGATGTGCCTGCGGGAGTCGGGGTTCTTCACGATCTGCTCGACAACCATCGCGATCTGGTCGATCGAGCCGCCATCGGGGGCCGGCCACGACCGCCACTGGTGCCCGTACACCGGGCCCAGCTCGCCCCGCTCATCGGCCCACTCGTCCCAGATGCTGACGCCGTTTTCCCGCAGGTAGCGGATGTTGGTGTCGCCCGAGAGAAACCAGAGCAGCTCGTGGATGATCGATCGCAGGTGAAGCTTCTTGGTGGTGATCAGCGGGAAACCGCGCGACAGATCGAAGCGCATCTGGTGGCCGAACAGGCTGAGGGTGCCGGTGCCGGTGCGGTCGCTCTTCGAGGCCCCGTGATCCAGAACGTGCCGCAGGAGATCGAGGTACTGCCTCATTCCGGCGAGTCTAGCACAGCGCGCCTCCGGGACCTCTTCTCAGGATCGCTTCGGCGCTCCTTGCGGCGCGGTCGGGGGAGCCGGGGGCGCGATCGACGGCCGCTTGAGATGGAAATCGGTGGCCTGCTGATACGCGCGCGCCACCGACAGCACGTCGCTTTCTCCGTAGAGCTTTCCGATGAACGTGATGCTGGTGGGCGTTCCATTCGACGACCGGAACCCGTTGGGCAGCACGACGCAGGGATGACCCGTGAGGTTGGTGAGCAGCAGGTTGCTCCCGACGAACGAGGGCGAGACGTAGACATCCACGTCTTCCATCGTCTGCTGCATCTCGCGCATCACGAGCGTCCGAATCCTGCTGGCCCGCAGGTACTCCACGGCCGGCACGAGCTGGCCCTGGCGGAACACGTTGGGCCACGCGTCGGCGACCTGACGCACCATCGTGTCGTCCTTGCCGGTGCGCGTCAGATCGTCGAACGCCGCGGCGGCCTCGGCCGTGAGGATGAGCCCCAACGACCCGACAGGGTAGGTCTCCGGCAGCTTGATGGGCGTGAGCTTGACGCCGAGGTCGCGCAGCGTCTGCAGCGTGGCCTTGTCGAACTGCTGCCACTCGCGCAGGCTCTCCTTCCGGTCGTCCTCGTCGGCGTCCTTCGAGCGGTCTTCCTCGAAAAGCGACTCCACGTAGCCGACTCTCAGCGACCTGAAATCGCGGCCCGACGGCCACTCGAACGTGCGGTCCACCGCGGTCGGGTCGAGCCCGTCGCTGCCGTGGATCGCGCCGAACACCAGGGCGGTGTCCTCCACCGCGCGCGCGATCGGTCCGATCTTGTCCATGGTCCAGGCCAGCGCCATGGCGCCGTGCCGGCTCACGCGGCCGAAGGTCGGGCGCAGCCCCGTGACACCGCATCTCGTGCAGGGCGACACGATGCTACCCAGCGTCTCGGTGCCGATGGCGAATCCCACCAGACCCGCGCTCGTGGCCGAGGCGGACCCGGCCGACGACCCGCTGGAGCCCTGGTCGGTCTTCCACGGGTTCTTCGTCGTGCCGCCGAACCAGACATCGCCCCAGGCCAGCTCGCCCACCGAGGTCTTGGCCACCAGCACCGCGCCGGCCTGCTCCAGCCGCGCCGCCACGGTCGCGGTCTCCTGGCGCACCTGATCCTTGAAGGGGACCGATCCCCAGGTCGTCCGGATCCCGGGCACGGCGATCAGGTCCTTGGCGGCCCAGGGGATGCCGTGCAGCGCTCCGCGGTAATGGCCCGAGGCGATCTCCCGGTCGGCGGCGCGGGCCTGGCGCATCGCGAGGTCTTCGGTGTAACTGATGACACAGAGAAGCAGCGGGTCGTACCTGCGCAGCCGCTCGAGGTACAGCTTCGTCAGCTCGACGGAGGAGACCTTTTTCCTGCGGATGAGATCGGCCAGCACCGTCACCGGAGAAAACGCCAGGTCTTCATCGCTTGCGGGGCGCGCGCGCTCGGCGCTGTCGATCATGCCGACGGATCCCCGCGCGGCGGCAGCCGGACGGGCGCCGGGAGCGGGGTCGAACCGCACCGCCGGGGGCACGGCGTTGTCGAGAGCCACGGCGCGTATCTTCGCGTAGTCGGCGATGGCCTCGTTGATTCCCTGCAGCATCAGGTCACGCTTCTGCGCGGTGAGCTTGAGACCCGAGATCCATTCGGCCTCCCGGATCATGCCGGTCGTGACCTTGTGCTTGTCCGCGGCAAGAGCCACCAGGGCCCGGCTGAAAACCACCGAGCCGATGCCCGCGCTCGAAATGGCCTTGATCACCCGCCGTCTCGGCCACGCGTCATGACGAATCGACATGCACCGCCCCTCCATCCCACCAAACCCGCCTGTCATCAAGCCCGCCTGCGCCAGCCACCGGTGGACAGCTGGCGATTAAACGTCGATCGGCGGCAGCCCGTCAAGTGAAGAACACTTTTCTGCTATCATGCAGCCTCCCATGGACACCCAGACGACACGACGCGCCGCACCCGCCCCACCCGGCACGATCCGATTCGGGCACAGCCCCGATCCCGACGATGCGTTCATGTACTACCCGCTCGCGCGCGGCCTGGTCGACACCGAGGGATTGAATTTCGAGCAGGTGCTCGAGGATATCGAGAGTCTCAACCGGCGGGCCCTCGGAGAAGGTCCGGCCGATCTCGAGACCACGGCGGCCTCGGTCCATGCCTGCGCCTTTCTCGCGGAGCGTTACGCCATCCTGCCCTGTGGCGCGAGCATGGGCGACGGCTACGGACCGATCGTCGTGACACGAGAGCCGGTCGGCCTGTCGGATCTGGGCGGTCTGTGCATCGCGGTGCCCGGGCTGATGACCACCGCCTATCTGGGTCTGCGTCTCGCCATCGGTGAGTTCAGGCACCGGGTCATGCCCTTCGACCGCATTCCGCAAGCCGTGATCTCGGGCGAGGTCGACGCCGGACTCCTCATCCACGAAGGACAGCTCACCTGGCAGCAGGACGGGTTGCGCAAGGCCCTCGACCTGGGTGTCTGGTGGCGCGACCGCACGGGGGGTCTTCCGCTGCCGCTGGGGGTCAACATCGTCCGGCGCGATCTCGGGGACGACACGATGCGGGCGATCGGGCGTTCGCTGCGCCGCGCCATCGACTGGTCCCTCGATCATCGCACCGATGCCCTCGAGTACGCGGGCGGGTTCGCGCGCGGCCTGGAACGCGGGCTCACGGATCGATTCGTCTCGATGTACGTCAACGGGCTCACTCGCGACTGTGGCGAGAACGGGCGCCGCGCCATACGGCTCCTGCTCGAGCAGGGCAGACGCGAGGGCGTCATCGCCGGCGCCGCGCCCGCGGCGGAGCCGGCCTTCGTGACGCTCTGATGCCCGGCGCCGAGCTGCCGCGCAGCCTCCTGCACGACATCCAGAAGGAAGGACAGGTCGCGTTCGGCGAGGTGGACGGGTGGCTGATGCCGCGCGTCTACGAGAACATCAAACGCGAGTACCTCTCGGCCAAGGGAACGGTCGGTGTGATGGACCGTTCCAACTTCGGCAGGCTCCGGGTCACGGGCGCCAAGCGGTTCGACCTGCTGGGGCGCCTGACGACCAACGATCTTCGCGGCATCGCGCCGGGGCAGGGCGCGCAGACCTGTCTTCTCACCGACAAGGGAAGGATCCTCGACGACCTGCGTCTCTACGCGGGCGAGGACCACTACGTGCTCGTCACATCTCCGGGCAATCAGCTTCGGGTCAAGGAGACGATCGAGCGGCTCCGGTTCCGCGACGACGTGACCATCGAGGACATCACCCCGGTCACCGCGATGATCTCGCTGTTCGGTCCCCAGTCGCCCCATCTTCTGGAAGGGGTGACGCATGCGCACGGGCTCGGCGCTCTGCCGCCACACCACCACGCGGTGGTGGCGGTGGACCAGCGCAGCTTCACCGCCGCGCGCACCGCCGATGTCGGCGGCGGGGGGTTCAACCTGATTGTCGCCGGCGAGGCGGCCGCGCAGGTCTGGAAGACGCTGCTGGGCCGCGGCGACCCTTACGGCGTTTCGCCGCTGGGCGAAGAGGCCTACGAGATGGTCCGCATCGAGACCGGGCTGCCCCGTTTCGGCCGCGAGCTGACCGAAGAGCACAACCCGCTGGAAGCGCGTCTGGACGCCGCCATCAGCTGGACCAAGGGATGCTACGTCGGCCAGGAGGTGATCGCGCGTCTGGATTCGCGCCAGAAGATCTCCAAGCTTCTCGTGGGACTATGGCTCGAGCCGGGGCCGGTGCCCGAGGCCGGCAGTCCGATCGAGTCGCCCGACCGCCCCGGGTCCGAGGTCGGCCGGCTCACCAGCGTGTCTCCGTCGCTGGATTTCCGCCGTGTCATCGGTCTCGGGTACGTGCGCAACGAGCGCTCAAATCCCGGCACGCTGCTGGTCGTGGCCTCGCCCGAGGACCGCGTGAACGCCGAGGTGGCGGCGTTGCCCTTCCATCCGTGACGTCCGCTCTCGAATCGTATTTCCAGGTCCGGCAGGCCGGCTCCACTCTCAGACGCGAGGCGCTGGCCGGCGTCACCACCTTCCTGGCGATGGCCTACATCGTCTTCGTGAACCCGGCGATCCTGTCGCAGGCCGGCATGGACTTCGGCGCGGTGTTCACCGCCACCTGCCTGTCGGCCGCCATCGCCACGCTGATCATGGCGCTGTTCGCCAACTACCCGATCGCGCTGGCGCCCGGCATGGGTCAGAACCTCTTCTTCCTGACGCTGGTCACCAGCGGCGCGGCGACCTGGCAGCAGGCGCTTGGAGCGGTCTTCATCGCGGGACTGGTGTTCCTGGCCCTGACGCTGACCCGCGTGAGAAGCCTGCTGATCGAGGCGATTCCCGGTTCGCTCAAGACCGGCCTCTCGGTCGGGATCGGTCTGTTCATCACCTTCATCGGCATGATCAACGCGGGGCTGTTGACCAGACAGCCCGACGGCGCGATCCGCCTCGGCGATCTGTTCACGGCCCCGCCGATGCTGGCGTTTGCCGGCTTCGTGGTGACCGCGGGGCTCATGGCGCGACGCCAGCCGGCCGCGTTGCTCTGGGGGATCGGCGCGTCCACCACCCTGGCCCTGGTGTCGGGCCTGCTGCGATTCGAAGGAGTCGTCGGCGAGCCGCCATCGCTCGCCCCCACCCTGTTGAAGATGGATCTCGCCGGCGTGCTGACGCTGTCGATGGCGCCGGTCGTGCTGGTGTTTCTCTACGTGGCGCTGTTCGACGCGGTCGGCACGCTGGTGGCGGTCGGGCAGCGCGCCGGTCTGGTGAAAGATGGAAAGCTGATTCGCGGTGAGCGCGCGCTTGCCGCCGATGCCGCGGGAACGATGGTGGGCGCGGCGCTGGGAACGTCCACCGTGACCGCGTATGTGGAAAGCGCGGCGGGGGTGGAAGCCGGCGGCAGGACCGGTCTTGCCGGCCTGGTCACGGCGGGTCTATTCGGTTTGACACTCTTCGCCGCGCCGCTGGTTCGCATGGTGGGCGGCGGCATCCAGACGCCGGCGGGCGCTCCGCTGTTTCCCCTCACAGCGCCCGCGCTGATCCTCGTGGGCGCCCTGATGACACGTGGGGTGCTTTCCGGCGGTTCGGGGATATCATGGGACGATCCCACCGAGGCGTTGCCGGCCTTCCTGGTGATGGCGGGAATCCCATTCAGTTTCAGCATCGCGGATGGGCTGGCGATCGGATTCATCGCCTATCCGTGCCTCAAGGTGGCTGCCGGGCGCTGGCGCGAGGTCGGCTGGCCGATGTATGCGTTGAGCGCGATGTTCGTGGCACGGTATTTTTTCCTGAGATAGACAGGAGGGTTTCGCATGCCGTTTTCATCGTTCCCGCGAGGCAGCGTCGCATCGTTCTTCTGCATCGTCCTGGCCGCATCCGGGTTCCTCGCCATGGCCAAGGAAGACCAGCGTCTCGGGCAGACAGTGACGCCCGTGAGCGAGTCGGTGAGACTGACGCTCGACGCGGCCCAGCCCGCGTACACCGGCTCGGCCCGCATCGAGCTTCAGGTCAGGCAGGAGGTGTCCTCTTTCCGCTTCCACGCCCAGGAGATGACGCTGGATCGGGTGGTGCTGACGGCCGCCGGCGGACGCGAGATCCCGCTCGAGCATCAGCCGGGTGATCTCGGCCTGGTGACGCTGTCCTTCAAGGAGCCGCTCGCGCCGGGGGCCTATTCCCTCGACATCGACTTTTCCGCGCGCTTCGGCACACGCGCCGTCGGGTTGTACCGGGTGGAGCAGGCCAACCTGAGCTATACCTTTTCGCAGTTCGAAGCCGACGATGCGCGCCGGGCGTTTCCCTGCTGGGACGAGCCCTCGTTCAAGATCCCGTATCAGCTCACGATGGTGGTGCCCGAGGGCCACATGGCGGTGACCAACACCCCGGTGGAGAAGGAAACGGTGACGGCCGGCTGGCGCACCACCGTCTTTCGGAAGACGCCGCCGCTGCCGTCGTACCTGCTGGCGATCGCCACCGGCCCGTTCGACACGCTGGAAATCCCCGGCATGTCGATCCCGGGAAGGGTGGTCACCGTGAAGGGGAAGAAGAACCTCGCCGCGCTGGCGGCGGCCAGCACGCCGCCGCTGCTGGCGGCCCTGGAGAAGTACTTCGACAGGAAATATCCGTTCGAGAAGCTCGACCTGATCGCGGTGCCCGACTACTGGCCCGGGGCGATGGAGAATCCCGGCGCGATCACCTTCTCGGAGCCGCTGCTCCTGGTCGACCAGGCCTCGGGCAGCCCGGCTCAGATCAGGAACCTCGAGCGGACCACGGCGCACGAGCTGGCCCACATGTGGTTCGGCGACCTGGTGACCATGGAATGGTGGGACGACCTCTGGCTCAACGAATCGTTCGCCGACTGGATGGGGGACAAGATCGCCTCGCAGGTCAGCCCCGAGTTCCGCCTCGATCTGAGCGAATTGCAGAGCGTCGAAGGTACGATGAGCGGCGACGCGAGACCCTCCGCGCAGGCGATTCGCCGTCACATCGACCCGGCCGACAACAAGCTGGAAAACGTCGGCACCGCCTACAACAAGGGAAAGACGGTGCTGGGGATGTTCGAGACATGGGCCGGGCCCGAAAAGTTCCGCCAGGGTGTGCTCGACTACCTGCAGGCTCATGCCGGAGGCAACGCCACGGCATCCGACCTCTGGAGCGCGGTGTCGAAGGCGGCGGGCCGGGACATGCGCCCGGCCATGGAGAGCTTCCTCGATCAGGCGGGGCTGCCCCTGGTGAGCGTGGAGCCGGTGGGAGAGGGAAGCGTCAGGATCAGCCAGAGTCGGTTCGCCAATTTCGGCGTGCGCATGCCGCAGCAGAACTGGCAGATTCCGCTCACGCTGAAATACTCCGACGGCGCCACCACACGAACGAAAACGCTCCTGCTGGACAAGGAGGCGCAGACCGTCGATCTCGGCGGCCCGATCGCCTGGGTCCTGCCCGACGCCGAGGCCTCCGGTTATTACCGATGGTCGGTGCCGCCCGCGATGTTGCGCAGGATGGCCGATGACGCACCACGGACCCTGAGCGATCGCGAACGGATCGGCTTTCTCGGCAATCTGTCGGCGCTGCTCGACGCCGGCGCAATACACGGCGACGACTACCTGAACGTCCTGGGCAAGTTCTCCGCCGACCCCCAGCCGCTGGTCCTGTCCGAGGTGCTGGGGTCGCTGGAAAAGGTCAAGTTCGCCTTCGTGCCGGATGAGTCGAGGACGCTGTTCGCCGGTTACGTGCGAGCCACGCTGGGCCCGGCGCTCGAACGGTTCGGGCTGGCGGGAAAACCGGGCGAGGCGCAGAGCGTCTCGATGGTGCGGCCGCAGCTGATCGGCTGGCTCGGCGTGGAGGGGGAGGACACCCGGGTGCTCGAACAGGCGCGCACGCTCGCGAAGACCTACATGGCCGACCCCAAGGCGGTGGATCCCTCTCTGGCGGCGGTGGCGCTGCGTCTTGATGCGCTGGATGGAGACCGGGCCCTGTTCGACGAATTCCGGCGGCGGTTCGAGACGGCCACCACGCCGCAGGAACGGGAGCGGTACCTCGGCGCGCTCGGGTCATTCAGGGATCCGGCCATCTCGGAAGAGGCGGTGAAGTATTCGCTGGAAGGCAAGCTGCGGCCCCAGGAGATATTCCAGGTGACGCGAGGGATGGGCAGCACGTCAAAGGGGCGGGACCGCCTGTTCCAGTTCATCACGGAGAACTACCCGACGATCATCTCACGGATACCACCGCAGTTCGCCGGCTTCATGCCGTTTTTCGCCGCCGGCTGCGAGCCACAGCGTCTTGAGGCGGCAAAGACCTTCTTCGCGGACCCGGCGCACAGCGCGCAGGGAACCAGCACGACCCTGGCGCGGGTCACGGACATGGTGAACGACTGCGTGAGTCTGCGTCAGCGGGAAGGGGCGGCGGTCAGCGCGTTTCTGAGCCAGGCGGGTGCTTCGCGGTAACCACGGTGTGGATGCCGCCGCGCACGTTGAAGTCGCCCACCACGGTCATTCGCTTCGGAGCGATCGCGGCCACCAGGTCGTCGAGGATCCGGTTGGTGACGTCCTCGTGGAAGTGGCCTTCATCGCGGAACGACCACAGATAGAGCTTGAGCGACTTGAGCTCGACGCAGAGGTCTGCGGGTGTATAGCTGATCCGCACCGTGGCGAAGTCGGGCTGGCCGGTCCGGGGGCAGACACAGGTGAACTCGGGACAGGTGAACTCGATCTGGTAATCGCGACCCGGGCGCGGGTTGGGAAACGTCTCGAGATCGCGACCGGGTCGTGTGGGCACCTGCCATCCTCCGTCAGAGGTTTTCCTTGAAGAAGGCCACGATCCTGGCCCATGCGGCGCCGGCATCCTCAGCCTTGTAGGACGGGTCGCCGTGCTTCATGAACCCGTGGCCCACGCCATCGAAGATTTTCAGGTCCGCCGTGCGGCCCGCGGCCGACAGCGCCGCGCGGAATCCGGCGATGTCGGCGGGCGGGATCTTCTCGTCGTTGCCGGCGAACAGCGCGAGGATCGGGCAGCCGATCCGGCGCAAGCCGTCGGCATCCACCTTCGGCCTGGTGTCGGCCACCGCCAGGGCAGAAAGATCCTGGGAGCCCATCGCCACCTTCAGCGCCAGCGCGCCGCCCATGTCGAAGCCGACCACTCCGACACGATGGTCCCCGACTTCCGGCAGCGATCTGACGTGCGCCACCAGAGCCTCGATCGACAGCAGCGCCTCTTCTTCGTTCATCAGCACGGAGAGCTCGCGCCCTTTGTCGGCGTCCAGTGCGTACCGGCCCCCGTACAGGTCGGGGGCGTACACCACGAACCCCTCGGCCGAGAGCCGTTCGACCATGTCCATCGCCTGGCGCGACATCCCCATGGAGTCGTGCAGCATCACGACACCAGGCCAGGTCCCTTCTCCCTTCGGTTTCTTCTGGTAGACATCCACCGCCCGCTCGCCGGCCTGGATGTGAGCCAGCCCCTGCGTGGGGGCCGACCGCATCGCGGTGGGTGCGCTGCGGGTGTATCCCTGCTGAGGGTCCTCCGCGGCCCGGGGCATCAGCGCCAGGGCCGTCAGGGCAAACGCGGCGATCGGGCTCACCAGCTCCACCCGTGCCGCTCCTCTTTCCAGGGGTCGCCATACATGTGATAGCCGGCGCGCTCCCAGAACCCGGGGCGATCCTTGTCCATCAGCTCGAATCCATTGACCCACTTCGCGCTCTTCCAGAGATACAGCTTCGGCACCAGGAGACGGCAGGGCCCACCATGGTCGGGCTCGAGCGGTTTGCCATCATATCTGTAGGCGAGCAGGACATCGTCGCCCATCAGATCCGGCAGCGGGATGTTGGTGGTGTACCCGCCATAGCTTTGCGCCATGACATGCGTGGCGCCCGGCCTGGGTCTGGCCATCGACAGCAGGTCGCGCACACGCGCCCCTTCGAAGCTGCTGTTGAACTTGCTCCACCGGGTGACGCAGTGCATGTCGCAGGTGATCCGGATCGAGGGCAACGCCATGAGATCGTCCCAGGCAAGCTCCGTCGGCTCATCGACCAGGCCGGTGAGCTTGAAACGCCAGACGCTGGTGTCGATGCGGGGCGTCTCGCCGTAGGTGAGGACCGGCCATTTCTCGGTGACGGTCTGTCCGGGAGGCAGGCGATTTTGATCCAAGGGATGAGGTCTCCTGGCGGATACTATCAGCCGTACGGGGCTGTTTCAACGAACGGGCAGGGAGGCTGCTTCGGTGAAGAGGTCGAACCACCGGGGTCCTGGGCTGACGGCGACGATACTCGACTTCCTCGAACGACGTGGCGAGGCAGCCTCGAGCCACCTGATCGCCGGACAGTTTCTCAGGATGTCGGTGGGCTCGGAACAGCTGGCGACAAATCTGCTGCGCCCGCTGCTCGAG
>DASROJ010000192.1:0-10753 GCA_035646975.1 Patescibacteria group bacterium
CGGATAGACAGTTCGAAAACGGATTCAGGCCGGACGCTGCCCCCTCAGGGGGGTCGCTGCTTCGCCGTGATGACGCACGCTGCCGCGGCAGGCATGAGCGATGCACGTGAGCGAGCTACATGAGCAATGCACATGCCACGCTGTCGGTCGCTTCGGGGGCGGCCGAAACTTCGTTTTCGGGCGGTTCAAGCGGCGAACCGAGGTCGGCCGCCACGCGCGCAGGCGCGCGGATTATGATGGCTGGCGACTGGATGCATAGATTCTATGCAGACCGGCGTTGCGACCCGGGAGAATTCCCCGGCACATCGCTGGATTCAGATGGGGACGAATCCGAAGGAGGTCACCATGAGCGCCACGCTGGCTGGTGGTTGCGCCTGCTCGGAGGTGCGCTACCAGCTCACCTCCGAGCCATTGATCGTGCACTGTTGTCACTGCCTGAACTGCCAGAGGCACACGGGCAGCGCGTTCGTCATCAACCTGCTGATTGAGTCCACGCGTGTCGAGCTGCTGAGCGGAGACCCTCAGCCTGTCGACATGCCGCCCAACGGTGGCACCCCGAACCGCATCTTCAGGTGCCCGCGGTGCCAGGTGGCGGTCTGGAGCGAATACGGAGGCCGGACCCAATTCAGGTTTGTCCGGGCAGGCACGCTCGATGAGCCTTCCGCCGTGCGTCCCGACGTGCACATCTACATCCGGTCGAAGCTGCCCTGGGTGCAATTGCCCGAGTCGGCTGCCGCCTTCGACGCCTATTACGATCCGAAGTCGATATGGCCCGCCGAAAGTCTCGCACGGCGGAAGGCCGCCCTCAGCGGCGGTTGACCTGGTTCAGAGTCCCGCGGACCCTCCGAGGTTGACGGCATGACCCTTGTCGGACGTACCATGAACCTGGCTTGACCTCTCCATGCATCCATGGGAGCCCTGATGTCGGCTGTCCTCGTTCACTTGCCAGAATCATGCTCGAACCGAAGCTGCCGGACGTCGCATGGCGCTCGTTGAGGGCAGCCGTCTCGGCCCCTATGAAATCATCGGGCATCTGGGCGCCGGTGGCATGGGGATCGTCTACCGGGCCCGCGACCCGCGCCTCGGTCGCGAGGTGGCGATCAAGGTGCTTGCCGACGACATGGCCGCAGACCCCGACTGGCTCCGACGCTTCGAGCGGGAGGCACGCGCGGTGGGCGCTCTGAACCACCCGAACATCGTCACCGTCTACGACATCGGCAAGGCGGAGGATGCGCCTTACGTCGTGATGGAGCTGCTCGAAGGGCAGACGCTGCGCGATCGGCTCCGCGCCGGGGCCCTGCCGCCGCGCAAAGCAACCGAGCTCGCCACGCAGATCGCCCGGGGTCTTGCCGCATCCCACGAGCGCGGGATTGTCCATCGCGACCTCAAACCCGAAAACGTCTTCCTGACCCTCGACGGGCGAGCCAAGATCCTCGACTTCGGTCTGGCCACGCTGCGTCGGCCCGACACGACGACCGGATCCGGTGACGGCACACTGAGCGGGTTGACCACTCGCGGCACGATCGTCGGAACGGTTGGCTACCTCTCGCCGGAGCAGGCGCGCGGACAGGAGGCCGACGCGCGTTCGGATATCTTCGCCTTCGGCGCGGTCCTGTACGAGATGCTGGCGGGGGCACCGGCCTTCCTGCGGCCCTCGGCCGCCGAGACACTCAGCGCGGTGCTGCGTGACGATCAGCCCGCGCTCGGTGTGCCGCAAGGGCTCGAGCGTGTCGTGCGCCGCTGCCTCGAGAAGATCCCATCCGAGCGGTTCGCCTCCGCGCGCGACCTTGCGTTCGCACTGGAAGCTTCGAGCCTTGGGCCCGCAGCGCCGCAGTCCGCCACGGTGCGCGAGCTGCCGACGGTGGCCGTCCTGCCGCTCAAGGACCTCACCGGCAGCCCGGACACGGCCCACATCGGGGTCGGTCTCGCCGACGCGACGATCACGGAGCTGTCGCTCGTGCGCGCTCTGGTCGTTCGCCCCACCGCGGCCGTCCTGCGCTACCAGGATCACCCGGCCGACCCGCAGCGTGTCGCGCGCGACCTGGCGGTGGACGCGGTCGTCGTCGGCAGCTTCCAGCGCGCCGGCGAAAAGCTGCGCGTCACCGTTCAGCTCGTGTCGGCCGACGGCCGGTCGCTCTGGGCCTCGAAGATAGACGCCTGCCTGGCCGACGTCTTCGCGATGCAGGACGATGTCTCGCGTCGTATCGCCAAGGCGCTGCATGTCGAGCTTGGCTCGGCCGGCGAGCGGCGCCCGACACAGGCTGGCCGCAACGCGCCGCAGGGGTTGGCTCATGAGCACTACCTGCGCGGCCGGCTCAGCCTTTTTCAAAGCGGGCTGGCGAGTGTCAACTCGGCGATCGATGCTTTCGAGCAGGCCCGCGACGCCGATCCCACTTTCGCCTCCGCCTGGGCCGCATTGGCCGATGCGTACGCGCGCATGGCGTTCGAGCACGCGCCCGATGCCGACTGGTACGAGCGAGCGCAGTCCGCATGTGAGCGTGCGCTCGATCTCGACCCGGCGCTTCCCGAAGCGCGTTACGCGCGGGGTCGGCTCGCCTGGAGCCCCGACGGCCACTTCGACCACGCCACCGCCATCCGGGAGGCCGGCGCCGCCCTGGCGGCGAACCCCGCCCTCACGGCTGCCCGCTATCTGCTGGGACTGGTGCTGTTTCACGTGGGCCTCGTCGATGAGTCGGAGGCCGAGTTCAGACACGCGCTGGCCAGCGACCCGGAAGACTCCTACGCGCGCATACACCTCACCACCTGCCGGATGCACCAGGGCCGCTTCGCCGAAACCGCGACGATCCTCGAGGGGAGCTTGGGCAGCTCCACCGATCGATGGGCCTGGACCAATCTGGCGCTCAGCCAGATTCGGCTGGGCCGGCTCGCGGAAGCCGCGCGCACGGTGGAGCGGATCGCACGCGAGAGCCCCGATTACCTGCAGATCCACTCGCTAGGCGCCCTGATGGCGGCGCTGCAGGGAGATCGGGTGCGCGCCCGCCGCGGCATCCAGCGCACACGAAAGCTGCGCCGGGATTTCGGCCACTATCACCACGCGCAGTACGACGTCGCTTGCGCGCTGGTGGCGCTGGGGGATCTGGACGACGCCAGCAGATGGCTGCGCGATGCCGTGGACAACGGCTACCCGTGTCCGACCCTGTTCGCGGCCGACCCGCTGCTCGACCCGCTGCGCGAGCGCGCCGATTTTCTGCAGCTGATGGAAAAACTCGAAGCAGAACGCGAGGGGTACCGTCGACTCTATCTCGAGCAGGCGGGCCCGCCCGCCTTCTGAGACGAAGCTTCGGGACGTCGGTACCGGCTCCAATGCCGGCGTTCGAGGCGGGCAGAGTGAGAGACCCTTGAACCAGGACGTCGCACCGCGGCCCGGGCCCCGAATCGAAACAGGAATCGCTGGCGCCACGATCTTCTTCGTCCTGTTCCTGCTCGCCTACGCCTCTTCGATTTCCAACCACCTGACCGGCGACTCGACCTGGTACGCGCACGACATCATGTGGCCGGGCGATCAGTTCTGGCATCCGCACCATCTGCTCTACAACCCTCTGTTGCGAGGGCTGCTGATCCCGTTCGCCTCGTTGCTGGGGTCCCCGGACGGCAGGATGCTCTTCCTCCAGTGGGTCAATCTCGCGATCAGCGCGATGGCCTCGGCGGCCTTCTACCTCGTCGCGCGGAGGATGGGTGCCATAATCCTCGACGCGGCTGTCATGACGCTCATGCTGGGTCTGTCGGGAGCGTCCTGGTTCTTCAGCTCCCAGATCGAAGTCTATGGTCTGACGAGCCTGTTCCAGTGCATCTGCCTGCTGGGTGTCATCGCCGGCGATTCGCGGCGCAGCCGCCTGGTGACCGCCACCGGCATTGCCGGAGCGTTGTACTTCCACCAGACGGCGATCCTCATGCTCCCGGTGATCCTGGTGTACGAGCTGGCTCGCCATCGCAAGGATCGACGCCGGCTCGCCGGCCGGCTCGCGGTCTGCTATCTCCTTCCCCTGATCGTGGTGGGGATGACCTACCTGGCAGTCGGACTGGCTCTTGGACATCGCGACACGGCTTCTTTCTGGCGATGGCTGACGCTTCACGTGCAGTTCGGATACTGGGGCAAGGGGGATTTGTCCGCCGCCACGCTGCAGCCGGCGTCCGGACGCTTTGTGAAAGCCGTTCTCCGGCCTCCCGGGGGGAGCCCCCGATGGCTCGAGATTTATTTCGGTGCGCTGGCCCTCTACGCGGTGGCCCGGTTTCTTGCCGCCGGGCGTCGCACCGTCAGGCACGCCGCGCTTTTCGTCGCGTTGATCTCCTGGGCCGCGTCGCTGGCGATCTTCTCGACCTGGTGGGACGCCACGGGCGCGGAGTTCTGGGGCATGGTGCTGCTGCCCTGCTACCTTGCGCTGTCGCTGCTGGCTCCCGGCGACGCGGAGCGGCCGGCCCCTGTCCCGCTTCAGCATCAACTGCTGGCGCGCGGCTCCATGGCATGCTGCCTCGTACTGCTGACGCTCTCGGGCATTGGCTACCATCGATGGAACCAAACGCCCAACGACATCCTGCAGGCCGCGCGCGCCGCACCGGATGCCGCTCGTGATGGCGATCTGATCCTGGCCTCCGGCACGGACCGTTCCGTCTATTACAGGATTTATCTCGACGGTCGTCCCGTCAGCGTGCTGGCGATCAACGTCAAGCCGGCCCGCGAGGCGGGCGAGCGCTCAACGCCCCAGACCTTCACCTCCGCGCTGGTCGACGTGATCGAGACCGAAGTCCGCAACACCACCGCACGTGGAGGCCGTTGCCTGGCCGACCACTGGATCGTCGACGGGAGCTTCTCGACGACCCGGCTGACGAGCCAGCTCGTTCCGGCGGATTTCGTCTCCGCCCTGCACCGCAGGTTCCGGCTCGAGCCGGTGGGCGACAAACGGGGCGCGGCTTCCTGCTTTTACGAGCTGCGGCTGCCTGGCTGATATCCTGGAAGTGGAGCGTCGACGATGCCAGTGGTGGAAGAATCCGTTCTGATCCTCGCGCCGCAGCAGCCACTGTTCGATCTCGCCCAGGACTACCGGCTTCGTTTGAGATGGGATCCGTTTCTACGTGACATGCGCTTCCTCAACGACGCGCAAGAGGCGGCCGTCGGCGTACGCGTCTGGGTCAAATCATGGACGGGTCTGACGATGGTGGTGGAGTATGTCGTGGTGAACCGCCCGGAGGTGGTGGCAATGAAGATGGTGCAGGGGCCTGCCTTTCTCCATCAGTTCGCCGGAAGCTGGCGCTTCAGGCCCCATCCGAGTGGCTCGACGGAGGTGATCTTCCGCTATGTCTTCGAGACCCGGTGGCTATGGTTGCGATGGCTGCTCGATCCCATTGTCGGATGGGTGTTCGGCAGGGACATCCGGGAGCGGCTGTGGGGTCTGAAGCACGGAGTCGAGCAATCGGGCCTGCTGGTTGTCCGGGACCCACCGTGACCGTACCCTACGAGACCCGCGCTTGCTTCTACCGCGTGTTCTTCGCGCTGGCGGCAGCCTACAACGTCGCGTTTGCCGTCTGGACGATCGTGTGGCCGCGAGCCTTCTTCGACTTGTTCGGCATGGACCCGCCACGCTACCCCGCCATCTGGCAATGCCTCGGGATGGTCGTAGGCGTGTACGCGCTGGGCTATGGCTATGCGGCCTGGCGGCTCGACCGGGCCTTTCCGTTCATCGCGATCGGCCTGCTGGGCAAGACGTTGGGCCCGATCGGCTGGGTCGCCACGGTGAATGCCGGTGAGTGGCCGATTCGTACATTCACGCTCATCCTCTTCAACGACCTCGTCTGGTGGCTCCCGTTCGGGCTGTTCCTGCTCGAGGCAACGCGCATCGGTGAGCGACTGCGCGCGTCGGCTCCATACTTGTGCGCGACGTTGAACTTCCTGGCCGCGGTGGCCGTCCCTCTGCTGCTTTCCCCCGGGCTGGAGACGGTCGGCGATCGTACGGCGCGTCTGAAATACATCACGGAGCACGCAGCGCGCTGGCGCACAGGCTGGGGCATCTGGATGATTGCCGCGATGAGTCTGCTTGGGTTCTACAGTTGGTGGGCGGCCCGCGTTCGCTCGCGACCCCTGGGGATTGCCGCGATGACCCTGGCAATGGCCGGTATCGGCGGCGACCTGCTGGCTGAATCGCTTTACATCGGATGGCTGCCTGCCGACTTCGATCGAATCGAGGTCCTGGCACGTCTTCTCACAGGCGCGTGGGGAAACACGCTCTACACTCTCTGCGGGGTCCTTCTCACGCTCGGCAGCCCGTGGATTCGTGGTCCCTCACGCGCGTGCGCCTGGGTAACCTGGGCAACCGGTCTTGTGCTGGGCGGCTTCTCCTTGACCGGAAACGCTACGGGGATTGCCGTTTCGATGGCCGTGCTCTTCATCCTGTTCTGTCCGTGGGTTGTCTGGATAGGAATCCTGGATCATCGGCGGATATCGTGAGCCGGAGAATCATCGTCCTGGGGGGAACCGGATTCTTTGGCCGCGCGGCAGTGGAGCTGTTGCAGGCGGAAGGGCTGGCGTTGCTGGTCGCGGCCCGAGAGATCGGGCGAGTTGATGGCAGCCCGCCCGACCTGAGACTGGATGCCGAAGATCCAGCTGCCCTCCGGCAGGTCCTCCTGACTGGCGACATCGTGCTCGATGCGGCGGGCCCGTTCCAGGAACGCAGCGCCGCCCTCATCGAGGCGGCGCTCGACATCGGCTGTGATGTGATCGATCTCTCCGACAGCCTGGGGCACTATCTCAAGATCGATGCCTTACGGAGCCGGATCGAGGCGAAGGGGATCCGTGTCCTCACGAGCTGTTCGTCCGTCACCACTCTGCTCGCTGCTCTCATTCTTGCAAGCGGCGTGTGCGACCCCGCGCGCGTCAGCGTCTATCTGTCGCCTGCCTCGCGGGTCACCGCCACCGCCGGGACGAGCGGCGCGCTCCGCCATTCGCTGGGGCGGCCGATCCGCATCCTGCGAGGGGGTCGACTGGTTTCGGCCCGCGGCTGGCGGGAGTCGAGAGCGTTCCTGATGTCGCCGCCGATAGGCCGGGCGCGGGGTTATCTCATCGAGAGCGTGCATGCCGCGTCCCTCCCACCCATCTTCCCGACGCTCCGGGATGCTGATTTCTGGGTGGACACCCGAGTGCCGGGTCTGAACCGGGTCTTCTCCTTTCTGGCCCGTGCGCCATCCGTCGCGGCGAGAATCGCTCGAGCCGGGCGAAGGCCGATGTCTTTGGCTCGCGCGTTTGGCTCGATGGCCGGAGGGATGCTGGCTGAGATCGAGGATGGATCGGGCGCCGTGACGCAGGCGCGCGTCTTTGCTCCCCGGCGCAGCTACCTGGCCGCCGTGGCGCCGGCAGTGCTGGCGATTCGCGCCATCGCCTCCGGCCGGTTCGCTCAGACAGGGCTGGTGCCGCACGACCGCCACGTCGATCCGGACGAGCTGATCGCCTACCTCCGCCGGCTCGGCATCGAATGCAGTTTGACCGGCCCGCTAACCTAGATTCAGTTTAGCTACCGACGAGCCGTCCTGACTGGTCCTCCCCGTCACCGCCATCGGAGATCGTGGTGAAGATCTCCTCGAGACCGTACATGCAAACCGCCTGAAATCGCTCAGGTTGAAGCGTTCGATCCTGTGGCAACCGCGCGGCACTTCTGATGGTATCGCCGACAGCTCCAAACTGTTCCGTGCACAGCCGCTCGACGGATCTCGCGGTTCTCCCAGGCAACGTGGGGCGGATACCCTCGCGCCATAAAGCTCTCAGCATCGGAAGTTCGCCTCCGAAGAGCTCCAGCGTGTCGTGAACGTAGAGCGCATCCTGCGCCTGTTTCGCTCGCCCACGATGCTTGCGAATCAGAAGTTTTTGCGCGATGAAGCTCACCGGGTTGGGTACCATGACGTCGATCGGCGGCCGCATCGGCAGGCCCACCTCATCGCTCAGCCGCACCGCCCAAGGCTGGGCAAGCAATATGTCCAGGAATCGGAGCTTCTGCGCGGTCACGCCCGCCTTCGCCATCGTGAAATCGAGCTTGCCGTTTCGCTTCACAACACTCCCGCGGAGTGGTGCAAGGAACTCAGCGTAGAATCCACCCTTATCGGCCCCGAGGCGATATTGAGTGATTGGTGGCGAGAGATCGGCCGAGGTCGCTTCATGGAAGCCGGCAGCCTTCAACGCTGCGGCGATGTCGCCATCAATCGGGGCATTGGTCGGAAAGGCGACGTCCGCGTCCTTTGTTCGCAACGGGGCGTAGGCCGGCGGCTGTGCTCTTTCATGAAACCGATGCAGTCGATGCGCCCAGCCGCCCACGATGACGAGCTGACCAAGCCATGGCCTGAGTGCATCAAGGAGACGTGAGAACGAGACAAAGTCATCCACGATGATCACCCCGAAGCACCGGCCCGAGTACACCTTGCCGTATGAAGTCCGCCTGTTCCTGCCCGCGTGAGGGGTGGCCGCCGACATCGAGCCAGACCTGCAGGATGTCGCAGGAAGCCAGGCCACGAGGGCGAACCATCCCACGAAAAACCGACTCTGGTGCTGGCGCTTGACGCACGATGAGATCAGGCACCTCATGTGCCTCGGCCAGGACGACGTTCTTCCACGCCGAGAGGTCAACGGCCAGCCGTCGGACGTATAAATATGATGGCACTCCACCCACATGGCCGAAGCCGAGTTCCTCAGCCGCCGCAAAAAGTGCCATGCATGCACGGTTGCCTTTCAGCAACTGTCGAATCCCGATGCCTGGATCACGGCCAGGCAGGAGAAACCGCATTGGCGCTTCGTTATAGCTCCGAAGCGCTGATGCCTGCCATCCTTTGAACAAATCGTCACGGCGTACCAGCCGAAAGTGAGGAGCTGACTCGTGCAAATACCCCTGCCGCCGAAGCAGTTGCAGGAATCGGAAGGCACTCATCACTGAGACTCGGGCGGCACCAGCGAGCTGGGATGCATTCTGGTAGTTGCCTCGGGGGGCGGAGAGCAATTCGGGTGGAAGCTCCGGCGCCAGGAGCACCTTGAGCATCCATTGATTGAGGTCGGAGAACAGGTGGGCCCGATCTCCGGGAACCCTCCACCTCAATCCAGGCGCTGAGGAAACCAGAGCATTCAGGTCCTCCAGGTGAGGCCCACGAAACAGCCGCAGGCCCACAAGGTCGATGACACCCACCGCGGCGTTGGGTGCGTATCGTTCAGCGAAGTCGAGGACATTCCGAGCGACGCGCGGCGCGATCTTTGGAGCTGCGACGACTGCAAGAGGAACATGCTCTCCAGCCACGCGCGCAGCCTGGATGTAAGACTGCGACCAGAGTGGGATCAGGCGGTCGCTTCTTCCCTCCGCCGCCAGTTTGAGTTTGACTGCGTACGACGCAGCTGGCCGCCGAACCAGGAAGTCGGGACGATGACCCTGCCGATCTGGCTGCTGACGGGACACGCGCCATCCCGCTTGCTCAAAGGCCTGCGCCAGCAGCTCCTCAGCTTCTCGGCCTCGTCTGGAAATGCCAGATCCAGGCGAAGAGTGCTTGTCAGCCATGACGGTTTCCCCCTTCTCTCCCAGGGTTCACACGGCCAAGATAATTATCATGGCCGTGTTATTAATCACGGCCATGGTAGCGCATCAGAATGCCAGCCGCAAGACCGAGCCAGGGATCCCAATGATGAGAAGTTAAGTAATTGAAAATAAATTACTTATTTGAGTCGACGGGAGTCGGACCCGCGCCAGGCCTGTGCACTGGCTGGCCGATGGCTCATGACTTCCGTCGAGCCCGTTTCTCCCCCTGCAGGTGTGTGAGTACCCCCTCCAGCCGCCGCCGGCACGACGACGGCATCCCGGGCGGGTGCCCGGGCGGTGTGCAAGAATAGCCGCACGAGTTCCCGGTCCTCGAGAGGAGAATCCAGATGCGGACGGCGATGGTGGGTCTGGCGGTGGTTGCGGCGCTGGCGATGTCACCCGGTGTTGCCGCCGGCGCGGAGGGCAAGCGGACGCTGAAGGGCACCTACGAGTGGACCGATGCGGAAAAGTCGGGGGACCTCGATGCGGTCTTCACGCCGGCCGGCGAGGGGAAGTGGGACGTGGCATTCCACTTCGTGTTCCAGGGCGAGCCGCATACCTACCTCGGCACGGCCGAAGGATCCTTGAAAGAAGGCACCCTCAAAGGACGTGTGCTCAACGATCGGCAGAACCGCACCTTCGTGTTCACCGGCAGCTTCACCGAAGGGGAGTTCCACGGCACCCATTCCCAGATCGGCGACGACGGGGAGCATCCCACCGGGACGATGACGCTGAAGGGTTAGGGACGAGCGGAGCAGTCGAACTCCGCCCGGGCCAGGAGGTGTCCGGATTCGTCCCGCGCCTCGACGGCCCAGCGCCCTTTCGAGCCCGGGCTGAGATCGTGGTAGCTCCTGGTGCGCCAGCGTGCGCCACCCAGCTCCATCGTGACGCGAAACGCTTCTTTTCCCTCGTGGAGCCAGACGTGGTCGATCGACTCCCCGGGCGTGCCGCCCTGGACCAGCGTCCAGAACCAGACCCGCTCCCCCTCCGCGAATCTCTCGTCTTTGCCCACCAGCTCGTGATGGACAACGCCCCGGCCCACACCATGCTCCGGGATCGACAGCCGCGACGCGGGGAGCTGCGTCATCGCGCCGGGGGTCCGGGAGGGCGAGCGCGCGGGAGGCATCGCGCTTCCGGCCTCGGCATCGGGTGATTCGGGCGTCACTGGCGCCGCCTGCGCGGCCTGCGATGGCTGCACC
>DASROJ010000193.1:0-3605 GCA_035646975.1 Patescibacteria group bacterium
GTTGCTGACCCTGAAGGGACCCGCGCCCCGCGTGCGCGGCGAGATGAAGAATCTCGCGATCATCGAAGGGGGATGTCTTGCGGCCCGTGAGGGCCGCATCGTTTTTGTGGGCACTCGCGACGCGTTCGAGGCCGAAGTCTCGATGGAGGACTCGGCCACGGTGATCGACGCTTCCGATCGGGTCGTGACCCCGGGATTCGTCGACTGCCACACCCACCTGCCTTTTGCCGGCAGCCGCGAGGCCGAGTTCTCCCGCCGTCTGGCCGGCGCCACCTATCAGCAGATAGCTGAAGAAGGCGGCGGCATCATGTCGACCGTGCAGGCCACCCGCCAGGCCACCGACGAAGAGCTGCTCGACACCGTGCTTCAGCGGATGGACCGGATGCTGCTCGAAGGGGTCACCACCTGCGAGGCAAAGAGTGGCTACGGTCTGACGGTGCAAGACGAGCTGCGCCTGCTGCGGGTGCTGGCCAGGGCCCGCGAGCTGCACCCGATGGACATCGTGCCGACCTTTCTCGGAGCGCACACCGTGCCGGCCGAGCACAGGCAGCGCCGGGAGGATTACATCCGCCTCGTCATCGACAAGATGATCCCGGCGGTGGCGGCGGACCGGCTGGCCGAATTCTGCGATGTCTTCTGCGAGCAGGGGGCCTTCAGCCTGCAGGAGTCGCGCCGCATCCTGCAGGCCGGGATCAAGGCTGGGCTCACTCCGCGGCTGCACGCCGACCAGCTCACCGCCTGCGGTGGCGCAGAGCTGGCCGCCGAGGTCAAGGCGGCTTCGGCCGATCACCTCGAGCGGGCAACCGACGAAGGGCTCGGCTTGATGGCACAGGCCGGCGTGCCGGCCGTGCTGTTGCCGGGCGCCGCCTTCTGCATGCGAGAAAAACACTCGGCGCCGGCGCGCAAAATGATCGATCTGGGGGTGGCCGTGGCCATCGCGACCGATCTGAATCCAGGCACCTGTAACAGCGAGTCGATGCAGCTGATGATCGCGCTGGCCTGCCTCAACATGGGGTTGACGGCCGAGGAGGCGATCGTGGCGGCGACCCTCAACGCTGCCGTAACAATCAGACGAAACGAAACGGTCGGCACGCTCGAGGCGGGCAAGCTGGCGGACATCCTGGTGCTGGATGTCCCCAATTACCAGCAACTGCCGTACCGCCCCGGCATCAACCATGTGAACACCGTGGTGAAGAACGGCGTCCTGGTGGTGCGCGACCGTTTGCTCAGCTACGAAGAAGCGCGAGACGAAGCTGCTTCTTGACCGCCGCGTCCTCTCACCGTACGTTCAATGCATCCCTCTGCGCACGCGGGTTTCCTTGCTTCATGCGGTTGAGTTGAGATGGTTCAAATGGTTCACGTCGTCCCTGTGGTTCGAACGGCCCGATGACGCCGGAAGAGACTTCCCGCCGCCAGTACACACGATATCTCGACTGGATCTCCTCGCCCGAAGCCGGTGCTCCGACCGGCTCGAGCGGAGCGATGGCCGGCGCGCTGGCCGCCTCGATGATCGCGTCGGTCTGCCTGCGGGCGCTGGATGACTGCAAGAGCGAGAAGGCCGAAGACGAGCTGCGACTCATGCACGACAAGGCGCTGTCGCTGCGGCGCGACCTGCTCGCCCTGGTGGAGCATGGCGCCCAGGCCGCCTCGGCGGTGGCCTCGTCACGCCGCGCCGGCGACAGAACAGGCGACTCGGAGCCGGGCCGGCTCAGGGCGCTGCTCTACGCCTCCGAGGTGCCGCTGCGCACCGCGGAGAGCTGCCACGCCCTGCTGAACCTCGCGCTGCGCGCGCTGGGCCGCGTGGGGGTCAAGGCGATCGCCGAAATCGGCACCGGCGCCGCGCTGGCGTTTGCCGGTGTGGTCGGCGGCATCGTCACCGCGCGCACCTATCTTGCCGGCATTCCTGCAGGGGCGGGCAACGGCGTTGAAAACACACGCAAGCGCGCCGAACGCATCTTCCGCGACGCGGAGGCGCTGCGCACGCAGATCATCGACCGGGTGCGGCAACACCTGCCCTGAGTGGGACGGGCTTGGCGGCATTCGAGGCCAGCGCTTATCTCGCGTCCTCCCAGAGCGTAATACCGTGGAAGATTACGGCATGTACGTCTCATGCTGCCTCGTGCAGACCTTATGGAGCTCAAGGCCACCATCATTCAAAGCTACCCCGTCTCCGGATGGCGATTGCAAAGTCGTCAGGTTCCTTCCGCTCCCAACGCCCGCCGCGCCTCGGCCGGCGGTCCCTGCCGCTGGTCGTTGACAGGTCCGGGCAGGGGGAGATAGCGTACAGCCTCCATCTCGAGGATCATTTCGGCATCGACATCGCCCGTCTGATGCAGGCGAACGCCGCCGCCGCGGAGGCGGGCAAGAGGCCCGCGAGGCGCTGACATGGAAAGCGTCGTCTACGAAAGCACACTCCCGTGGAACCCTGAACGACCCAACACCGTCATCATCTCCTGTGTTGATGGCCGCTGGTTCCGTCATTTCGAGGAATTTGCGCGCGTGCAGCTCAGGGCGGGAACTCGCACCGACTATCTGGCCGTGCCTGGCGGCATCGAGCCGATGACGCTTTTCGATCTCGTTCCCGAGGACTTCAACTTCTTCCGCCGCCGTATCGAGGGGCTGGTCGCAGCCCACGGCACGCATCGTATCGTGGCCATCGCCCACCAGGACTGCGCCTGGTACAAGAAGCTGGCGATCGGGCCGCAGCAAATCGACCTGAGGGATCGGCAGATTACCGACCTGCATCGGTCCGCCGAGCGGTTGCGCGAGATGTTCCCCGGCGTGATGGTGGAAACCTACTTCGCCAGGCACAACGGCGCCAGCCCGGAGCGCGTGGTATTCGAGGTAGTCTGACCTGCGTCGCCCTCGCCAGGATATGCGCATGACCCTCAAGCAGCTGATCAACCTGCCGTTGATATGGCTGTTCAAGGGGCTCACTCTGGCGGATCTTGGAGTCCTGCGGTACTGGCCATCAGCTGCAGGGGTCAGGGCGGATAAGTACTACAGCTTGGGATCGCTGTACATGCTCGAGGGTCGGCCGCAGCGGGCCCGTCGGTGTTTCTTGACGTCGTTGGTCCTGCGTTCGGGTGCTCCCGCACGCCGCTCCTCCTCGGTGAACGCGCTCTACGGTCTCGCTCGAGCGTATTGGCAGCTGGAGCGTCCGGAGGGAGCTGCCTTCGCATATCGACGCATTCTGCGCGACTACAAAGACTCAGATGACAAGGCGCAGATGGCTCGCGTCGAGATCATGGAGTTCATGGCGGAGCAATATCGCGCACGCGGACAGTTCGACCGCGCCGAGCAGAGCCTGCTCTCGGCACTCGCCTGGTATGAAACAAAACTAGGAGAGGGGAGCCATCAGGTGGCCACAACTTTGTGCAACTTGGGTGGATGGCTCATCGAAGCGAAGGAATACGAAAGAGCGGAGCAACACCTGAAGCGGGCAGCGCTCATCGGGGCTGCCGACTCCGAGGGGTTCGAACCATTGCTCACAGTGCTCTACAACCTCGGTGTCTCGTATTTCGCTCAGGAGCGATACACCGAGGCTGAAAATTACTATGAGAAAGCGATCGCAACAGTTGAGTCGGGTAAAGAGATCGATCAAG
>DASROJ010000194.1:0-3200 GCA_035646975.1 Patescibacteria group bacterium
ACCTTCGGATCTGTCACGAGATGGGGCTCGGGGTGGCCGACCCGCGGGACATCGAGATCGCGGGAGCCTCGATCGAAGGGGTCAACTTTGGATTCCACGTGAGCCGCTCCTTCGTGATCTGGGGAGACCAGATGCTGCGCAAGGGGCCGCTGAGGTTCATGGAAAAGGCGGCGCTGCACTCGCCGCTGGTGGGCTGGGCGCCAATGGCGTCGAACATCTATCACGACTGGCTCTGGTATCCGCTCGTCGGGCAGTCGCGCATCCGGGAGTTCCGTGGCACCAAGTGGGGGCGCTTCATGGATGAGCGGTACGGCAAAGGGGGCCCGGGCGCCGAGGCGCTTCCCCTCAATTCTCCCGCAACGCCCCGACCGCTGCCGCCAGCCTCGGCAGGATGACCCCTGCGGGCCCCTGGAGCCTGAGATCCACGACGTCGTCGCTCAACGGTGTCGGCTCGATGTTGATCTCGATGACGCATGCGCCGCTGCCCCGGGCCGCCATCGGAATGGCGGACGCGGGCGCCACCTCGGCGGAGGTTCCCACGACGACGAGGCAGTCGCAGGAGCGGGCCTGCTCCCACGCGGCGTCAATCAACGGGGAGGGGATGATCTCCCCGAACAACGTCACGTCGGGCTTGAGCGCGCCGCCGCACTCGCACAGGGGAGGAAGCCGCGCGAGCGGCACGCTGCGCGATGCGACGCGCCGGCGGCATTCAAGGCAGGTCATGGTCCGCCAGCTTCCGTGCAGCTCCAGCACTTCGCGGCTGCCCGCTTCCTGATGGAGCCCGTCGATGTTCTGCGTGATGATTCCCGCGAGCATCCCGCTGGACTCCAGACGCGCCAGCGCTTCATGCCCGGGGTTGGGGCGCGCACGCTGCAGCGTTGCCGACATTTCGCGCAGCATGAGCCAGACGCGCGCCGGGTCTCTCTCGAACGCTTCGATCGTTGCGTACTCCATCGGGTCGTATCGCTCCCACAGCCCGACGGTGCCGCAGGCGGCGCTGCGAAACGGGGGGATGCCGCTCTCCACGGAAAGACCGGCGCCCGTGAGCGCCACCGTGCGGCGGGATGCACGGACCCGGTTGGCGGCCAGGAGGATGAGGGTTTCGAGCTGTGGACCGTGCGGCGGTAGAGGGGTCAGGCTCATGCAGTCACCCCGGCGCGCTGTGGCACAACAGGAAAGGATTCTATCATGGTTGCTTCAGCCGGCGACTCACCGTTAAGATGAGCCAGATGCCGAATCCCCGTGTTCTGGTGGTGGATGACAGCGAGCTGATCAGGCAGGTCATCTCCGACACCTTCGCCCCGGCCGGCTATGCCGTGGTCACCGCCGCGGACGGCGTCGAGGCCCTTGCCCGGATCAACGAGGGGCTGCCAGACCTGATCATCGCCGACATCCTGATGCCCGTGATGGATGGCTGGGCATTGTGCGAAGAGTTGCGCCGGTCGATCGCCACGCGCGACATCCCCTTTATTTTTCTCACCACCGAGCGCGACGTTCCCAAGCGGATCAAGGGTCTCGAGATGGGGGCGGATGACTATGTCTGCAAGCCGTTCTCCAAGGAAGAGCTGCTGGCTCGCGCGGAAGCCCTGCTGCGGAGAGCGGCGCAGAGGGCCGGTCAGGACGGGGCGCCATCGACAGCCGACGCCGGGGCCGTGGCCAACCTGTCGGGCCACACCTCGCACATCGCCATGTCGGATCTCCTTCAGCTTCTCAGCCTGAACGGACACTCCGGAACGCTGAGCCTGTTCGGCGAATCGGTGGCCCGCGTCTACTTTCGCGAGGGTCAGATCATCAACGCGGAGACCCAGGGGCTTCGGGCGGAAAAGGCGCTGTTCCGCATCATGGCCTGGCCGGCCGCCCGGTTCGAATTCGAATCCGGCGAGCCGGCGCGCCAGGTCGAGCCCGCGCTGCGCGGCAGCACCTCCACCGTCCTGATGGAAGGGTTCACGCATCTCGACGAGCTTCGGGATCTCATCGGCAGGCTTCCGCCGCGCACCCGCCGGTTGAGGGTGCCGGCGGCCCTCGCAGAATCGCTCGACGCGTCGACCCTCAC
Source organism: Patescibacteria group bacterium (assembly GCA_035646975.1). Lineage (GTDB taxonomy): Bacteria > Acidobacteriota > Polarisedimenticolia > JACPZX01 > DASXTC01 > DASROJ01. The sequence continues at coordinate 2,054 of DASROJ010000194.1, forward strand.
CACGACCCAGCGGATCATCCTGTTCGCGGCCAAGGGGCGGGGCGTCACGCTGGGAGAGATCATCGACACGGTGCCGGAAAAGGACCTCGACGCCTACGTGGCGGTGAACGACCTGCTCGGCCGCGGCCTTCTCGAAGAGATGGACGAGGACGCGGCGAAGTGAAGGCGCTGTTCGCCGCGCTTGTCGGGGTGATGGTCACCTCGTGGGGCTCGATCCTGGTGCGGCTGGCGGCGGCGCCGCCCCTCGGCGCCGCGTTCTGGCGCATGGCCTTCGCTGCCACGATCCTGCTGCCGGTCTCGGTCCTCGTGCGCGGGGTCTCGCCACCCCTTCCGGCACCGAGCCGTCCGACTGCCATCCGCGTGACATCGATGATGATGCTGAGCGGGTGCTGTCTCGCACTGCACTTCGCGACCTGGATCGCCTCGCTGTCCTACACGAGCATTTCCAGCTCGGCGGTTCTTGTCTCCACCGTGCCGATCTTCGGTCTGGCGCTGTCGGCGGTTTTCCTGGGTGAGAAGGCGGGGGCATCCACGGCCGCCGCCATCCTCGTCGCGCTGGCCGGCGCCGTGGTGATCGGCACGGGAGATTACGATCCGTCCGGCCGGAGGCTGCTCGGAGATCTGCTGGCGCTGGCCGGGGCGTTCTTCGCCGCGGCCTACCTCTTGATCGGTCGCTGGCTCAGGGACCAGCGGAACCTGGTGACCTACCTTGCCTGGGTGTACGGCTCTTCGGCCTTCTTCCTGCTCGTCATGGCGTTGTCGGTCGGCGCTTCGCTGGGTCCGTATCCGGCCTCGAGCTACCTGTGGCTCTTTCTGATGGCGCTCGGACCCAGCGTCATCGGGCACAGCCTGCTCAACTATGCTGTGCGTCACGTGCGCGCCTACGTAGTCAACACGACGGGGCTGGGCGAGCCGATCCTCGCCACCCTCTACGCGTTTCTCATCTTCGGCGAGAGGCCAGGGTGGCACCTGGTCGCCGGCGGGCTGCTCGTGGTGGCGGGGCTCGTCAGGGTGCTGCTGGATGAGCGGCGTCGGCTGGCCGCTCTTTGACAGCCTGCGCGGGGGGAAGATAGAATCGGGCATCGTGAGCCTCTCGATAATCGTCCTCGCAGCGGGCGCTTCCAGCAGGATGGGAACGCCAAAACCT
>DASROJ010000195.1:0-7269 GCA_035646975.1 Patescibacteria group bacterium
TGACTCGGCGATCACGGTAGCCGTCGGCAGCGTCAGCCCCGAGGCGAAGCGTCTGCTCGAGGTCACCGAGAAATCGCTTTCGCTGGGGATAGAGCAGGCCGCGGTAGGCAACAGGATCTCGGACATCGGGCACGCGGTTTACTCTTACATCAGCAAGTACGGTTACACGGTGCCCGTGGATTTCACGGGGCACGGCATCGGCCGCGCGCTGCACGAGGACCCTCAGGTGCCGAACTTCGGCGATCCGGGGCGTGGCCCGCGCATCACCGAGGGGATGGTGCTGGCGATCGAGCCGATGGTGATCGCCGGGGGCACGTGCGACGTGGTCATCGGCGACGATCAGTGGACGGCCTCCACCGCCGACGGCAGCCTCGCAGCGCATTTCGAGCGCTCCGTGGCGGTGACGGCGAAGGGGCCGTGGATTCTGGGGGAGATGTCGCCTCCCAGGTGAGCTGGTAGGAAGCAACCGAGGAGGCCTTCTGTCGGCTATGGCGAAAGAGGACGCGATTCAGGTGGAAGCGGTGGTCGTCGAGCCGCTGCCCAATGCCATGTTCAGGGTCGAGTTGGAGAACAAGCACAAGGTCCTGGCTCACATCTCGGGCAAGATGAGGAAGAACTTCATCCGCATCCTGCCCGGGGATCGGGTGCTGGTGGAGTTGTCGCCCTACGACCTGACGCGTGGCCGAATCGTTTATCGGTACAAGTGAGAGGCGGTCAATGAAAGTACGCAGCAGCGTCAAGAAAATGTGCGAGAAGTGCAAGATCATCCGCAGGCGGGGCGTCGTCCGCGTGATCTGCGAGAACCAGAAACATAAGCAGCGGCAGGGCTGAGGAGGTCTTGAGTGGCACGCATCGCGGGTGTTGACCTTCCGCAGAACAAGAGGGTCGAGATCGGTCTGACCTATATCTACGGCATCGGGCGCTCCCGCGCGGGGAAGATCCTCGTCAAGGCGGGGGTTACCCTGGCCACCAAGGTGAAGGATCTGTCCGAAGAAGAAGTGACGCGGATCCGCAAGGTCATCCAGGACGAAGGCGGCGTCGAGGGGGACCTTCGCAAGAACATCCAGATGGATATCCGGCGTCTGATCGAGATCGGCTCGTACCGGGGCTATCGGCACCGCCGGAACCTCCCGGCCCGTGGCCAGAGAACGCACACGAATGCACGCACGCGAAGAGGTCCGCGTGTCGCGATAGCCGGCAAGAAGAAGACCGTCGGCAAGAAAGGATAAGCGGGTATGGCGGGTGGAAAGAAAAAGGGCGGCGGCAAGAAGAAGGAAAAGCGCGTCGTCCCGGCCGGCGTGGCGCACATCCACGCCACGTTCAACAACACGATCATCAGCATCGCGGACATGGAAGGCAACATCCTGTCCTGGAGCAGCGCCGGGCAGCACGGCTTCAAGGGTTCCCGCAAGGGAACGCCCTTCGCGGCGCAGATCGCGGCCGCGGCCGCGGCCAACATCGCCAAGGAGCACGGGCTCAGGTCGCTCGAGGTGCGGGTGAAAGGACCCGGGGCGGGGCGCGAGTCGTCGATCCGCGCGCTCCAGGCCGCGGGCATCGAGATCAAGTCGATCAAGGATGTGACGCCCATCCCGCACAACGGCTGCCGGCCGCCCAAGAGGCGGCGCGTCTAGACTGAGTTCGAACAGAAAGCAGGTCCCGAGAAGGAGGGTCAGTGGCTCGTTACAGAGGTTCGGTTTGCAGGTTGTGCCGCCGCGAGGGGATGAAGCTGTTCCTCAAGGGGGAGCGTTGCTTCAAACCTTCATGCGCCATCGAGAAGCGCGCCTACGCGCCGGGGCAGCACGGCAACAGGCGGACGAAAGTGCAGGCCTATGGCGTCCAGCTCCGGGAAAAGCAGAAGACCAAGCGTATCTACGGGGTGCTCGAGAGGCAGTTCCGCCGCCATTTTGCCGAGGCGGAGCGCCAGCGGGGGATCACGGGCGAGAACCTGCTGGGGATTCTCGAATGCCGTCTGGACAACATCGTTCACAGGCTCGGTTTTGCGTCTTCGCGCGCCCAGGCCCGTCAGATCGTCAGCCACGGGCACATCCTCGTGGATGGCAAACGGGTCGACATCCCCTCCTACCAGGTGAGGGCCGGAGCGGCGATCAGCGTGAAGGATGCCAGCCGCAAGAACGTGCTGATCGTTTCATCTCTCGAGCAGGCGAAGGGGCGCGGCACTCCCCGCTGGCTGTCAATCGAGCCGGACCATTTCCGCGGAACGGTGACATCGAGACCGTCTCGCGAGGACATCACGCTGCCGATCCAGGAGCAGCTCATCGTCGAACTCTACTCCAAGTAGGCCGGACGGACCTGAACCTGCTTGATCTTTATCTTGTTGTACACCGCGCTCAGTAAGGAGCACCCAGATGCTTTGGAAAGGTTTTCAAAGGCCCAAGAGGCTTGAATGCAATCTCGAGACCCTGAGCCCGACCTACGGCCTGTTCTACGCGCAGCCGTTCGAGCGGGGCTTTGGCACGACGATCGGCAACGCGCTGAGAAGAGTGCTGCTGTCCTCCATCGAGGGGGCGGCGGTCACGGCGGTGAAGATCGAGGGCGTGCTGCACGAGTTTTCCTCGCTGCCGGGAGTCGTGGAAGACACGACCGATATCATCCTGAACCTCAAGCAGATCCCCATAAAGCTCAACGTGGATCATCCCGAGACCATCTACCTGCGGGCGGAGGGAAACCGGGTGCTGAGGTCCGGTGACATCGAGACCTCGGCCAACGTGGAAATCCTCGACCCGGACATCCATATCGCCTCCCTGAGCGAAGAGGGGAAGATCAACATGGAAATGCGGGTGAAACAGGGACGAGGGTATGTCTCGGCCGACCGCAATTTCGACACGGACCTGGACATCGGCTACATCCCGATCGACTCGGTCCACTCGCCGGTGCGCAAGGTCAATTACACCGTGGAGGACGCGCGTCTGGGCCAGACGACCGACTACGACAAGCTCACGCTGGAGGTCTGGACCAATGGCAGCGTGCTGCCGCAGGACTCCGTCGCTCTGGCCAGCAAGCTGATCAAGGACCACCTGAGCATCTTCATCAACTTCGAGGAAGGGCCGATGGCCGCCGACGATGAGGGAGATCGCGAAGAGGAGCGCCTCAACGAGAACCTCTCGCGCAGCGTCGACGAGCTGGAGCTTTCGGTGCGGTCGTACAATTGCCTGAAGAACGCGAACATCCGCACCATCGGCGAGCTCGTGCAGAAGACCGAGGGGGAGATGCTCAAGACCAAGAACTTCGGCCGCAAGTCGCTCAACGAGATCAAGGAGATACTCTCCAGCATGGGGCTCTCGCTGGGCATGAAGATCGACGAGAAACGCCGGCTGCAGTCGGCACAGACACCGCAGCCGTAAGGAGATAGAGGCAGATGCACCACAACAAAGCGTTTCGCAAGCTCGGCCGAAAGCACCAGCACCGGGTGGCGACCCTCAGGGCGCTCTCCACGGCCCTGTTCGAGCACGAGCGGATCACCACCACCCTGATGAAGGCCAAGGAGCTGCGGCCGTTCGCCGAGAAGCTCATCACCCGTTCGAAGCGCGACGACCTGCACGCGCGGCGGCTGGTGGTGCGCCACATCCAGGACAGGACCGTGGCCAAGAAGCTGTTCGAGACGCTGTCACCGCGCTACACGGAGCGTCATGGCGGCTACATGCGCATCCTCAAGCTGGGCCGGCGGCAGGGCGACGGCGCCGAGATGGCGCTCGTCGAGCTGATCGGCTCCGAGCCGGTGTTCAAGAAGAAGGAAGAAGTCACGGGCAGGAAGAAGCCCGGCATCGCATCGCGCATTCTCGGGGGGCGGGGCGGCGCCGCGAAGCAGAAGGCGCAGGCTCCCGCCGAGGACGCAGCGGCCGAAGAATCGATGAGCGAGCAGACCGAGCCGGCGCCGAAGAAGAAAGCCGGCCCCGCATCGAAGCCGAAGGCCAAGCCTGGCAAGGGAGCAAAAAAGAAGAAGTAGGGCCGCGTCGCGCACCGACCACACGTCCCTTCCGCCACCAGGACGACGAGGAAGCTCGAGTGCCGAGACGTGATGACATCCACAAAGTCCTGATCATCGGCTCGGGCCCCATCGTGATCGGGCAGGCCTGCGAGTTCGACTACTCCGGGACGCAGGCCTGCAAGGCGCTTCGTGAAGAAGGGTACGAGGTGATCCTCATCAACTCGAACCCGGCGACGATCATGACCGACCCCGAGCTGGCGGATCGAACCTACATCGAGCCGCTCACCCCCGAAATCCTCACGCGAGTCATCGAACGCGAGCGCCCCGACGCCATCCTGCCCACGGTCGGCGGCCAGACCGCCCTGAACCTGGCGGTCAAGCTGGGCGAGGACGGCGTGCTGGACGCCTGCGGCGTGCAGCTCATCGGCGCGCGCATCCCGTCGATCAAGCTGTGCGAGGACCGCCAGCTGTTCAAAAAGACGATCCAGGCGATCGGGCTGGATGTCCCGCGCTCCGGTGTGGCCGATTCGCTGGCGAGCGCCGAGGAGATCCAGGCCACGGTGGGGTTTCCGGCGATCATCAGGCCTTCCTTCACGATGGGCGGCACCGGCGGCGGCATCGCCTACAACGTCGAGGAGTTCCGCGAGATCGTCATGCGCGGGCTGGAGCTCTCGCCCGTGCACCAGGTCCTGGTGGAAGAATCAGTGCTGGGCTGGAAGGAATACGAGCTGGAGGTGATGCGCGACCTGAAGGACAACGTCGTGATCATCTGCTCGATCGAGAATTTCGACGCGATGGGAGTCCACACAGGGGATTCGATCACCGTGGCGCCGGCACAGACGCTCACCGACAAGGAATACCAGCGGATGCGGGACGCCGCCAAGCTCATCATGCGGGCGGTGGGGGTGGAGACGGGCGGATCGAACATCCAGTTCGCCGTCGATCCGCTCACCGGGCGCATGGTGATCATCGAGATGAATCCCCGCGTGTCGCGATCCTCGGCTCTTGCCTCGAAGGCGACCGGCTTCCCGATCGCGAAGATCGCGGCCAAGCTGGCGGTGGGATACACGTTGGACGAGATCCCCAACGACATCACCAGGGAGACGCCCTCTTCCTTCGAGCCGACGATCGACTACGTGGTGGTGAAAATCCCCAGATGGGCGTTCGAGAAGTTTCCTCGCGCCGATGCCACCCTCGGCGTGCAGATGAAGTCGGTGGGCGAGGCCATGGCGATGGGCCGGACCTTCAAGGAGGCGTTGCAGAAAGGGATCCGCTCTCTCGAGATCGGGCGGCACGGGCTCGGCGCCGACGGCGCGGAGAAGATCGACCCCGAGCGGCTCCGGGAGCGTCTCACGATGCCGAACTGGGAGAGGATTTTCTACATCCGGTACGCGCTGCAGGCCGGCATGTCGATCGACGCCATCGCCGAGCTGACCTCGATCGACCGCTGGTTCATCAAGAACATCGAGCAGCTCGTCACGCTCGAGGGCCAGCTGCGGGCGTTCGATCTCCACACGCTGCCGCGCGAGCTGATGTGGCGCGCGAAGCGTTGGGGCTTCTCAGACCGCCAGCTGGCGCACCTGCTGCGGGCGGGCGAGGCCGAGGTTCGCGCCGCGCGCAAGAATCAGGACGTCAAGCCGGTGTACAAGCGGGTCGACACCTGCGGCGCCGAGTTCGAGGCCCACACCCCCTACCTCTATTCGACCTACGAGGACGAGTGCGAGGCCGAGCCCACGGCGGCGCGCAAGGTCCTCATCCTGGGTGGCGGCCCCAACCGTATCGGGCAGGGGATCGAGTTCGACTACTGCTGCTGCCATGCCTCCTTCGCGCTGCGGGAGGAGGGTTTCGAGAGCATCATGGTCAACTGCAACCCCGAGACGGTCTCCACCGACTACGACACGTCGTCGCGGCTCTACTTCGAGCCACTCACCTTCGAAGATGTGATGAACATCATCGAGATAGAGCGACCCGAAGGGGTGATCGTCCAGTTCGGCGGCCAGACCCCCCTGAACCTCGCACTGGCGCTGCAGGCGGCCGGCGTGCCGATCCTGGGCACCTCGCCCGACTCGATCGATCTGGCCGAGGATCGCGAGCGGTTCGGCAACCTGCTGCGCGATCTGAGCATCACGCAGCCCGAGTCGGGCACCGCCATCAGCGTGGAGCAGGCGGTGGCCATCGCGCAGCGGATCGGTTACCCGGTGCTCCTGCGCCCGTCGTACGTCCTGGGCGGACGGGCGATGTGCATCTCGTACGACCAGGACCAGCTGCTCAACTACATGACACATGCGGTGGCCGCGTCGCCCGACCATCCGATCCTGGTGGACCGCTTTCTCGAGGATGCCTTTGAGTTCGACGTCGACGCCATCGGAGACGGGACGAGGATAGTCATCGGCGGGATCATGCAGCACATCGAGGAAGCCGGCATCCACTCGGGCGATTCGGCGTGCGTGCTGCCGGCCTACAAGATCAGCCCCGGCAATCTCCAGAGGATTCGCGAGATCACCTCCCAGCTCGGCATGGCGCTGAAGGTGAAAGGGCTGATGAACATCCAGTTCGCCATCAAGGACGAGGTGATCTACGTCCTGGAAGTCAATCCGCGGGCCTCGCGCACGGTGCCGTTTGTCTCCAAGGCGATCGGCGTGCCGCTGGCGAACCTTGCCGCCCGCGTGATGGTGGGCCGCAGCCTGGAGGACCTCGGCTTCACGACCGAGCGTCCCCTCGACGGCTGGTTCGTCAAGGAGGCGGTCCTGCCTTTCATCAAGTTTCCCGGCGAGGACCCCGTGCTCGGCCCGGAAATGAGGTCGACCGGCGAAGTGATGGGGCTGGCCGCGACCTTCGGCCACGCGTTCGCGAAGGCACAAAGCGGCGCGGGCTGCCCGCTGCCGCTGTCGGGCACCGCCTTCGTCAGCGTGAACGATTTCGACAAGGAGGGGGTGGTCCCGGTTGCCCGGGACCTGCAGAACCTCGGGTTCCGGCTGGTCGCCACGCGCGGCACGGCCTCCCACCTGCAGGGGCGCGGCATCGCGGTCGAGATGGTCTACAAGGTCAACGAAGGACGCCCGAACATCGTGGATCACATCAAGAACGGACAGGTGGCCTTGATCGTCAATACCCCCCTCGGACGCGGCTCCTATTCAGACGACCCGGTGATCCGCAAGTCGGCCACGCAGCACGGCGTGCCGATCATCACGACCCTGTCGGCCGCCGCGGCGGCCGTGGCGGGCATCAAGGCGCTCAAGGAAGAGGCGCTCACCGTCAGGTCGCTGCAGGAGTACCATCCGGCCCGCCAGGGGTGAGACCGGGCAAACGCCCGGTGATGGTAG
>DASROJ010000196.1:0-16145 GCA_035646975.1 Patescibacteria group bacterium
CCCGGGCTCGTGTACTCGCCCGTCACTCCGAAGCCAAAGGTTCCATCCGTCTTGCTGAAGCCGGCCTGGAGCTTCGTCTGCGACTCGGGCAGGACGCGGTTGATGCCGGCCGAGGCGAGCAGCCCGTGACCAAGTCGACGCTCCATGGTGAGCGCGACGTTCGTGATCGCCCAGCTGGGCGCCACGTCGTAACCCAATTCGCCACGCACCGAGAAAGACCGGAGATAACGGCTGACAAGAAGATTTCCCGTGCCTCGAGACGGCAGCGCGCCGACTCCTCCGCCCGCGAAGGACCAGCTCAACGCATTTGCCACGGAGAGGCCACGGTGGAACATCGACGCCCGGCCGATCATCGAGGTCACCTGATGCCCCGTTTCCAGGCGGTCCTGCCTCACCTCGAACAGCAGGGCGATCCGTGGCAGAAATGACTTCGGAAGTGTCGTGTCCACCCGCAGCGAGGTCCGGCTGCGGAGCGGGCCGGCCGACAGGAACCGTTCGCTCACGAACCCGTCCAGGATTGCGTGCTGAACCTGGAATCCGAACGCGCCACGACGGGACTGGAGGGTCCCCTGGACCGCCGAGCCGCCCTGGCGATCGAAGGCGACGTCGACGTTCGTGAAGAAACTCCCCCGGAACGCCCGGACACCGACTGTCCCATAGTCATGTCGGCCATCCGGCAGCTCGACGGTGGCCAGGCTGGCGCTGGCCGACAGGTTTTTCGCGAGTCCGACGCTCAGCTCGAGCGACGCGCGCTCTTTGAATCCCGGGGGGCCCCGGCCGAATGAACGGGCACCCGGATCGTCGCCGACAAGCCGGTAGTAAAGCTGCCCCTTGGGCGTCAACGTCTGCCCGACGTTGAAGAACCGGGACTCGGTGCGGCGCTGCCCCAGCGGTCCGTATAGCTGGAGCCGAAAGGCGTTCAGACCGAACAACAATGGGACGTCGAGGAACTCGTAGAGTCCGTCGGACCTGGAGCGCTCATACCCGAGCAGCTCATCGCCACGGTACAACTCCACCTCCCAGCCAGGCGGAAGATCGCCGCGAAAGCTCTGCCGGTCGAATTGCGTGGGGTGCTGCAGGGGAAAGTTGCTCAGCAGGAGGCCCGGGCCGGAGGTTGGCTGCGCAACGAGGTCGAGTCCCGGGTGGAAAACATCTCCGACCGTCACCTCCCTCGCCCTGAGGGGGCCCAGCAGGCCGCCGTCGGGGTCCTTCCGGCCGAGGCTGAACCGCGAATCGAAGATTCCCTCCTCGGTGCCCGCGACGAACGCGCTCGCTTCAGCAAAGAACAGCTCGCCGGTGAGATACGTCGTCGATTCGAGACTGTTCATGGTGCCGCCGTCCGGCAGCGGCTGGCTCCTCGCACGCAGTGTCTGGTCGATGAACGGGCCGTCGAGGAACCGGTACGGGATCTCCACTGGCGGATAACGCGCGACGATATCCGGTGCCCCGATTCTCCCGAACCTCCGCTCCCGCTCGAGCCGGAGCTGCAACGGGAACTTCTCGCGCGGGCGCACAGTGATGAGCGAGCCGAGGAGGTCGACGTCAAGCTTGAGTGGAAACCACTCCGAGAGAAGCTCCGGGTCGACATACATCTCTTCCCCGCGGAGCTCCACGCGGGAGGGATTGAAAGCCTTGGACATTCCTTCCACGGTCGCCGTTCCACCGCCGGCGTCGAGCTCGAAGCGGCGATTCTCGCTCAGGAAGAAACCGGAGGCGCGCCCCCGCGTGACGTCCACGTCGATTCCCAGCTCCAGGAGCCGGCTCATCTCTCCGAGCGGCACGAGAAGACCGGTCTTGCCCTGATAGCAGGGCAGCGTCTCCGCGAGGATCGTTCCATCGAGCGTCACCGACAGGAGAAGGACGTCTGCCTCCGAATCGTTCGCGGGCGGCGCGGCAGGTTCGCTCCGGGCGGCCCACGCGGGCGCTGCGAAGAGAAACAGCGCGGCGACGAGGTACTCTTTCATGGAAGCACGAGCACGGCCTCCGCGAGTTTCTCGCTGACGCTGTCCGCACGCGTGTATGAAACGCGGAGCCGCCCGTTCCGGAGGGGCGTCCCAGGCGGGACGTGGAGTGGAATCATGACGACCCTGGTCGGGTTCGGCGTGTAGACCGCCACACCGCCCGCGAGCCCGACGACGATCGGCTCGCCTCGCAGCGGAATGAAGCTCACCGCGAAGTTGCCGATGACGGACTGGTTTCCCGTCCGGCGCATCCTCACGCTCAGAGCCCGGCCACCGTTTTCACCGGGAGGACCGAGGTCGGGGGCGTCAAGCGCGACCGTCGCCGCGGTCTCGCCCTGACGCACGATGACGGGTATCGAGACACCGTAGACGGGAACAAGATGGACGTTGATGCCGCTCGACGCCTTCGCTGCCTGGACCGGGTCCTGCCGGGGCACCCCGCGGAAGCGCAGGTGGGAGCGGTACTCGCCCGCCGGGAGGTCAGCCGGCTTCCGGAGCTGAATCCGGACCGTCTGCGCGACATTCGGTTCGAGCGTCACCTGGCGCGGGGAGAAGCGGATCAGCCCGTCGGAGAACCGCTCGCCGGGCCCCGGCGTCTCGATCTCTGTGGTGCTGCCGTCTTCGTTCATCCGGATCTGGACGAAGCCGATCCGGTAGGTCGCAGGCGTCGAGCCGGTGTTGACGAGCGTGACCTCCGCCGTTCGCTGGCGCCCTTCGAGGACGACGCGTGTCGGCGCGACCAGCAGGTCGGCGGCCCCCGATGCCGCTTCCGCGGCGGCGATACCCAGACCGAGGGGAAGGAAGAGCAGTGAAGCGAAGCGCATCCTCATCTGTGAGAATCCCTTTCGAGCATCAGTCATAGGCGACGGTCACCTCGACCGTGCCGTCGTAGATGGCCGTCGTCTGCGATGGGCCGACATGCAGGGTTCCTCCCACGCTGAGCCACTGCGCGCCACCCGGCCCCAGGTTGCCTGATTCCTTTGGAGAGCTGGTGAATCGATCGATCGTCATCGAGCGTCCGGCGGAGACGAACAGGGTCGAGGAGGGAAGCGTGATGCTGTAGCTGGCGTTCGGCTCACCGGTGACCCGAAATATCGCCGCACCGACGCCGGCGGCACTGCCGAGTGCGACGCCGCCAGAAGCGGAGCGGATTCCCGAAGGGTCGACGGTGACCGTGCCCGGCATCCCGGTGGATACGATCTGACCGAAGCAAAGATCGCGGCTTGCCGTGGTCTCGAGACTGACCAGCGCAAACGCCCTCCCCGCCAGCAGAGCGATCCCCAGGACGGCGACGCGCGCGATGGTCGGGCGAATGCGACGGCTCATGGCAGGTTCGAACTCAGATGCGGAAGGCCCCGGCCGGTCGTGGTCGATGACCGCCGGGGGGTGTGGTGATGAATGAAGCGATCAGTTGTAGGCAACGGTAACGTCGAACGTGCCGATGTAATCGCCCGACAGCTGACCTGCACCGACGTTGAGCGTCGCGCCAACCTTGAGTGTCTGCGCCCCGCCCGTGAGCGCCCCGCCGTTGGCGACACTGGGGAAGCTCGTGAAGGTGCTGACAGACATGGCTTCCGCGCCGGTGGTGCGCGTGATCGCAATGGCCGCGCTGGGCAGAGTGATCGCGTAGGTGTCGGTTCCGGTGCCGGTGACGGCGAAGCTGGCGGCGGTCGCGCCGGTCGCGCTGGCGAGCGTCACGCCGGTGGGCGTACGGATATCCGTTGCGGGCGCCAGAACGACGGTGCCGGCTCCCACGGCGGAGATAATCCGCCCGAAGCTCAGGTCACCTGTGTTGGAGATCGCGATGGCCGTGACAATCTGTGCGGTAGCGTTCGCTGACGCCGCGTTGGCGGCGCCGGTGGCAAAGATTGCGGACAGGGCGAGCACGCCGACGATCCATGACTTCTTCATTGTCTTTCTCCATGCGCCAGTGACTGACACGGGCGTGTCGTGTCCCGAACGCGGGACATCGGGCCATTCCGGGGAAGAGGAGAGTCCCGAATCGTTCCGACGAGAATCATTGCAAGACGTCCGCCAGCCTGCCCGGCCCGGAAAGGCCCCGGAAACAGCTGTTTCCACCGCGGTTCGTGTATCAGGAGGGTGTCAGAGGTGTGCCACGGAACGCGTCATGACACATGTGGGGGTGGGGGGGGGACTACATCTTCTGTGACATGCCGGACAAGCGCAGCACGCGATAGAGGGTGGAGCGGCTCACGCCAAGCAGCTTCGTCGCCTCCACCCTGTTCCCGTTGGTTTGCGCCAGCGCATCGCGGACCATCTCCGGTGTAATCCGCTCCGGCGTGCGCTCGGGACCAGAACCGGGGCGAGGCTGGATTGCCGTGGAGAGCTCGACGAAGTCCTCGCAAGTCAGCTCCGAGCCGTTCGAGAAGATGAGCGCCTGCTCGATGGCGTTCTTGAGCTCACGGACATTTCCGGGGAACGGATGGCGCATGAGCAGCGACAGGGCATCGGGCGAAAGACGCTTGCGCGCCTGCCCGGCCGGTGTCAAAGACTTCACGAAGTGGTCGACCAGTAAAGGGATGTCCTCCCGCCGGTCACGAAGCGGCGGTACCTGGAGCGTCACGACAGCGAGCCGGAAGTAGAGGTCGGCGCGGAACAGGCTCTTCAAGATCGCCTGCTCGAGGTCGAGGTTGGTTGCTGCAACAAATCTTACATCGGCAAAACTCGAGCGGTTCTCGCCGATTCTCCTCACCTCTCCGTCCTCCAGAACGCGGAGGAGCTTGATCTGCGCCGTAAGACCCATCGAGCCGGCCTCGTCCAGAAACAGCGTCCCGCCGTTGGCTTCTTCGATGAGGCCGCGCCGGGCCACATCGGCGCCGCTGAACGCGCCACGCGCGTGACCGAACAGCTCGCTTTCCAGAAGGCCCGCCGGAACGGCCGCGCAGTTGACGACGACGAACGGTCTGCCCGCCCGGGGCCCGACAGACACCAGGTATCTGGCCAGAACTTCCTTCCCGCTGCCAGTTTCCCCTCGGATGAGCACCGTGGTGGGAAGATTGGCGACGCGGCGCGCCCGCTCGAGCAGAAGTCGCCAGGGAAGCGAGCTGCCGACCACGACGGCAGACCCCGGTCTGTCCTCGTGTCCGCCCCCGGCTTCGGCTTCCTTCACGAGCGCCTGGATCTGGGTCATCCGGATCGGTTTTGCAAGAAAGTCGGTGGCCCCCTTCTTCATCGCCGCCACGGCGGCCTCGAGGGTTCCCACCCCGGTCATGATGACGAATCGCGCCCGGGCGTCCGTGCGACGCACCGCCGAGAGCAGCTCGAGCCCGGACATGCCGGGCATCTGGAGGTCGCACAGGATGAGGTCACAGGTACCGGACTTGCCCGCCAGGAATGCCTGCGCGGAAGAGAACACCCTGGCCTCGATCCCGTCGTGACGCAGCATGGCTTGAATGACTTCGAGCGTGCAGGCCTCATCGTCGATGATGGCCACGCTCAGTCTGCGATCACTCCGGCTCTCCACGATCCGTTCGCTCCTGATGCTTGACAGAGAACTATCGTTCGAGGATCGAATCGAGGAAAACCGCCCCAACCCGTGATTGTCAGCCAGGTTTCAGGGCGGGAATACGAAGTGACGGAATCCGTGCTGCTCCCGAACGCCGGTCATGCTTCTCCAAGGATTTCCACACGGCCCGCCCGTCGTATCGGGAACATAGAGCGGCGCTTTTCGTCACGCAAGAGTGCTCGACGCGGGACACTCCTTGACAGACAAGGCTCGGGATCGCCGCAAGCTCGTTCTGAAGTCGTCCGGTATCACTCTATTCGTGAAAATACTCGCGCACCTTCGCCGCGATCTGGCGGTCGGTCATCCTGTCGGTTGTTTCCACGGCCACGATGCGGTTGCCGAGTTTTTCCTTCTCCAGGCGACTCTTCAGCTCGCCCTTGGCCTCGCCCGGGCCGAATATCAGGATCGACTCCGCGTCCCGGATGGCGGCGATGACTTCGTCGTAGAAACCGTGGAGATGGCCCGTGAACTCCCTTTCGCGGCTGTCATCCGCCTGGACTTTCTGTGATTCGTAGGGAATCGACGCATGCGCGCCGGGATGTTTCTCCACGTGCGACTCGATGACTCTTGTCTTTTCCCCGCCGTCGGACATCCCCGCGATCACGGCTTTTCGATGATCGATCCACAAACCGACATTGGTTTTCATGGCAGCCTCTTTTCTCCTTCCAGCCCGTTGCGGTGACGAACCGCTTGTGCGGTCCCCTCCCGGAGGGCGAAATCGATGAATCCGCGCTCGACATTGCTGGCGACCAGCTCGACCGAGATCTTCTCTCCCACGTCGAGACCTTCGAATCCGCGGACCACCCTTCCTTCCACGGGCGGGCTGAAGATCCGGACCCAGGTTCCTTTCACGGATGCGCCGGTGACGATTCCCTCGAAGCGCTCCCCGATTCTCGACTCCAGCAGGAGCGCTGCGGCGGACTTGCTCACCTGCCGCTCGACCCTGTTCGCGTTGTCTTCCTGCGTGGTGCAGTGTCGCGCCAGCTCATCGAGCTCTTCGCGGCCATAGGGCGCGGGCCGGGTCGCCAGCGCGGCCTTGAGCAACCGCTGCGTGACGAGATCCGGGAAACGCCGGTTCGGGGCGGTGGAGTGGGTGTAATCCTGGACCGCAAGACCGAAATGCCCCGGTGAGCTTTCGCCGGGAAGCTCCACCACGTACTCGCCGCGCCCCATCAGCTTGACCACCGAGAGCGACAGGTCCGGAAACGTGTCCGGGTCGGCCTGGCGGCGCTTCGAGAGGAACGCTTCGAGGGCTGCGGCGTCCGGCGTGTCGGGAAGCGACTCGTGGCGGTCCCTGGCGAGCTGGACGATTCGCTCCCATCGCTCGGGTGAGCGGAGCACACGCCGCAACGACGGCAGTCCGCGCGATTCCAGGAATCGCGCGGTGACACCGTTGGCGGCGATCATCAGATCCTCGATCAGCTCCTTCGCGCGGTTTTTCTGCTCGGGACGGAGCTCGGAGAGCCGGTCGCCGTCGAACACGGCACGCGGCTCCACCGTCTCCAGGCTGAGAGCGCCGTGCTGGTGACGCACGCTTCGCATCAGCTGCGCGGCAGCCTCCTGAAGGCGAAGCTGCGCCTCGAGTCCGGGCACGGTCGCAACGCGGCCAGGCGGGGGCCCACCGCCATCGAGCCAGAGGGCGACGCTGTTGTACGCGAGCTTGGCGTGATTCAGGACAGTCGCGCGATAGACATCCGATTTCGCCACCGTGCCGTCCTGACTCACGAGCATCTCCACCACCATCGCAGCACGAAGCGCATCTTCGCCGAGGGAGGTTCGATCGGTGGACAGCGTCGTGGGGAGCATGGGGAAGATCTCGGCGGCGGTATAGACGGATGTCGTGTTGTGCCTGGCGTGGTCGTCAATGGCCGACCCCTTCGCCACCAGGACATCGACGTCCGCCACGGCGACCAGCACACGCGTCGAGCCCGGGCCCGCCGGCTCGGCGAACGAAAGCTGATCGAGATCGCGCGAGTCGTCGTTGTCGATCGACACCCACAGCAGGTCTCGAAGATCCCGGACGTCGGCGCCGCCCCCGGTTTCGGGCTCTGCCTGACCGGCGGTCTCCGCCAGGACCGCGGGCGAGAAATCCGGCAGCAACCCGCGATCAACCATCGCCTGGCGTGCGATGGCCTTGAGATCGTGACGGTTTCCCTTCGATGTCCGATTCATGAGGGCCTCGTGCTTCCCGATGGCCCCAGTATATCCGCCGGCTGCCCGGGCCGCCGGAACGCCGCCTGGGTGAGCGCGCACGATGGCGCTCCGGCCATTCGTGCGATCGAAGTCACCACTTGTGGTTGATCGCGAGGCGTGGCGTGCCGCGGATGTTGTCGCTGCTCGCATGCACGAATAGATAATGATGGAACAGGACGTCCCCCTGGGACGGCGTCACCTCGACCGGGGCATCACGTGTGACCCGGCCCAGCTCGGGTGTCAAGGCGGCGAGGTATTTGTACTTTCCCGGGTTGGCGCGCGCGAGCGCCTCCAGCTCGAGGTGGGAGCCGGGCCAGACCATCGTGCCGCCCCCCTGGGACTGCACGTTGGTCAGATAGGTCATGGCTCCGATCCAATAGGGGCGCGGAAACGTCCTGTACCGCCATTCGGGGATCGTGCGATCGATGTGTGCCGCGTAGGACTCCCAGGGCTTGGACACCGGCTGGCGGTTGATCGTGAAGGCGTGGGTCGGCAGGCGGAAGCGGGCGACATCCTCTCCGGCCAGTTGCGCCGCGGCCGCCAGCATGGCGTCGGTGTAGGTCGCGATGAGGCGATCATCTCGAATCACGTGCGAGTGCGGCCCCAGGATTCCCCAGGTCTCCGGGGCCCGGGGATCGACTCCCAGACCTTCCCATATCGCGGCGACCGCCTCGCTCACCAGAGTCGATGGGATCAGGCCGGAGACGAGCAGGTAGCCGTCGCGGTGATACTGTCGAGTCTGCTCCTCGGACAGAGGCGACAGACGCTGCTTGCGCTGGAGGCTGAACCGCACCTTTGCCTCGACGCGCTCCGCCTCCCGCTTGAGCTGACGCAGCCGAGCGAGCGCCTCCAGCACGATTCCCGATTGCGACATGATCCGCATTCCCTTGACCCGCAGGCCGTCATCCATTACAGCGGTGTACAGGCATCATACGCGGATGGCTCCGATGAGCCAAGAGCAGTGGGGGGCATCGCGGGACGGGACCGGCTACTGCTTGTCTGACTTGCTCGCACCCGCGCGGGAGGCCAACGCATTGCGTCGAACCTGCGCGAGGAGCGCATCGAACTCCGGCCCGTGGAGCGATTGCAGCTCGGCGTCGCCTGACACTCCTTCCGCGTCGATATCGCCCCCCTCGACGTCCTGCCTGAGCCAGGCCATGGCTTTGGCGCGATCGCCGCGGCGGGCGGCGACGCACGCGAGGTTATAGATCGAAACCAGAGTGTCCGGGTGCGTGGGCCCCAGCACGCGCTTGCGGATGTTGTACGTCTCGGTGTGAAGCCGTTCTGCTTCCGCGAGCCGGCCCCGGCTTTGATAGCCGAGCGCCAGATTGTTCATCGACCAGAGCACCGAGGAATGCTCCGGTCCCAGCACGCGCTTCTGGATGGCGAGCGTCTCGAGGTCGAGCTTCTCTGCCTTTTCGTACAGCCCCTGGCTCTGGTAGAGCAGCGCGAGGTCGGTCATCGCCGTCAGGACATCCGGATGCTCCGGCCCCAGCACTTTCTTCTCCAGCTCCATGACCTCGAGCTGAAGCCGCTCGGAGTCTGCATTTCGATGCTGCCTGGCATACAGCTTCGCCAGGCTTGCCATGGACATCAACGTATCCGGGTGCTGGGGCCCGAAGATGCGTTTGCGGGTTTCGAATACCTCGGTGCCATAGCGCTCGGCCTCGGCGAACCGGTTCTGGGTCTGATAGGTGACCGCGAGATTGTGCATCGTCTGCAGGGTGTTGGGGTGCTCCGCCCCCAGCACCCTTTTCTGCACCGCCAGCGCCTGGACATACAGCTGCTCTGCCTCGGCGAGCTTCCCCTGACGAAGATATCCGTTGGCGAGATTCATCATGGTGGCCAGCGTCTCGGGATGCTCCGCGCCAAGCACGCGCCGCTCGAGGTCGAGCGCCTCGGACGCGATCCGCACTGCCTCATCGTGGCGGTCCAGCAATCCGTACAGAGAGCCAAGGGTGTTCATCGAATGAAGAGTGTCCGGGTGCTCCGGCCCCAGGACGCGTCTGCGAATCTCCAGAGCTTTCGCGCACAGAGAATCGGCCTGCGGGTAGAGACCAAGGTTCATGTAGACCTCGCCCATGATCGCGGCCAGCTCCGCCTGCATCGCAGGCTGATCGGAGAGCTGCGTGTCGATGGTGCCAGCGGCCTTGTCGAGCAGCTCGCGCGCCGTGATGCTGCTCCCGCGCGCTTCGCTTGGATCCGAAACCCGGAACAGATTCTTCAGGAAGTCGGCCACGCGTCTTTTCGCCTCGGCCTCCGTGCGGGCTCGCACCTCCGCCTGACGCGCCCGCACGAAGCCCACCGTGGACGCTATCGCCCCGGCCGTCAGGACCATCGCGATGATCGCCGTTGCGGCCACGCCGAGCCGATGGCGGCGCATGAACTTCAAGGCACGATACCGGGCAGAGGGGGCCCGGGCCAGCACCGGCTGGAAATTCAGGAATCGCGTCAGATCCGCCGCGAGGTCCGAGGGCGAGCCGTAGCGGCGCGCCGGATCTTTCTCGAGCGCCCGCATGGTGATCCAGTCGAGATCTCCCTTGAGCTCCCGCCTCAAGACTCTCGGCTCCGTGCGCCTGAGCTTCGCCCATTCCGTCGAATCGGCGCTGTGCGAGGACAGACGCGCACTTGGTCTGGGCGGATCCAGCTCGCGGATCTTGCGGCGCCCTTCGAGGATTCCTTCCTGCCTCAGCTCCCGCGAACCGAACGGCAGCGTGCCGACGAGGACTTCGTAGAGCATGACGCCGAGTGAAAAAACGTCGGAGCGCGTGTCGACGCGTGACGCGACGTCCGTTTGTTCCGGGCTCATGTACTCCAGCGTCCCGACCATCACGCCGAGCTCGGTGTGCAGCGTCCGCTCCGTCAGTTGCCTCTGGAGCGCCTTGGCGAGTCCGAAGTCGATGATCTTCACCAGTGGCCGGCCGTCCACGCGACTGACGAGCACGTTGGACGGTTTCAGGTCGCGGTGGATCACCGCCTTTTGATGCGCGTGCTGCACGCCCTCGCAGACCTGCAGGAACAGCTCGATGCGCTCCCGGTTCGTCAGATGAAACTGGTTGCAGTACTCGGTGATCGGAGAGCCCTGCACGTATTCCATGACGAAGTAGGAACGTCCCTCGGCGGTGGCGCCGGCGTCGTAGATGGACGCGATGGAGGGATGATCCATCAACGCCAGAGCCTGCCGTTCCGCCTCGAACCGGGCGATGACCTCGTTCGTGTCCATTCCCAGCTTGATGATCTTCAGCGCGACCTGACGCTTCACCGGCTCAGCCTGCTCGGCCAGGTAGACGACGCCCATGCCGCCCTGGCCCACGATACCGATGATGCGATAGGGCCCCACCCGTTCGTGGAGCTTCGGCTGCGCCGGATCGGAGGATGTCCCCTGGCAGGACATTTCTTCGGGTCGCGCCCCGATCGTGGTGTGCCGCTGGCTGAGTCGATCGTCGGGGGGAACAAGAGGTTCGGACATCGTCTGACCTTCCTGGTTTCCGCCAACTCTACCACGGGTCGGAATCATCGCCCCGGCCCGCCCGTGCAAGAGGGCACGAGCATTCGTGAGCTGCGCGGGATAGACTCTCCGCGCCATGCCCCTTGAAACCGGCACATCGCTCGGCCCGTACGAAATTCTCTCGCCGCTCGGCGCCGGAGGGATGGGAGAGGTCTATCGCGCGAAGGACACGCGCCTCGACCGGCTTGTCGCGGTCAAGGTGCTCCCCTCGCATCTTTCCAGTCACCCCGAGCTCAGACAACGGCTCGAGCGCGAGGCGCGCGCGATCTCCAGCCTCAGCCACCCGCACATCTGCACCCTCTTCGACCTCGGTCACCATGAAGGGACCGACTACCTCGTGATGGAGTATCTGGAGGGAGAGACGCTGGGCCAGCGTCTCCAGCGCGGGCCGCTGCGCCTGCCCGATCTGCTCCGGGCGGCGATCGAGATCGCCGACGCGCTCGACCGCGCGCACCGCAGCGGCATCGTCCACCGCGATCTCAAACCCGGCAACGTGATGATGACGAAGACCGGGACGAAGCTCCTCGATTTCGGTCTTGCCAAGGGAATCGGCCCCGCTTCGGGCATGTCGAACCTCACGGCCTCTCCGACCCTCACGAGCCCCCTGACGGCCCAGGGGGCGATCGTCGGGACGTTCCAGTACATGGCCCCCGAGCAGCTCGAGGGAAAGGAAGCCGACGAGCGCAGCGATATCTTCGCCCTCGGCGCGTTGATATACGAGATGGCGACTGGAACCCGTGCCTTCGATGGCAAGACGCAGGCGTCGATCATCGCCTCCATCCTCAAGGAGGAACCCCGTCCCATCCGTGAAGCCATGCCGGCGTGCCCCGCCACTCTCGATCGGCTCGTGCGACAGTGCCTCGCGAAGGATCCGGACGAACGGATCCAGAGCGCGCACGACGTCCGGCTCCAGCTCGAGGGAATCGTCGAGGGGGGCGCCACCGAGATCGAAAGCGCGGCCGCGGCCGAAGGTCCGGCACCCTCCCGGACACGCGAGCGGATCGCCTGGGGGATCGCGGCGCTGGCCACGCTGGCGGCGATCGGGATGACCGCCGCGGTGATGTCCAGGACAGAGTCCACGCAGCCCCTCGTGATCTCCTCGATCCCCGCGCCAACCGGAACCGTGATCCAGTCGAACGTTCCCTCCCTGGCGCTGTCCCCCGACGGCCGGCAGGTCGTCTTCGTCGCCCGCGGGACTGGCGGAAACGGCCTCTGGCTGCGCTCCCTCGACTCGCCGAAGCCGAGACTGCTCGCCGGAACCGAGGATGCCGAATGCCCGTTCTGGTCACCCGATGGACGCGCGATCGGCTTTCATGCCGGCGTCATGCTCAGGAAAGTTGACCTGTCCGGCGGGCAGAGCGAAGTCCTCGCTCCGATGAGCATCTGCCAGGGTGCGTCCTGGGGTCGGGACGGTTCGATCGTCTACGTCCCTGACCGTTACCTGCCCATCATGAGAATCTCCGCGGGCGGCGGGACGCCGCAGACCCTGGGCGTCCCGGAAGCCAGGCAAGGCAAGAGGATCTTCTCCAATCCGAGCATCCTGCCCGACGGTACGCACATCATCTACACGGTGAACGAGACCTGGGAGGGAGGAGAGAACAGCGGAGTGTTCTCGGCGACGCTGGACGGAAAGGACGAGAAGCGGATCCTCCCCTTTCTCTCCAACGCGCGCTACGTGGAACCGGGTTACCTGGTCTTCGCCAAGGACGGTTCACTCAGAGCGCAGCGGTTCGACGTGAGTCGACTCGAGCTGTCCGGAGACCCGATCCCTCTGATGGAGGCCGTCCAGTACCTGGGCTATTACCAGGGCCACCTTTTTTCGGTCTCCGAGACGGGAACGCTGGCCTTGATCGCAGGCGAAGGGATCCTGACGAGGCGATTCACCTGGGTCGACCGAAAGGGCGCCATCGTCGATGCGCTCAGCAGGCCCGGAAATTTCTTCTCACCCCGTCTTTCGCACGATGGCAGGCGCATCGCGTTCGATCAGAGCGATGCGCTGAGCGACAGCGGGGACATCTGGGTGCTCGACCGCGAGCGCAGCGTCGCGTCACGCCTCTCGTTCGATCCCCGCAACGAGTCGGCGCCGGTCTGGTCGCACGACGACCGGCGCATCCTCTTCTTCGGCAACTTCCCGAACAGGAGCGACCTCTTCGCGGTCCCCTCGGACGGGACCGGGGCGATCGAGACGATCCTGAGCAACGGATCCGACAACCTGCCGTGCGACTGGTCGAGTGACGGGAAGTTCATCCTCTACCAGACCTCGCATGGCTCGGGACTGTCGAACACCGATCTCTGGATCTACTCGTTCGAGACGAAGAAAGCCGAGCCGTGGCTCGAGTCACCATTCTCCGAAAGACAGGCGAGATTCAGTCCCGATGGACGGTGGATAGCCTACGGGTCGAACGAATCGGGAAGGGCGGAGGTCTATGTCCGGGGATTCATGCCCGCCGGGGGGAAGTGGCGCATCTCCAGCGAAGGGGGCGGCTCCCCCATCTGGCGATCCGACGGCAAGGAGCTGTTCTTCATCGCCTCGAACTCGAATCTCATGTCGGTTGCCGTCCGCCCGGGAGCCACGTTCGATGGAGCGGCCGCGACGCCGCTTTTCAAGGTTCCCGGCGACCTGCTCGACGTGGGCGTGGTCACCCAGTACGACATCGCCCCGGACGGCCAGAGCTTCCTCATGAACCTCGACACGCCGACGGAGGGCCAGCGGATGATCACGCTGGTCACCAACTGGACATCGCTGCTGAAGAAGCAGTGACCGAGGCGGCACCGGCATTCGTGTCGGGCCGGCCCGTCAATTCGGAAGGTACGGCTTGTCCCACCGCTGGCCGAAAACCTTTCTCATCCGGTCCAGGTAACTCAGGACGGTTTCATTCGGAATCGTGGAGCGGTACGACTCCGACGGTATCCCGAAGATCCTGTATTGCGCCGTCTTCTGATCGTCCAGCTTCAGCAGGGAGGAAATATGGTCCTGCTGAAGATGGGTCTTGTATTTCGCGAACCAGGCGTTGACGGTGCCAGCAGCCCCCCACGAACCCGGGCAGCGTCGCTCGTATTCCGCGGTCACCTGCGCCGCGAGCCGCGTCGCTTCGGCATTCGACGCCGCGGTGGAGGCCTCGCCGTCGGGCAGGGCTCTGAGCTTCGCGAAGAGCGGCCCGGTCGCCTGATCCAGCGCCGTCTTGTTTTTCGCCAGGATCCCTTCGAGCTCCGCGTCGAGCTGCTGCTGCGCCTCGTTGTCCCTGGTGGTTTCTTCGGAGAACGCGATTCCTACCGATTGGATGGTCTGCATGTACTTCATCGCATCCTGGGGGCTCTTCATCAGGAAGGCCTGCATGCGGTTTTGCTTTTCCATCGGGTCGAGGCGGGTCAGCTGCTCGTCGATGGCGCTGTTGATCGCCTGCTGCCTGTAGTTTTCCTCCTGCAACGAGTCGTAGGCCTGGTCCACGGCCTGAGTGAACGGATCGCTTCCGCTGTAACAGCTCGTCGTGAGCTTCGGCACCCTGGCCCATGGGTCGGTGGCGGCCGGTGGCGCGGCCAGCGCCGGGCCGGCCGCCAGAAGCAGAAGCCCGGCGATCGATCTCACTGAGGCAGTTCGCACGGGCTGAGCCGCTTGCCGGTCAGCTTGAGCGTCATGTTGCCTTCCTTCGAGGCGAACTTGATCGTCCCGTCCCAGGCTTCAGCTCCGTTGCGGGTGATTTCGCCGGCGCCCGTCATCTCCGGTGGTCCCGCGCAGACCGTCTTCCATGTGACCTTCGGTCCTTCCTGCTTGAAGTCGCTGTTGCGGCACTTGTGACGCTCGTCAGCGGCTCCCGGAGGTTCCTTCCACTCCTTGGCGGAGCAGACCTGGACCTTCTGCGCGGGCAGCGCCATCGGCATCCCCTCCATCGACATCTGGGATGTGACCTCCCAGAGATCTCCCATCGGTCTTGCCGGAGCGGCCGGTTCGGCGGCGCCGCCGGCAGCGGGCAACGAGCTGAGCGTGACGAACAGCGCGCCTGCGGCGAGGCGCGGTGCGGACGGCCACTTCATCGAATCCCTCCCCCGGTTGAATCGAGCCGGACGGCCCGATGTTCGGCGAGAATACGGTGGTTTCCGCTTTTCTGTCAATCCTGAAGCGAGCCGTTGAGCGGCCACAAGCCAACGCGGAGGATGGTGGATTGATGACGGGGGCTCAACCGAGCGGAACGATTGCGACGTCGAAGGAATCTTCGCCGGGATCGGGATGGCTCAGCCGCAGCGTGTAACCGCCGCTGCCCGAGGACGGATGGAAGATCACGACCCAGTCGCGCGGAGCGGACGCTGGCCGGCTGGAGAAGTGATAGATCTCCCGCGGCATCGCGGCGACGGCTTTGAAATCCAACCCGCTGGAGTCGACCAGCTTCAGGCTGTCGCTGAGGAATTCCTCGGCGAATTTCTGGCGGTCCGGCTCCGTGTAAGGATCGAGCCCGCTCCATACGACGAAGACGGCGATCGCCTTTGCCCCCTCCGGTGCCCGCAGCGAAGAAAGCGGAGCGTGCGCCTCCCCCACTTCCTCCCATCCATCCACCGACACCGCGATCGGGCCAAAGGGGATCTCCTGCCGAAGCGGAAACGACGTGGACCGGACCTGCGGCGCGCACCCGGGCGCAATGCACAGGAGGACGAGCGCGGCGATTCGGAGATTACCGAAAACGGGAGTAGGCATTTCGGGCCCCCGCGTGCAGCCTGGAGCCTTGCTGCAGGTTGTCCTGATTCGGAAAGCGCAGCGCGGCGTTGAGCTGCGCCGAGGCATTGACGACGTCGCTGTTGAACTCGCGCATGGAGGCATCGGGCCAGCGCTCCACCGTGCGCCCCGCCCCTCCTTTCACCTCTCTCCAGGCGTCCGCCTGGAGATCCACCTGGCGCATCAGGTGCGCAAGTCTCCGCGAGGCCGACTCGGCCGGGTCCTTTGCCGCCGCATCGCCGGCGACAAAAC
>DASROJ010000197.1:0-10355 GCA_035646975.1 Patescibacteria group bacterium
CCCTACAACAACGAGCTGCTCGAAGGGCGCAAACAGCGCCCATGGTCCGAAAACGTCCTGATCTTCCGCGATGGTCGGTGGACCGTGCTCGAGCTGCCCGGTCTGCCGGGAGTCACCGTCACCGGCATGGCGCACTCGGCCAACGTCGCCCTTGGAGAGCGGCTCCTGGCCCGGCCGTTGCCGCATCCCGCAGGCGCCGACACCGACGCCATCCAGCTGCTCCTGTTCCACGGTTCGCGCGACAACATCAACATTCCGGCGCGCAAGCTCCGCACGATTCCCTTCACGGACACCGAGCTGGCCTCGCAGGGGTTCGATTACGCCGCCATCGGTCACTACCACGACTGCGCGTTCATCACCGGACATTCCGGGCGCATCGTCGGTGCCTACTCCGGCTGCCCGGCGGGGCGTGGGCTGGACGAGGAGGGGGACAAGTACGTCCTGATCGGCGAGGTGACCAGGCAGGCCGGCGAGAGCCACGTCACGCTGGAGAAAGTCCGCCTCGACACCCGCTCGGTGCGTCGGATCGACGTGAGCTGCTTCGGCGCCACGCACCGGGACGCGATCGTCAGGAGAATCGAAGAGGCGATTTCGGTCCGGGAGCCTTCGAGCGCCGACATGCTCCAGGTGCGTCTGACGGGCCGCATCGCGCCCGGCATCGATGCGCGCCTTCCTGAGGGGTTGTTCGAGGACAAGTACTTCCATGTCTCGTTCGATACTTCCCTGCTCAAACCCGACTACAACCTGGACCGGTACCGCGCAGAGAACCTGCGAACCGCCGAAGCGCGTTTCGCCCGCGAGATGCTCAAGCGCATCGACGCGGAGACCGACCCTTCGCGCCGAAGGCTCCTGGAAAACGCGCTCTACTACGGACTGGACGCTCTGATCCAGAAAGAGGTCTCACCGCGTTACGAGGATTCCAGCTCATGAGAATCCGCAGACTGAGGGTGGACGGATTCGGCAATCTCAAGGGCGACTTCATTTTTTCCTCGGACCGTTGCAATCTGATCCTGGAGCCCAACGAGAGCGGCAAGTCGACCCTTGCCGCCGCTGTGCTGGCCGCCCTGTACGGCTTCCCGCGCGAGCGGGCCTCCCGCGATCGACCCATCAAGCTCAAGGAGCAGTATCGCCCCTGGAGCGGGGGCCCCTACGCGATCGAGATGGATCTGGAATGCCGTGACCGCGCGTACACCGTGAGGCGCGACTTCGACCGCGACACGGCAGCCGTGCTCGACGGACAGACGGGGCGCGACATCACCGCCGAATTCTCCCGGGGGAAAGACCAGCTCGATTTCGGTGAATCCCTCACGGGGCTGACGCGCGAGGACTTCATCCGGTGCGGCTTCGTCGGACAGAAGGAGGTCGAGGCGCTGCGCGATGCGTCGGGACTGACCCATGCCCTGCAGCGCATCGCCTCCTCGCAGCAGGGGGACGTCGTGGCGGGCGAGGCAATCGAGGCGATCGAGCACGCGCTCGACCGCGACTACGTCGGCATGCTCCTCGGCAGAGGGAAGGTCGACACCGAGGTGAAGCGGCTCGACAAGGAAATCGACGATCTGCGGGCCCAGATGGAGAGGATCACGGATCGCCGGCGCGATTCCGAGGAGAAGATCCGCCGCCTCGAGGAGGCCGCCGACCGGGAAGGTCAGGTCGAGCTGACGATCAGCCGCGTGGACTACCTGTGCCTTCTCGCGGGCCATCGCGAAGTGGAAGCGGCGCTGCAGCAGCGCGCGCGCGAACAGGAGGAGGTCCAGGCGTATCGCGACGAGGTCAAGTCGCTCGCCGCCTACGCGGATTTCCCCGCCGAAAAGCTCGGCGAATTGCGTGAGATGAAAGGACGCATCGATTCGCTCGAGGATCGCCGCTCGGCGTTCGAGCAACGGCTGAAGGAGCAGAGCGAGACGCCGCTGCAGCGGGCCGAGCAGGCGCTGGCCGGCGCGGGTTCCCTCGAAACGCTCGATGAGACGGATGCCAAGCTGGCCGCTGATCGTCTTGCCGTGGTGAACGACCTCTGGGATCTCCGACGCGAGAAGCGTCGCGCCCTCAGGCTCGAACACCGACGCCTGGCCAAGGCGGGGATCGATCCGGGTCATGCTGCGGAGCTGGCCACCCGGTTGTCGGGTCTTTCGCAGGAGGATCGGGCCTACCTGGAAACCTACCGCGAGAAGCTCCTCGAGCTGCGGGCGACTCTGAGCGAGGCCGCGCGCGAGCGCGACAAGCTCTCCCAGGCCGAGGGGGGCGACAGCCCCGCGCTTGTCTCCCTGGCCGCCGCGCGTCGCTCCGAGACGATCGCGCTGGTGGTCGGCGTCGCCGGGCTGGCCCTTTCCACGGTTCTCTGGCTTTCGCTCGCCACGGTGGTGCCCGCGCTCGCATGCATCCTCGTGGCGCTGTTTGCGCTCGCGTATTGGGCCATCCTGCTCGAAAGACGACCGGTGCACGGAGCCGAGGAATTCGGCACCACCCTGCAGCGACTGCAAACCGAGATCTGGACACGGGAAAAAGAGCAGGCCGCCCTGCAGGAGCGCGTTCTCACGATCGCCGGCCGCGTGGGGTACAAGAAGCCTGACCGACTGGTCGAGGACTATCGCGAGCTGGAAGGGCTTCAGGAAATGGCGGCGCCGCTGTCAACGCTGGCGGCCTCGGTGCAGGAGGTCCAGACAAGGTACTCAAGCGCCGCGGGAGACCTGCTCGACCTGATGAACCGCGCCGGTTGCCCGCCCCGCAGCCGGCTCATCACTCCCCGCCTGGCCCGTCGATTCCGCCTGACTCTCGACCGGCACCTCGAAGACCGTCAGAAGCTGTCTGCTCTGCGGACGGAAGTCGAGGCGGGCAGGAAGGAGCTGGCCGGGATCGTACGAGAGCTCGCCGCGATCAGGGACTCGGCCAGATCCCTGCTGGGGGCCGCGCTCGGGCCCGACCGGGTCCGCGAGGACCTTGCCGAAGCCCTGGCCCTGTTCGAGGAAGGGGCGTCCCGGAAGGACCGGCTCGTCCACCTGACGCGCGAACTGCTGCCTTCGGCCGAACGCAGGAGTCAGCAGACGGCCGAAAGCCGGATGGAGAATCTGACCCGCGAGCGCGAGGTGCTCGCAAAGCAGATTGCGCGCGCCACGGCGGGCAACCCGTCGTTGACGGAGCTCAGCCCGGAAAAGTCGAGCCGCGAGTACGCCGAGCAGAGACGCCAGCTGCAGGAAGAGGCCCGGCGCACGCAGAAAGATCGCCTCGCGCTGTCAGAGGAACTGGGGGATGTGTTGAAGGAATATCGACGGGACTACCCGACGCGCCAGGAGATGCTGGCGCGGCTCGAGTCCGCCCGCGCCAGGGCCGTGGCCTTCCGGGACGCGGCCGGGATCGCGCGCGAGGTGCTGTCGGGCATTTCGCGGGAGGCGTACGCCGAGTGGGCCGAGGTGCTCAACGACAAGACCAGCGAGACACTGCGGCGCATGAACCCGAACTACGAAGACGTCCGCTTCGACACCGATCTCTCCTTCACCCTTCGCGACACCCGCTCCGGACGGCGGCTCGATCAGAATGCGGTGGAAGCGCACTTCAGCGCCGGCGCCCGCGACCAGGTCTATCTCGCGGTGCGGATGGCCGCCGCGGAATACCTCTCCGCCGCCGGCGTGCGGCTTCCGCTCATCCTCGACGACCCATTCGCCTCCTTCGATGACGAACGTTTCGAGCGCGCGATGGAGTTCCTGCTCGAGACTCTCGGCCGCAGGCACCAGATCATCCTGCTTTCCTGTCACGCCGCGCGCCACAGAACCTGGCAGGACGGGGCGCCCGAAGCGCTCGCCGATCGGGTGCGCGTTCTCGACCTCACCCCCCTGTCCACCTGACCCGGGCGTCTTACCGGTGCGGCTTTGCCGACCCGGGGCCGGCGCTCGAAATCCAACCCGCGGTTCGATGAGGTACACTTGGGCCCTCCGGAGACACCGATGCCCGCCAATCTCACGCCAATGCTGGAGCAGTACCACCGGATCAAGCGCGACCACCGCGACGCGATCCTGATGTTCCGCATGGGAGATTTCTACGAGATGTTCTTCGAGGACGCGACGAAGGCCTCTGGCATCCTGGAGATCGCCCTGACCGCCCGGGGCAAGGGAACCGACAACGAGGCGCCGATGTGCGGCGTGCCGTGGCACTCGGTGGACTCCTACATCGCGCGCTTGATCGCTTCGGGCCAGAAGGTGGCGGTGTGCGACCAGGTCGAGGACTCCAGGGCCGCACGCGGGCTGGTGAGACGCGAAGTCGTCCGAGTGGTGAGTCCCGGCACGCTCACCGATCCGTCATCGCTGGACGCGCGCGACAACCTCTACATCGCCTGCCTGTTTTCCGCCGGCGACGGCGTGGGGGCGGCGTGGGTCGATCTCTCCACCGGCGATTTCCGGCTGTCGGAGTCGAAAGGCCCCCGGGCGTGGGAGCAGGTGTCGCAGCAGGTCGCGACGCTGCGCCCGCGCGAGATACTCCAGGCCGAGGACGGCGCAGCCGCGGGCCGACTCGCTCCCGGAGCCGCTGGAGACGCCGTCTTCAACACGCTCGAGACCTGGGCCTTCGCCAGGGACGCAGCCTACAGGACCCTCAGCGAGCAGATGCGCACGGCCTCGCTCGAGGGCTTCGGATGCCAGTCGATGGAGCTGGCCGTCCGGGCCGGCGGCGCCCTGCTGCATCATTTGAGAGCGACGCAGCGCTCCTCGCTGGAGCACATCCATCGCGTCATCCCGTTCAACACGGCCGATTACATGGTGCTCGACGCCCCCACGCTTCGCACGCTCGAGGTCACACGCACGCTTTCCGGCGGCGGTCGCGCCGGGTCGCTGCTGTCGGTGATCGACCGGACGGTGACTCCGATGGGGGCGCGACGGATCCAGTCATGGCTTGTCTGTCCCCTGCTGCAGGTCGGCGCCATCGAGCGGCGGCTCGACGCGGTGGAAGAGCTGGCATCCGGGACCAGGATCCGCGACGAGCTCAGAAGCTTGTTGAAGCAGGTCCGCGACATCGAACGGCTGCTGGGCCGCGTCACGCTGGGCTCCGCCACCGCGCGTGATCTGCTGTCATTGCGTGAATCTCTTTTCCCCCTGCCGGCCGTCGGCCGGCTCGCCGGGCAGTTGTCCTCCAGCCTGCTGACCGGTCAGCCCGGGCCGCTCGCATCGGCCGACACTTCCGGTCCGCCGGTCGCGCTCGACACGCTGGAAGACCTGCACGAGCTGCTCGGCCGCGCCATCGATGACGACCCTGCCGCGACGCTCCACGAGGGCGGGATGATCCGCCCCGGCTACAACGTCGAGCTGGACGACCTTCGTTCCGTCTCCCGCGATGGAAAGTCGTACATCGCCGCCATCGAAACGCGCGAGCGTCAGCGCAGCGGCATCGCCTCGCTCAAGGTCCGGTACAACCGGGTGTTCGGATACTACATCGAGGTTTCGCGATCGAATCTCGGCATGGTGCCGGCCGATTACGAACGCCGGCAGACCCTGGTAGGGGCCGAACGCTTCGTCACTCCCGAGCTGAAACAGTATGAAGAAAAGGTCCTCACCGCTCAGGAGCGGATCCAGGATCTCGAATTCACGCTGTTCACGCAGATTCGGGACGAGGTGGCCGCGCGCGCGGCCCGGCTCCGAAACACCGCGGACCGTGTGGCCGATCTCGACGCGCTGGCCTGCCTGGCGGAAGTGGCCGTGTCACGACGGTTCATCCGGCCGGCCATCTGCGAAGAGTCCCGCACCAGCATCGTCGCCGGCCGCCACCCCGTGGTCGAGGCCCTGGGCAACGAGGAAAGGTTCGTGCCCAACGATCTCGAGTTCGGCGGTGAAAGGGAACCGCGTATCCTGATCGTCACCGGCCCCAACATGGGAGGCAAGTCGACCTACCTGCGACAGGCAGCGCTCATCACGCTGCTGGCGCAGATGGGATCGTTCGTTCCCGCCGAACGCGCCCGAATCGGAATCGTCGACAGGATTTTCTCCCGGATCGGATCGTCCGACAACCTGGCGGGAGGCCAGTCCACCTTCATGGTCGAGATGCAGGAGACGGCAAACATCCTTCACAACGCAAGCGACCGGAGTCTCATACTTCTCGACGAGGTCGGACGCGGCACCAGCACCTTCGACGGGCTCTCGCTGGCGTGGGCGATCGTCGAATACCTGCACGACACCCCCGGGCTCGGCGCCAGAGTGCTGTTCGCGACGCATTACCACGAGCTGACGGAGTTGTCGCGCACCCTGTCCGGGATCCGGAACCTCACCGTCTCCGTCAAGGAATCGGGCCAGGATGTCATCTTCCTCAGACGCATCGTGGAGGGGGCCGCCGACCGTTCCTACGGCATCCAGGTGGCGCGGCTGGCCGGATTGCCCAAAGGGGTGATAGAGAGGGCGCGCGAGGTGCTCGCCAATCTCGAGACCAACGAGTTCGGCCGCGACGGGATGCCGAAACTCGCGCGACACGGCGCCGCGGGGACGGGCGCGGCCCCGGCGGCGCAGGGACAGATTCCGCTCTTCGGCCCACCCGAGGACCCCGTCGCCACCGAGGTCCTCTCCGAGCTGCGACAGATCGAAACGGATCGATTGACCCCGCTGGAAGGACTGCAGCTGCTGGACCGGCTCAGGCGAAAGCTGGCCACGGACTGACGCGCACAAAAAAAGAGCCGGAGCTGGCCCTCTCCGGCTCTCCAGCCTGCCGCCGCATTGCGGCCGGCCAAACTACGCCTGCCCTGCCCACCCCCTGCCTACCGCCCGGCCACTACGGGCGTGGTGGACAGGGCAGGCAACCCTTAGAGCATCAGCATCGATCCCCTCTGATCATTGCCGGCCAGGCTCCGATCCTTCGATGACTCCGCGGCCCGATTGTCGGATGCCGATGTCTCCAGGGGCGCTTCTCGCTGTGTCGGTTTCGAGCTCCTGGGCTCACCCTCCACATCGCAGCGCACGATCCTTCCATCCGACTGTCGATATCTTCCGATGATCCGAGATTGCATCACGCACCTCTTTCAATCTCTGCGAAGCTGGGCGGAAGGAGTCTCGCCATCCTGCTCGTTCCGCCCTTCGCCTCGTCCAACCTGCTTCGGGGGGAAGCACCCTGTCATAGAGCAACGGCTGTGCCATCGAACAGAATGATTTGCCACACGCTCCGGGACACGATTGATACCTTGTTGATTCAATAACTTAACGACCCCAGGAGAAATCGGGGTCCCTCGCGCCCGCGCCGCCCGGGCGTGTCGTCACGTATCTTTCGTGGCATCGACGTTATCGAAAAGGTCAACAAGCGCGGCGGGAAGCCGGGTTTCTTGCGGGACCACCGGCCGCATGGTATAAAGCGGCCAGCCCTCACACCCATTTCACACAGAGCGCATCGAATGGCCACCGCCGCACCACGGCTTCGAGTCCACTACCCGCCGGGCACGGAGCGCGTACTGCTCATCGAGGCGGCAACGTTCAACATCGGCCGTCGACCCGACAATGACCTGGTGATTGCCGAAAAGGACATCTCCCGACTGCAGGCGGTCATTTACCGTGAAGGCACGGGCTACATGATCGAGGACCGAGGCAGCACCTTCGGGACCTTCATCAACGGCGTGCCCGCCACGCGCCAGCGCCTCCGGAACCGGGACGTCATCGCGCTCGGCCGCGACCAGCGTATCGAGGTGGTGTTCCTCATCGAGGACCGCATGAGCGAAATCCTCGAGACGGTCGAGTCGAAGAAGCGCGCGGACACGACACCCGACGACTACCGCAATCTCTCCATCCTCCTCGAGCTGAGCAAGGGTCTGGACAGGCTGACATCGCTTCAGGACATGCTTGAGCTGGCGCTCGACGCCACCATCGACGTCACAAAGGCTGAGCGGGGCTTCATCATGCTGCGCGACGATTCCGGCGATCTGGGCATGCGGGCGGCGCGCAACCCGGAGAGGGAGAGCCTCGAGGAGGGACAACAGCGTGTTTCGCAAAGCATCGTGGCCGAGGTGGTCTCCACCGGAGAGCCCCAGTTCCTCACCGACACCGAGGATCCGCGCCTCAAGCGGCGAACCAGCGTGGCCGAGCTGTCTCTGCGCACGATTGTCTGTCTTCCGCTCAGGATTCTTCCCTCCGAACAGGCCACGCGACCAACGCGGTTCCCCGACAAGTCCGACGTGCTCGGTGTCATTTATGCGGACTCATCGCATGCAAGCGGCCCCCTCAAGAACGTCACCCGCGACCTGCTGACTTCGATCGCCACCCACGCCACCTTCGCCCTCCAGAACTTTTTCCTGCGCCAGGAGGATCTCGAGAGGCGGCTCCTCGAGCGGGAGACGGAGCGCGAGATGGACCGTCTGAGGGAGCTGGACAGACTGAAGACCGAGTTTCTCTCGAATGTCTCGCATGAGCTGCGCACTCCTCTGACGGCCATCAAGGGGTCGATCGACAACATGCTCGACGGCGTCACCGGAGAGATCAGCGATCGCCAGCGCGGCTATTTGAAGCGCATCAACGAGAACACCGAACAGCTCAACCGGCTCATCGCCGACCTGCTCGACCTGGCGCGCATCGAGTCGGGCGAGGTGCCGGTCAGGCCGCGCAGCATGTCGGTCAACCGTCTCATCGATGAGGCCGCCGAAAGCATGCGCCCCGCGCTGGAGCGTCGCGGCGTGCATCTCAAGGTCGAGCAGCCTCGCGAAGATCTCGTCATCACCGCCGACAGGGACCGCCTCATGCAGGTGCTCTTCAACCTGATCGGCAACGCCGTCAAGTTCACGGGACAGGGCGGCACCGTGACTCTCGACGCCCGGCACATGGGTGATGAAATCGTCGTATCGGTGAGCGACACGGGCGTCGGGATACCCGAGCACGATCTGGAGCGAATCTTCGACCGGTTCTACCAGTCCCCCGTTGCCGCGGGCACAAAGTCTTCCGGCACCGGGCTGGGGCTGCCGATCGCCCGCAGTCTGGTGGAACTCCACGGCGGACGACTCTGGGCCGAAAACGGCGAGGTCGGCTGCAGGTTCCACTTCACCCTTCCAGCGATCGCCCCTTCTTCGAATCGGGAACCGAGGACCGAGGCCGAATGAAATCCGCGAGGATCCTGATCGCCGACGATGACCCGGACATCCTGCAGGTTCTTGGGGATCGTCTGTCCGCGCAGGGATATGACGTCGCCACCGCCCGTGACGGAATCGAGGCGCTCGAGACGTTGCGATCCGACCCACCGGATCTCGTCCTGCTCGACCTGATGATGCCGCGCATGGGCGGCATGGAGGTCCTTCAGAGAATCAGGGAAGAGAATCTGGACGTCACCGCGCTGGTCATCACCGCCACGGGTTCGGTCCGAACCGCCGTCGACGCGATGCGGAACGGAGCCTACGACTTCCTGATGAAGCCTTTCGATCCCCAGCAGATCTCCCTGACGATAAAAAAAGCGCTGGAACGCGAGGGGCTGAGACGACGGAACCGCCTGCTGACGAGCCAGATCAGCGAGAGCGCCCCGGACCTGGTCGGCCAGAGCCCTGTCATGCGGGAAATCGCCGCCACGGCGAAGAAAGCCGCCGAGGCGCGCTCCACCGTGCTCATCCTGGGCGAGAGCGGCACCGGCAAGGAAGTCCTGGCGCGCTCGATCCACCGCTGGAGCGATCGACGCGACAATCCGTTCGTCGCCGTCAATTGTGTCGCACTGTCCGAGGATCTTCTCGAAAGCGAGATGTTCGGTCATGAGAAAGGCGCCTTCACCGGCGCCGTCCAGCGCAAGGCCGGCAAGTTCGAGGTGGCCGATGGAGGGACCCTTTTTCTCGACGAGATCGCGGAGATGAAGGCGGAGCTGCAGGCCAAGCTCCTGCGGGTTCTGCAGGAGCATCGGTTCGAGCGTGTCGGTGGCACCCGGTCGCTGGATGTCGACGTCCGGATCCTCGCCGCCACCAACCGCGATCTCGACGCCGCGATGGCCAGCGGAACTTTCCGGCAGGATCTCTACTTCCGGCTCAACGTCATCACGCTCCGGATGCCACCGCTTCGGGAACGACGCGAGGACATCCCGTTGCTGCAGGACTACTTCCTGGGCAGGTTCGCATCCGACACCAAGCGGCGAGTGAACCGGGTGTCGACGGAAACCACACGCCTGCTGATGAACTATGACTGGCCCGGAAACGTGAGGGAGCTGGAGAACACGATCGAGCGCGCCCTCGTGCTGGGCCAGGACGAAGAGATCGTCCCGGACGATCTTCCCGCTCATATCGTCGATCAGGCGATGAGGGAAGAAGACCCCGACGCGTCATTTCATGGCCAGGTCCGGCGCCTGAAAGCCGATCTCATCCGCGAGGCGCTGCGCCAGGCCGGCGGGCACCAGCGACGCGCGGCGGACCTGCTCGGGTTGAATCCCACCTATCTCTCGCGTCT
>DASROJ010000198.1:0-5517 GCA_035646975.1 Patescibacteria group bacterium
TCCTCATCGTGGTCTGGGCGACGTCGCTGCTGGCTGCCCGGGGATACGACGCGCTCGGCGCCCGGGGCGACGCGCGACGGCGATGGGGTCGAATGCTCGGATGGCTCCTGTTGCCGGCTTTCGTCCTTCTGCTGGCGGACAACTGGCTCGGCATCTGCGGGTCGCTCATCACCGGTGCGCTCGGACTGCCGGCGTCGCTGGCCGGCGGCGCCACCCTCGAGACGATAAACGGAGCGGTGCGACACGCCTCGATCGATGCCGCCTTTCTCGGCCTGATGGTCTGGGTCGTCATGTTCGGGACGTTCGGCCGCCTCAGCCGGCTGGTTGTCTTCTTCGTGACGTTGGGGCCTCTGCTCTTTGCGGGAGTCCGCCTGAACCCGGTCGCGCCGGCCTCGTTTTACAGCGAGCCACCCGCGCTGGGCCGTTTGATCGACCAGGCCGGTGGCACGGGTCGACTCTGGGCCACACCGCGCCCGAAAGGGTTCGCCTACCGCACGCCGGCCGGGCATGAAGCCGATTCGCTCGAAGGCGGATTCCGGTGGGACAGGATGACGCTGAGAAACGCCACCTACTTTCCGTCCGGGTACCGCTTCGCCTTCGATCGCGGCAATGAAAGGCTCGACGTGATCCCGGGCGCGACCATCGGCAAGGCGCTTTCGGAGAGCGAGAAGAATCCAATCCGCCCCGAGGCGATGTCGCGGCTGCTCTGTCTTGCCGGTGTGGATCGGATCATCACGTATGGCGGACTCGATGCGCCGGGGCTGTCCGAGGCCGGGCGTCTGGAAGGGCAGAGCAACATCTCGGTTGTCGTGATGAAGAACGGGGCGGCGTTGCCCCGGGCCCGGATCGCCCACCAGCACGAAGTGATCTTCAGCATGGGCGCGGCGCTTCGACGGCTTGACGATCCGTCGTTCGACCCTGCACGCAGCGTCATCCTCGAAGAAGCGCCCGTCGCACCGGTTCAGCCCGGCGCTCATCCGCCCGGCGCCGTCCCGGGGGGCGCGGGTGACCAGGCTGCCGGATCATCCACCGCGCGCATCGTCACGGACCATCCGAGTCGTGTTGTCGTTTCGACGAACACGGGCACCGCGGGTTTCCTCGTCCTGTCGGACACCTTCTATCCGGGGTGGAAGGCGAAGGTCGACGGCAGCGACACGCTCATCATCCGCGCCGATGCGATGTTCCGCGCGGTGCCGGTTCCGGCCGGCGGCCACGAGGTCGAGTTCGTCTACAAACCCTCCTCGGTGCGCTCCGGCCTGATGGTGACCGCCGCGGCTCTCCTGCTCTGCGCCCTGCTCGCCGTGCCGAGGCGCAGGTGAACCTGACGTCGGACAATCTGCAGTCGGGATTCTCCCGCACCGCCGTTGCCGGAATGCTCGTCGCGCTGGCGGGCACCGCGGCACTGCTCAAGGCGCGTTCGTACGATCTCTGGTGGCATCTCGAAACCGGCCGGCAGCTGGTCGGGAGCCATTCGATCCCGCGCTTCGACGATTACTCGTTCACCTCCAACGGCGCACCCTGGATCGACCACGAGTGGATCTCGCAGGTGCTCCTCTATCTCTTCCATGCAGCCGCCGGCCCGCCGGGGCTGGTCCTGCTCAAGGCAGTCTGCGCGCTGGCAGTCGCCGTGATCGGTTATGCCTCGTTGAGGCGAAGCGGAACAGCCCAGGGCACGGCGCTGGGAATCGTCAGCCTCGCGATGCTGGGGCTTCGTTTCCGGCTCGCGGAACGTCCCGAGACCCTGGCATTGCCGATGGCCGCGGGGTTCGCCGCGATGGTGATGTCGTTCGTTTCTCTGCCGTCGAGCGCGGCTGGGGCGCCCGGGTCCCGCGGGCCATCGAACGCGACGCCTGGTCTGCGGTTGCTCGGGCTGGCGCTGCTGACGATTCTCTGGGCCAACCTGCACGCCAGCGCGCTGCTGGCTCCGGTGCTTGCCGCCGCGGTCGCGGCGGGCTCGTTCATCGACAGCCAGATTCGCCCCGCCGGGCGACGCAAGGCTCTCCAGGCCGGAAGCGGCAATGCCTTGGAGGCCTTGGGGGCCTTGTGGGCCCTGGGCGCCTTCGGCGTCGCGGCCGCGAGCCTGCTGGTGAACCCGGCCGGTTGGAAGATATACATGGTGCCTCTCGGCATCTCGGGGGCGCTCGCGCCGGCCAACCTGGTGAATCCGGAATGGACCGCTCCGTCCTTGGCCGGATTCCCTTTTTTCTACGCCGCCCTGGCAGCCGCCGCGACGACGGCGATCGTCTCCATCATCAGGCGCCGCCGGCTGTCGGTGGCCCGCGCCGCCGTGCTGCTGCCGGCAGGCCTGCTGGCGCTGACCTCCGTCCGGCACATCGGCCTGTTCTTCGCCCTGGTCCCGATGACCATCGACACCGGTGGGCCGACGCCTTCCGAGCGGTTGAACCGGTCGGTTCAGGCTCTCGGTGTCGGCCTGCTCGTCGCCGCGACGTCATTGATGATCCTCGTGCCCCCGGCAGGGGCGCAGACAGGCATCGGGATCTCGGAAGACCGGTTTCCCCTCAAGGCCGCCGATTTCATCGACGCCAACCTTGCCGACGCGCGTCTTTATAATGATGTCTCGTTCGGGGGGTACCTCATCTGGCGGGGGTACCCGCGTCGCCGTGTCTTCATCGACGGCCGCAACGAGGTGCACGCCACCCTGCTGCGCGAGCTCTCCGAAGCTATCGACGACGGCCGCAAGTGGAAGGCGCTGCTCGCCCGCCACGCCGTCGAAGGCGCCATCGTCTCCTACCGGGACTCACCCGTGGCGGTGCGCGACGCCGTCAGCGGAGCCGTCACGACCAGCACTTTTTCAGAGGTGCACTTCCCGAGGCCCGAGTGGGCCCTTGTCTACTGGGACGACGTGGCGATGGTCTTCGTGAACCGGGTCGGCCGATTCAAGGATCTGGCGGAGCGGCTGGAATACCGTCACAGCCGTCCGGAAGCCTGGCGACAGGACGATGCCGGAACTGGTATAGTTGGGGCCGACCCCGGCGTGCAGGACGAGATTCGACGGAAGCTGGCGGAGGACGCGGGCTGCGAACTGGCCAAGCGGATCGCCAGGGTGTACGGTGTGCGTCCAGGAACGCCGACGCGCTGACCTTCCCCGGACAGCTTACCGCGTGCCGCCGATAGGAGGACGACCCCGCATGTCGAACCTGAGAAAACGAACCGGCTTCACGCTGATCGAGCTGCTAATCGTCGTGGCCATCATCGGGATCATCGCGGCGATCGCGATCCCGAACCTGTTGAACGCCATCGACAGAGGCAAGCAGAAGAGAACCATGGCCGATACGCGCGCGATCGGCACCGCCGTGGAGTCATACGCCGTCGACACCAACTTCTACCCGATCTCCAGCTCGATGGCGAGCATCTCCTCGCTCGGCGCGGCCAACCTGGGAATCGAGCCGATCTACCTCAAGCTCGTGCCCACGAAGGACGGGTGGGGCGGCCTGCTCTACTATGGCTCCGACGCGGGCGGCGCCGGCTCCGACTACACCCTGGTCTCCTACGGCAAGGACAAGAAGGTGAGCAGCTCGAGCAAGGGCGAAACCAACGACTTCGACTGCGACATCATCTATCAGAACGGTGTGTTCACCGCCTATCCCCAGGGTGTTCAGACCTAGCAAACGGCTCGCAACGCGGCCTGCGTGAGTCTTCAGCAATCCTGCAAGCCGCCGCTTCCGGTCGGGGCTCGATCTGCCCCGGCGCAGAGGCTGCCGACCGGGATGCCGACGGGCCCGCCAATGCCACCGATGCCGACGACCGGCAGGGGATGGCCGCGTCAAGTCGCCGACACCGGGGCAGCGGCCCAGCGCGGTGGCGGGGCGATTCAGGCGGGTGTGACCTTCATTGTCACTGTGCCCTGACACGAAAGCCCATTGCCAGGTCCAATCCGGCACGATGCGGGTGTCGGCGTGGTCAAGCTAAACTCCTTTGAATCATCATGTTATCAGACTGCCCCCGACCCTCTGGGTTAGCCGCCGGGACGTGGCATCCGCCTTGCTTGTAACCAGGCATCAAAGGAGGAACACCCCACATGTTGAAGTCAAAGCGGCACTCAGGGTTTACCCTGATCGAGTTGCTCATCGTCGTGGCCATCATCGGAATCATCGCTGCCATAGCGATTCCGAACCTGTTGAACGCGATCGACAGGGGCAAGCAGAAGCGATCGATGGCTGACATGCGGTCCATCGGGACGGCCGTTGAGTCGTATTCGGTCGATGTGAACTTCTACCCGATCCAGACCTCGATGGCGACCATCTCGTCAATCGGCGCGTCGACCATGGGTATCGAGCCGATCTACATCAAGCTGGCTCCGACGAAGGACGGTTGGGGCGGGCTGTACTACTACGGTGGTGACCCGGCTGGCTCCGGTTCGGACTACACCATCGCGACCTACGCGAAGGACAAGAAGGCCAGCAGCAGCAGCAAGGGCGCGACTGCTGACTTCGATTGCGACATCATCTTCATGGATGGCGGATTCACTGCCTATCCGGAAGGCGTCCAGACCTAGCACGTTACTGGAAGCCGGCGGGACCGGCACCCCAACGGGTGCCGGCTCCCGCCGGTTCCGTTTTTCGGAACCACTCAATCCAGATCGACGAGCAGGCGAGCCAAACAGAGGACGACGGTCATGAGAA
Source organism: Patescibacteria group bacterium (assembly GCA_035646975.1). Lineage (GTDB taxonomy): Bacteria > Acidobacteriota > Polarisedimenticolia > JACPZX01 > DASXTC01 > DASROJ01. The sequence goes on from DASROJ010000198.1 coordinate 4,644, forward strand.
GTCAATCGAAGGGATTCACGCTGGTCGAACTTCTCGTGGTCGTGGCCATCATCGGCATCCTGGCCGCCATCGCGATCCCCGCCCTCCAGGCCGCTCTGGACAAATCAAAGCAACGGGCCACGATGGCCGACATGCGCGGGATCGCCAGCGGGATTCAACTCTACGAGATCGACGAAAGCATCTACCCGGCCGACGCGACGCCTGCCCCGATCCTCATGACGCTGCTGGTCCCGCACGTCAAGAACGTCCTGCCGTCCAGGGACGCGTTTCATCATGATTACGGTTACCACTCGGACGGCAAATCTTGGTATTCTCTTGAGTCGTTTGGCCGGGATGGCATCGATGGCGTCGACATCACCGTTGCCACCAAGTTCCAGTTCGATCTGGACATCATTTACGCCACAGGCCGTTTCTCCAACAGCCCTGACTGAGCCATCGCCGGCCGGGGCCTGAATGGCCCGCCGGGGACGAACCTGAGCCGCACCCTCTCGAAGCCCTTCCTTCCAGCAATCCTCATCCTGTTCGCGGCCCTTCTGCCACCGCACGTGCACACGTATGCATGGGGGATCACGGTCGCCCTTGCCGCGTTGATGGGGGTGCTCGCGTCGCCTTCGATCCGGATGACGCCTGCGGGCAGGTGGCTGGCAGGCCTCGTGGTCTGCATCGTTGCCGTCAATTTCACGATGTCGCTGCAGCAGCTTCAATCCGCCAGGACGCTGGCGATGTGGGGCGCGTACGTCTTCGCTTTCATCTACTGCGCGGGGCTGAAGACCGGCGAGGGTGACGCGTCGACCAGCTCGTGGGACGAGCGCGTCCTGCCGGGCGCCGTGGCGCTGGCCGGCACCCTGCTCGCCGTGCATGGCCTGTACCAGAG
>DASROJ010000199.1:0-12022 GCA_035646975.1 Patescibacteria group bacterium
CAGCCGTTCGAACGGGCCGACCCGCGCGCGGAGGTAGAGCCTGCCGTCCGGGCCCGCTTCGCACGCCACGCTCCGGGAGCCGGCGATCGCCGGGATGTAATTCACTTCGGGCGAGGCGGTGGCCCGGAGCACTTCGAGCCATGACCGATCGAGCGGGTCACCGGGGTTGGCCTGCACCAGACGCTCGTACAGACTCCTGAGCTCCGGAGCCGACCGGCTCATCCTGGTGAGGGCGCGGAGCGCCATCGCATTACGCGGGTCCAGCGCCAGGGCCTGCTTTGCGCGGGCGTGGGCCTCCGCCACCCTGCCCTCCATCAGGTCGAGCCATCCGAGCTGCGCCACCGCCAGCGCGGAGGAGGTGTCCAGATCCACCGCGTGCTGGAGATCGCGCCGCGCGGTGGCGGCGTCCCCCTCCTGTATCGCGATCGACCCGAGCAGCAGGTGCGCCAGCGGTGAACGTGGAAAGCTGTCGAGAATCCTGCGGGCGGTGGATCTCGCCGCGGTGTAGCGTCTCTGGGAGCGCAGCGCCCTCACCTGCAGCGCGAGCACCTCGGCATCATGCGGCGCCGCGGCGAGCGCCCTGTCCAGTGCGGCGACGGCGCCGGCGTTGTCACCCGATTCGAGCAGATCGCGCGCCTTGGTCATCTCGGCGTTGCGGAGCGCGGCGGCGGCCGGTTCCGTCCGGGCGGGGTTCCGCGTCTGGACACCCCGGGCCGCCACGGAGCGCTCCACTTTCAGGTAGGACCAGACGATCAAGACGAGGCCTCCGGCGCCAAGGACCGCGGCGGCAAGCACCAGTCGCGCGATCGGCCTCCGGCTGCTCATTCAGCGGATGGCCTCCACCAGCGCGCGCTGCAGGAGTGGCGAAAGCACGACCCTGCCGCCGCCGGAGGCGAACGCCTGCACCAGCGTCATGACGGCTCCCGCTCCGAGGGGGATGGAGAAGTTGTCGTCGATCGGCAGAGGGATCAGCTCGAACAGGGTCGCGGCCAGCGCCCCGGCGACGATCACCACGGCGCCGAGCCCGAGGGGGGCAAGGATCAGCGGGGTCGCCGCGATCAGGCATGCGCACAGACCGCCAAGGGTTCCCTCGAGGCTCTTGCCCATCAGCGGCGTGCGGCCCCATCGCGTGCCGACCATCTCGGCCACCGGATCGCCGAACACCAGCATGAGCATCGCGGCGATCGCCACCCCCTTGTTGAACAGCAGGATCGTGAGCAGACAGGCCAGGAGGAAAAACGTCGTGCTGGACGTACGCGCGCGTTCCTTCTCCTTGGTGAAGGAACGGAAATGGTCGAAGAGCCACCGATTGACCCCTGGCCGGCTGAACCGCGCGTACTCGAGGGTGAACATGATGCCAAGAAACGACACGAGAACCGCCGTTGCCGCGATCCATCCGGTCCCTGGGACGATGAAGTCTCCCAGCGCGTAGAGGATGGGGAAGAGCAGCCCCACCAGGCGAAACAGCTTGCGCTTGATCTTGACCTCAGGCATGAGACCTCCTCAGACCCGGAGCGACACGCGTCCAGAGAAGCAGGATGAGAAACGCCGCCGCCGAAACGACCGAGAAGGAGCGCGCCGGAAGCGCTCCGAGAAACGGAAGCGGCAGCCGGCCGGTGACCAGCGCGAGGATCGGGCAGAGACTCAGCGCGACGATGCTCCAGAGGAAACGCCGGGGCCGGTCGAGCAGCGCCGCCGTGATCCAGATCAGCAGGACGACGACCAGCTCGGGCAGGACGAAGCAGGCGAGCGCTCCGCAGGTGGTGGCGCCGCCCTTGCCGCCGCGAAACGCGATCAGCGGTGAAAAATCATGGCCGAGGACCGCGGCCACCGCGACCCAGACGGCAAGGTCATCGGGAAGACCGATCCACCAGGCGATGAACACCGCGACGGCCCCCTTGGCGGCGTCGGCGGCGCCAACCAGGATACCGAACAAACGCCCGACGGTTCGCCAGACATTGGCGGCGCCCGGATTGCGGGAGCCATGATCGCGCACGTCGACGCCACCGGCGCGTCGTCCGACCCAGACCGAGAAGGGGAGGCTGCCCAGCGCGAAGCCGCCCGCCAGGGCGAGGATGAAGCGTGCGGTGAGCGACAGTGGCATCACGAGGCCATTATAGGATTCTTCGTCGATGTCGATTGGCGGCCCGGAATCTGGTGATTCCGCCCCCACCGCACTAGAATGCCGCACACGGCCGTTCCGCATCGACCGCGCAATCGGCGCGAATCATGGGGCGCCGGGACCCGACCGAGGGGGAGTGCCTTGAAGATGAGATCGGTTGCTCTGGCGGTGTTGACTGCGGCGGTGTTGATTGGCGTCGTCGTCACGCCTGGCGCCGGACAGGGCGCGCAGGCAGGCCAGGCGGATCAGACCGCCACCCCCCAGCCGCCCGCCTCGACCCCTTCGGCCATTCAATGGATGGACTGGACCGACAAAGCGTTCTCGCGCGCCACCGCCGAGAACAAGCCGATAATCCTGCATGTCAGGGCGCTCTGGTCGCGAAGCTCTCTCTGGGCCGAGGAGGTCACGTTCACCGACCCGGCGGTCGTCAAGCTGGTCAACGAACACTGGGTGCCGGTGCGTGTCGACCGGGATCGCCGTCCCGACATCGACATGCGCTACCAGGTCGCAGTCAACGCCGTCGTGCCGGGAGAGGCCGGCTGGCCGATGACCGCATTCCTGTTCGACAACGGCGACGTGCTGTTCGGCAGCTCGGTCATTTCGCTCGGCGACAAGTTCAACAAGCCGGGGCTTCGCTCACTGCTCGCCAAGACCGCCGAGTTCTATACCAAGGACCGCGACAAGGCGTCCGGGACAAGGGAGGTCGTGAAGATGGCCTTCCAGCGCGAGCTGGCCACCTCGCGCCAGCCCGACTACAGCATCGCCTACCTCGAGGGGATCACCAAGGACATGGTCACGGAGGTGGACCAGGAGCATGGAGGATTCGGGGACATCTCGCGCGTCCCGATGCTCTACACCCTCGAGCTTGCCGGAACGGTCTACCACCGGATCGCAAAACAGGAAATCCTCGATGTCCTCGTCAAGAGTCTCCAGGGGATGGAGCGCGGCGCCATCTTCGATCGGGTGGGCGGCGGCTTCCACCGCGCGGTCACCGACACTTCCTGGCGGGTGCCGGAGTTCGAGAAGCTGCTGAGCTACAACGCGCCGCTGCTGGTCGATTACCTGATGGGTTACGAGATCACCGGCGACGCGGACATGAAAGGCGCGGCCGAATCGATCCTCTCGTACCTGCTCGGCACGCTGAAAGACCCTGACGGCGGTTTCTATCTGGGGCAATGGGCCACCGCGAAATCCGAGGAGCCGCGTGGGACCTACTATTCGTGGACCGACGAGGAGTTCGGGAAGGCGATACCGCCGGCGCAGGAACGCCTCGCGCGCACGTTGTTCAACGTGACGCCCGAAGGGGACGTCGCGCTGGGGCCGCCTGCGCGCAGCATGATCTATCTCGGAATGGGACGCAAGGAAGCGGCCGGCCGTCTCGGGATCCCGGAAGAGCAGGTTCGCAAGGGTGAAGCCGAAATCGTAGCGGCGCTGGCCAGGGCAAGATCGGCGCGCTCGGCGGCGCCGCCGGTCGAAAAGGCAATCTATGTCGACTCCAGCTCATCGGCCGCGATCGCCATGTTCGAAGCCTGGCGCGTGCTCGGTCGCAAGGACGCCCTGGAAGCCGGCGTCGCCACCCTCGACCGGTTGATCGCCGCCGCGGCGAAAAACCCGATGCTGCTGCACAGAGTGCTGCCGTCGCCCGAGCCGGGAGTGGATCCGGCTCTCGCCCTGGATCACCTGATGCTCGCCAAGGCCTGCCTGGCCGGCTACGAAACCACGGGCGAGGGACGCTATCTGGACGCCGCGCGCGACATCGTCACCCGGGCGACAACGCTGTTCTGGGGCGGTGACGACATCGGGTTCTTCGACGTCGTGAACGATCCCAACGCGAAAGGATATCTCACGATCAGACGACAGCTTCCCAACGACACCGCCTATCCGGCGTTGAACTCGCTTGCCGCCCGGGTTCTCGCCAGGCTCACGCTGCTGACCGGAGATCCGGCCTGGCGTCAGCGCGGTGAAACATGTCTCAAGCAGCTCGCGGCCCGAACCAAGGAGCTGAACTACAGGATGGGGGGTCTCGGTCTTGCGCTGGACGCTTATCTGCGGGTGCCGACCCGGTACGTCGTGGTCGGAGCCCGCAACGATTCCGGCGCGGAGCAGCTGCGCGTCGCGGCGCTGCGGCTGTTCGATCCGGGCAAGCTGGTGATCAGGCTCACTCCCGGGGTCGACGATCAGGAGATTTCCAGGCTCAAGTTGAAGCGGGCGAACAGGTCCTTCGCCGTCGTCTGTCGCGCGGAGAAATGCTCGGAGCCGGCGACCGACGAGGCGTCGCTCAGACAGCGCGCGACCGGACCTGCCGGGACGTCCACCGGTGGGTTGAAGCGTTGAACGCATCTCAAATCTTGTGCTAGCATTCTCGGCGAATCCATGACGACGGTCATAACATCGTAAGGAGGCGCTCTTGATGGCTGCCTGCGTCGAGTGCGAGGCGGAGTTCGATATTGACGAGCCGGAGGTCGGCGAGGTCGTGAGCTGCCCCGAGTGCGGCACCGAGATGGAGATCATCTCGGCGAGACCGCTGGAGCTCGAGGTGGTCACCGAAGAGGAAGAAGAGGAAGAAGAGAAAGAGGAAGAAGAGAGCAACTGGGAAGAGTAGCTGCCGGCCGCGCGGAGATCAGGTCGTGCGATCGGTTTCGAGCGCGACCGACGGTGCCACGGGGGAAGTCGGAAGGATGATCCGCAGGGTGGTGCCGACGCCGGGGAGGCTGGTGACCTCGATCGTGCCTCCGTGCTCTTCGACGGCTTTGCGCGCGATGGCCATTCCGAGTCCCGTGCCCGTGTCCTTCGTCGAGAAGTAGGGCTCGAACACCCTGGCCAGCGAGACCGGGTCCATGCCGACTCCGGTATCCGCCACCTCGATGGCGAGATTTTCCTGTTCCACCCGCGCCGTGATCGAAAGAGTGCCACCACGCGGCATCGCCTGCAGGGCGTTCTCGATCAAGTTGACCAGCGCCCGTGACAGCAGCGATCGATCCACGTTCATGCGGGGCAGCCTGGCCGGCACGTCCACCATCAGCCGCACGCCGACCGGAGCCACGGTCCGGTAGGGCCGCGTGACCTCCTCGATCAGGCTCGACATGTCGGTCGGCTCCCTGCGCGGAACCGGAATCCTCGCGTAGGTGGAGAACTCGGCGGAAATCTGTCGAAGGTCTGCCACGGCCGCCATGATCGTTCGCAGGCATTCCTCGAGCACCTCGGGGAATCGTGGAGAGCCTTCGTCGTAAACTCGCCGGATGTGCTCGGCCGACAGCTGGATCGGCGTGAGCGGGTTCTTGATCTCGTGCGCGATGCGTCGAGCCATCTCCGCCCAGGCGGCCAGACGGTTCGAACGCACGGTTTCGGTGACATCCTCCAGGAGGAGGATGCGCCCCTGTCCTTCGAGGAATGGAACCAGGCGCGCCCTGACCGTCCGGTCCGAAGGCTCCGCCGGGATCGTCAGCTCGACATCCCTGGAGCCGGCCTCGCCGGGGTCGACCAGCGGGCGGGCCAGCGGCGCCAGGGATGCGTGCGCCGAGACGAGGTCGGCCAGGCTCTCTCCCTCGCGCAGGTTCGGCAGGCCGAGCACCACGCGCGACGCCGGGTTGGCCGTGACAATCCGGCCCTCGTGGTCCATCGAGATGACCCCGATGGTGGCATTGAGAAGGATTCTCTCGATGTAGTCCTTGCGTCGCTCGAGATCCTCGCGCTGCTCCTTGATGGCCCGGGCCATCCGATTGAATGAAGCGATCAGCTCTCCTGTCTCGTCACGCGGGCGATCTTCCACCACCGCGTCGAGATCGCCGCCGGCGATGCGAGCCGCCGCCTCGCGAAGGCTTCGAACCGGCCTGGACACGCGGCGCGCGAGCAGGTACGCCACCATTCCCATGAGCACGATCATTCCCATGAAGGTGATGATCATCGCGTCGGCCACCTCCCGGGCGGCGATCACCGCCTCGGCGGTCTGGGCATCGAGCGGAAGCGACAGCAACCCTTCCCAGTTGCCCTCGTTGGCGACCACGGTGGATGTGATGGTCCTGAACTCGTCGCCCCTGAGGGTTTCGTGCCCCATGGCGAAGCGCCCACCTTCGATCGCCAGCTGACGATAGATGCCGCCGTCGATTCGCGGGGAGAGCAGCCCGGCGCTGAACAGCTCGGGCCGGCTGGTGGCCACCAGCTCGCCATGCTCGTACAGGTTGACGTCCTCGCCCACCAGCAGGCTGAGCCAGTAGAGCGTGTCGTCGTCTGGCTTGGCCTTTTCCTCGGTCTCGAGGATGGTCTTGACCAGGCTGCTGGCCGACTGGATTCCCTGTCTGCCCCGGTCCTCGATGTCCTCGTCGAGCTCGCGGGTGATATAGCTCGACATCAGGACGGAAAGCAGGAAAAGCGGGATCAGCGTCGCAGCGGTGAATGTCGCCAGAAGCTTACGGTAGTGCGTCCGACCCAGCGCTTCGATGAGCTGTGGCCACCATCCCCGCACGCGTCCGCGCGCCTGGATGACAGCGGCCGGCAGCAGCAGCACGCAGACGAGGCCGAGCGCGATGAACGAGAGCCTGATCCCCCTGGCGACACGCTCGAGCAGCGCCGCATGCGTGAATCCGAGCGCGAAGAGGTGCTCGCCGTCGGAGAAGAACAGGTAACGCGCCGGCCGCCCGTCCTCCTCGAGATCGACCCACTGCAGCGTGCCGGGGGACACCAGCAGCGCGGTCCAGTCCCTGGGCAGCGCGGGCGCCTCACGCTGGTTCCAGAACACCGGATGGCCGTGACGATCGTAGACGGCGTGACGAACGCCGCGCCAGCCGGGAGGCAGCGTCATGATGCGGCGAAGCTGCGGTGTGAGCGCGCGGGCGTACGGCCGCTCGGCTATCAGGAAAGGGATGTTGTCGAAATCGTCGAGCATGTGCACCGTGACCGTGCCCAGCAACGAATCGCCCGCGATCACGTAGTGATCCGCGTGCCAGATTCTCTTCGTGAGGTTCAGGAAGGTCACCTTCTCGAGCGTCGGTTCGCCGGTGGGGACGTACATCTCCGGCGCCCTGTTGTCGAACGCTGGCGGAAGGTTGCGGGCGAACCTGCTGATGGTGCGCCCATCGGGATCGACGACCAGGAGGGAGGCGTTGTAGCCGGAGTCCTTCAACGGCGTGTGCAGCCAGAGGTTCAGCGCCATGGAGGAAGGGGAGGGTTCGGCTTCGAGGATCCTGTCCGGAAGCTCCTGCATGGAATCGAGCGCCTCGATGGTCGAGGTCACCATCGCGCGACGGTTTTCACTCTGTCCGAGCACCGACGGCATGAGCTGGCCTTCGAACAGGATCTCGTTGGCCCGCTGGCTCGGTCCTGCCAGCAGAGGGTCGTAGAGGATGGCCGCGAGGATCAGCCCGGGCACGAACGCGGCGAGAGCCCACCGGGACAGTCCGTCACCGGGACGCGGCAGCACCCTGGTGAAGCGGTGCGCGATCCCGCCGCCGGCGCCGGCCAGATGCAAAGCGGACTGGACGAGCAGGAAAACCGCCAGCAGGACCAGCAACACGGAGGACTGCATCGCCAGGGTGGCGGAGGAAGACGAAGCCGGCTCGACGGCCATGAGGTTGATCGCGGAATTGCCGACCAGCTCGCGGGCCAGCGCGGGAATCCAGCGAATCCCGCCGAGCACCAGTGTCGCCAGCATCAGGTAACCGAATCCCCTCGCCGTGGTCGATCGACCGTCAGCTGTCGCCGCGAAGCGGCCGCAACAGCGTATGATGATCAGCGCACTGCCCAGGATCGCCAGCGCCGTCAGCAGGAGATCGCCAGGCGAACGCAGCAGGTGGAAGAACCCGGCCGAGGCGAACACCGAGGCATCGAACAGATCGACTCCTCTGGCCGTCAGGTCGACCGGAAACCACGAGAGCATCACGCGACCGCCCCAGATGACGGCCAGCCCCGCCGCCAGCCGCAGCAGCGCCGCGGAATCGTCAAGCGACCCGGAGCGGCTGCCCGACGGATAGAAGGTCAGGACGCACGTCCCGGCCAGGAATAATGCCAGCAGGAGACCGGCGACATCCCGGTGCCTGGTGTCGAGACGCCGCCGCATGTCGGACTGTCCGATGCCCTGCAGCCGGACGTGGCCCAGGAAGGCATGGTCGGGGGCCCGGAAGCCGACGAAGAGAAGCGGGCGTCCGCCGGTGGCGCCCCCGGGGTAGCGATCGTTCTTTCGGGCCAGCAGGTTCGCAAAGCCGGTTTCCGGCTCGCGAAAATCCTGCAGCTTCAGCTCCACCGCATCGTCTCCGGCAAGCTCGGGCAGGACACGATCGCGAAGACGCGGGTCCAGCAGCGACTTGACCGTGGTCTCGGTGACCAGAGTGCGGCCTTTGATGGAGAGCAGGGCGTAGAGCCTGGCCAGCTGTTGCTGCTCGACGACGCGGAAGACGATGACTCCCTCGGGCAGGCGGTCGAGGAGACCCGCGGTCAGGGGATAGCTCGCGCCCGCCCAGGCCAGCGGCCGATGCGTGGCGTCGTACAGGGACAGTCCGCCGCCTCGCTGCGTGAAGCCGGAGGTGGAATCGATTTCATCGATGAGGCCGTAGCCGCGCTCCGGGCCGCCGTCGAAGACCGCCAGAGCCTGGCGGGCGGCCTCGAGCGGCCCCTGCGATCTCTCCAGCAGGGTGCCGAACTGCGCCTGGATGATCGATGCGCGCTGCTCGAGCTCCTGCATCGCTTTTTTCTCGGCGGTTGCCGGCAGCGTGGAGATCCGATCGGCCAGAACGACCCGGTTTGCGGTCAGCGCGAGCAGGGCGAGCAGGCACAGCATGCAGAACGATCTGGCGCGGCGTGTGACATGACGCAGGCCGAGCCTGCCAGTCAGCAGCAGGCCGAGACCCAGGGCGGCCAGGCAGCCGATGAGGAGAACCACCGGCTGCTGCACCAGGGAGAACCAGGACGACGCGTCCGCGCCGAGGACGACGACGAGAGTCAGTGCCAGTGCGGCGCCGGCGTTGACGAATGCGGATGTCCGTGAGGTGGCTGGGGGCAAGAGGGACAAGGGGTTACTGGGCCTCCCGGATCTCCACCAGCGACCAGGCTCCCTTCCTCATCGAGAGGACAAAATGGATCTGACTGTCGCCATCGACGCCGTCGTGCCGGTGGTAGTACCAGTTGCCGACACAATAGACGAAGTCCCTGGCCGACCCCTCTCTTTTTTGACGGTGCACGCTGAATTTCACCGTATCGTGCTGCGCGAAGACCCGGCTGAAGATGAAGTAGACTTGATCGCGGCTGTAGTATCCGCCGCCGCCGCCGATGGACATGAGCGAGATGTAGGTCTTGCCGTCGGTGGGAACCAGCGACGCGATCGGGTCGGGTTTTTCCGTCTGGAAGGAAGTCGCAATCACCTGAATCGATTTGTCGAGCGACGGGTCGTCAAGCGCAGGGGGCGCAGGGGGCGCAGGGGACTCTGCAAGACCGAGGCTCGGGGCGCAGCAGAAGGAGATCAGGATCAAAGACAGGATGCCGAGCCAGGGCTCCGGCGCTCGACCGCGCTGTCCGAAGGGCAGCCCGGTTGCATGCGTCATGAAAACAACCTCCGGTCCCGCGGCGGCGCGGACGCTTCCCTTGCTGTCCCTGGCGCAGAGTAGTGGATGGACCCGGGGGTGTCAAGGAATCGGGCCCCGACCGGGCCTCAACAGGAGACGGAGAGTGGGCAGGCTCGCGGGGCGTCTTGTGATGGCGGCCTTCGCGCTGGCGGTTTTCGTTCCAGTGCGCGGCGAGGAGCGCTTCTCGGCCGAAAGGGCCATGGCGCACGTGGTCCGCCTCGCCGAGACGATAGGCCCCCGCAAGACGGGAACGGCAGGCGAGCGCGAAGCCAGGGAGTACATCGCCGCGGAGCTCGGAAAGCTCGGGCTGGAGGTCCGCAGGATCCCGGTGCCGCGGGTCGGGACGGCCCTCGTCGGCTCGGAGAACATCGTGGGGGTCCTGAAGGGCAGCCTGCCCGACACCATTCTGATTGGCTCGCATCACGACTCCCGGTCCAGCGATGTTCCCGGGGCCAACGACGATGCCTCGGCCGTCGGTGTCATGCTGGAGACGGCGCGCGTGCTTTCCTCCCGGCCACCCGTGGCCACGATCTTGTTCGCATCGTTCTGCGCGGAGGAAGAAGGGCTGCTGGGCGCGCGACAATACGCCGCGAGCCAGGACCTGTCCCGCCTGAGGGTCGTCATCAACATGGATCCGGTGGGACAGCGGGAAATCTTCGTCTCGCCGTTTCCCGTCGCTCCACCGCTCTGGGCCAACCGGGCGCTCCGGCAGGCGGCCGGCAACGGCATTCCCGGTGTGATCTTCGATCCGCTGTATCTCCTGGTGGCGCGTAGTGTCGCCATACCGTTCGGGGCCGACCATCAGCCCTTCATGGAAAAGGGGACCCCCGCCTTTTCGATCTCGGATCGATTCCGCACGTGGACCTACCACACTTCGGAGGATCGCGTGTCATGGATCGAGCCGGCGACCCTGGAGTCGACGGGACGGGCGGTCATCGGACTGGTGCGGCTGTTCGACCAGAACCCGGCCGCCGCCGAATCGGGCCCCGGCGATAGCACCTACGTCATCCTCCCGGTGGCGGGAAAACCGTATTTCATCGTCACGGCCGCCATCTACGTGCTGGCCGCGGTGGTGCTCATTCTGGGCGCGCTCTGGTGGCGCTCTTTCTGGTGGAAGGCGGCGCGCCGCGAGCGAAGACTCACGCTTGCGGATGCGCGTCGCGCCCTCGAGCGCGCGGGCATTCCGCTGGCTCTGGCCATCCTCGCCGCGCTGGCCTCCGAGGCGCTCTCCGAGGGACTCAGCGGGCTGCGTTTCTCCTGGTGGAGCCACCAGGGGATGCACATCGCGCAGGGGGCGGCCTTCGCGGTCGCCGGTCTGGCGGCGGGATGGCGGCTGGCGGCAGGACGTCCGGCCCCGGACGAACGGGAGATCTACATGGTGATGAGCGCGGGTCTTTTCTCGCTGCTCGGATTCGTGCCCCTGGCGATCGGCAGACCCGACATCGGATTCTATTTCCTGCTGCCGGCGGCCGCGACGCTCGGCGCCGCGCTGCTGCGTCCCGGATGGGCCGGCGCCGGCGGGCTGGCTGGATCGATCCCGCTCCTGATGCTGGTCGGTCCCGGCAACTATGCCGATGCGGTCGGCTTCGTCGATCTGTCTCCTCCCGCCTGGATCTCCGGTTGCGCGATGCTGGTGGCCGGCCTGCCGCTGGCGCTCGGACTCGCCCGCTCGGCAAACGCCCCGGCGGGCCCACGCGCCGCAAGAGCGATCCTGTGCGCCGGGTTGACCGCGGGCGCGGCGCTCCTGTTCGTGAACCTGGGCAGCGCCGGTTACGATACGCTGCACCGGCGCGAGATCCGCGTGCTCGAGAACGTGAGCCTGGGGTCGCGCTCCGCCACCCATGCCACCGTGCGTCTCAAGTCGGCGGAGCACCTCCGCGCCGTGAGCACGAGCCTTCCTGGTCTGGAGCTGCTCGATACGCGCGCCACCGAACGGGTCGTCACCGTCGAGCCACCCGACGCGCTGCTGGAGGCTGCCGGCCCGCTGCTGAGCCTCGCCGAGGCCGGGTCGGCGGACGACGGCATCGCGAGAGACCTGCGCGTCGAGGTGGTGCCGCCGATCACCATCGATCGCGCCCGGATCACCCTGCGATCGACGGAATCATTCAAGATGCTGGATGATGGTGTCTGGATCACACGCAACGAGTTCTCACGCCGGCACGTGTACGCCGACGACGTCCTGTCCGACTCGTTCCGCCTGTCCGGCCATCCCGGCCAGACCGTGGAGGTGGATGTGCTGCTCGAGATGACCAGCGACATCCTCGGGGTGAAGGTCCGGGCCGACAACTCGGTGGTGAGGTGGCTGAGCACGATGACGTGGCACGGGTCGGTGACGCTGTGAAGCGAAGGA
>DASROJ010000200.1:0-6386 GCA_035646975.1 Patescibacteria group bacterium
CCAGATCAGAGGATACCGGTTCAGGGAGTTCGTGGGGGACCGGCTGGCCTACACCAACCTCGAGCTGCGCTTCCCGCTGGTTGACGAGCTGCGATTCCCCTTCGGCTCGATACGCCAGATACGCGGCCTGCTCTTCTTCGATGCGGGCACCGCCTGGACGCAGAACGGATTCTATTTCGACAGCCAGACCGGCTTCTTCCGCCCCTTCAAGGCCTACGACAAGGACCAGAACCTGTTTCGGGATGTCCGGGCTTCGTACGGGCTCGGCTTCTCATTCAGGATGGGAGGCCTCGAGCTGAACTGGAGCTTTGCCAAGCGGTTGCCGTTCCTGGAGACGCACATCTCGCATCAATGCGAGACCGACTTCGCCGACGCCTTGGACGTTCAGCCTAAAAGTGCCGAGCGCGAGGCTATTGCCGGCGCGCTGGCCGAGTGCCCGTTGGTGGAGAACAACGACTCGAACTGGCGGTCCGACTTCTACATCACGTTCCAGCCGTTCTGAGCAGGCGGCCGCCGGCAATCAGTCGGCCAGAAAACGCCGCAGAGAGAGCGCGGCACCGGTCAGGCCGATCACCAGGCCGCCGGCAGCCAGCGCGATGGCGCGCGCGGCAGGAAGGAACTGCCCGCTGAGCAGCTTCGCCAGGCCGTTGCCCGAGCGGGCGGCATAGTCCGCCAGCGCGAGATGGGAAGCGTAAAGCAGCCCGAGGGCCGCCAGCGCGCCGGCGAGCCCCTGCAGCATCCCCTCGACGAGAAACGGCCCTCGGATGAATCCTCCCGTGGCGCCGACCAGCCGCATGATCGAGATCTCATCGCGGCGCGCATGGACGGTCAGCCGGATCACATTGAAGATGATGAAGACCGAGGCCACGGCCAGCACGGAGCCCACGCCCCATCCCACGCTCGACACCACCGCCAGCACGGCAAGCAACCGGCGAGCCTCCTCTTCGTTGTTCTGCACCATTTCGATGAGAGGCGAGGCCTTCAGCTCGGCCAGCAGGGCCCGGGTGCCCTCGAGCCGCTCGGTCTGCTCGCCGCGCACCGAGATCTCCACCGACGCGGGGAACGGATTGCTCTTGAGGGCATCGGCGGCGTCGGCCAGCCTCCTGAATTTCTCGCGGAAGATGGCAAGCGCCTGGTCACGGGTGATGTACCGCACCGCGAGAACCGTGGGGCGGTTGCGAAGGGTCTCGACAAGACGTTGCACGTCGTCGGCTCGACGCTCCACCGCGTCATCCCTGAAATAGGCGTTGATCTGCACCCGGTTCCAGTCGTCCACCAGCGTCTGGACGTTGGCCACCAGCAGCAGGAAGCCGCCCAGGATCGCCAGCGACGCGGCGATGATGCCGACGGTCACGATGTTCATCGTCCGTGCCCGGTAGAAGCCGACCACCGCCTCGCGCAGAAAATAACGCAGCGTCTGGAGCATCTTCATGTCCCTCCGCCGGTCTGACCGATGCCCTGGATCGACCTCGTCGGCCCGGCCTGGTGAGTCATGCATGCCGCGCGGTCGGTCCGATCGATGCCCTGGACCCCCAGCTCCACGCCGACGACTCCATCCGTTTGGCCGGCGCCTGCGCGGTCGGCTCGCCGAGGCGATAGGCCATCCAATCTCCGATGCGGCTCGCGACCGGCTCCGTCGCCGTCCTCACGGGGAGTCGTTCGCGGCGCTGCGCTGATGGGGTCTGCGGGCATCGATCGGACCGATGGGAAGGCATGGATGACGCACCGGGGCGTGGAGCTGGGGGTCAAGGGCTTCGATCGGGCAGACGGCGGCATCAAGGACCCCCGTCCACCGAGGACGCGGAGGCGGAGGCCGCGCGCACCTCGCTGCGGCTCATCTCGACCAGCTGGCCGGCGTTGAGATGGAAGACCTTCTTGCCCACGCGGCGAATCATCTCCCGGTCGTGAGTGGCGATCAGCACCGTGGTTCCATGGGCGTTGATGTCGCGCAGCAGGCCGATGATGTCCGAAGCCAGCTCGGGGTCGAGGTTGCCCGTGGGCTCGTCGGCCAGCAGGATGATCGGCTCGTTGACGAGGGCCCGGGCAATCGCCACGCGCTGCTGCTCGCCGCCCGAAAGCTGTATCGGGTAGTTGTTGGTCTTGTGGGCCAGCGACACCTGCTTGAGCACCTTGATCGCGCGCGGTTTGTGATCGGCGCGCGGCACCCCGATCGCCTCCTGCACCAGCGTCAGGTTCTCGAGCACGGTCTTGCTCTGGATCAGCTTGAAGTCCTGGAAGATCACACCCATCGCGCGCCGAAGATAGGGGACATCCCGCACCGGCATCGTGGTCACGTTACGCCCGTTCACCACGATGCTGCCGGATGTCGGCAGCTCCTCGCGCAGCACCAGACGCAGCAGAGTCGTCTTGCCCGCGCCGCTGGGGCCGGTGAGAAACGCGAACTCACCCTTCTCGATGTGAAGCGTGACGTCGGACAGGGCCGTCGATCCGGCGGGGTAGGACTTGGTCACATGATGCAGACGAATCATGGGCGGTCATTATAGGCTCATTCGAAGGGATCTTCCTCCGTCCATCCCTCCATCACGCGGGAGCCTCTGCGCTTCTTGATGAGCCAGGCCAGCAGCACCAGCAGCGTGATGATCAGCCAGAGGGTCGCCGACGAGGTGAGTATCGCCGCCCAGCGGGTGCGCCCGCGGATGGAGGCCGACCAGGCCGACTCGTCCTCGTACAGCGGCATCCCGGCGGCGGCGCGCCAGGCGGCCTCGAAGTCGAGACCCGCTCGCAGTCCTTCCAGCACACGCCCGGGCAGGGTGGCGGAATGGACATCGAGGGCGTGGCGCACGAACGAATACGAGCCGGCATAGGCGGCACGCGTCATGACCGGGGAGGCGCCGGCGGAAAACCCCGCCGACAGGTCGTCGAGTGGCCGGCCCGATGAGGGGATGGGTGATACCCACAGGTAGAAAAAGTCGAGCCACTCGCCGTCGCGGGCGAGATTGGAGGCCACCCCTTCGCGGAACCAGGGGGGCATCAGGTCGGCGCCCGCTCCGGCCGCGGCGGCCATCAGCATGTGAGCGGTCTCGTGCGCCAGCACGCCGGTCAGCTCGCGCTGCCGCCATGACCCGACCCTGTCGGCGCGGATGATCACCGTGTGCGACCAGGGCATCGCGACGCCGGCCGCCCATTCGGGCATGGCGTCGCCGGCCTCGCCGGCCAGCTCGGTGGAATCGCGCGAGACCAGGTACAGCGTGGAGGGGGGCAGGACAGGGGCGTTCAGCGCGCGCGACAGCTTTTCGACCACCACCGGAATCGAGCCGGCGATCTGCTCCGCCTCGCGGCTCAGCGACGCCGGATGGACGACATGATACGGCGGAGCCTCGGTGGAGACGGCGGCCAGCGCGAGCAGCAGAGGGAGTATCACCCGAGCTTTTTCTTGAGGATCTCGTTGACGAGCGCCGGGTTGGCCTTGCCACCGGTGGCCTTCATCACCTGGCCGACGAACCAGCCGAAGGTGGCGGTCTTCCCCTTGCGATACAGCTCGACCTGCGATGGGTTGGCCGCGATCACCTGGTCGATGGCCGACTCGATGCTCCCGCTGTCGGAGATCTGGGTCAGGCCTTTCTTCCTGATGACCTCGGCCGGGTCGGCGGCCCCGGCGAACATCTCGTCGAACACGGTCTTGGCGATCTTGCCCGAGATGGTGCCGTCGTCGATGAGGCGGATGAGCGAGGCCAGGCTCGCCGGGGTCACGGGTGACTGGCCGATATCCTTCTTCACCGCGTTGAGCCGCCCGATCAGCTCGCTGCAGACCCAGTTGGCCGCGGCCTTCGCGTTGCCCGAGGCCGTGGCCACCGTCTCGAAGAAGTCCGCCAGCGGCCGCTCCAGCGTCAGGAACGACGCGTCCTGGTCCGACAGACCATACCCGGAGATCAGCCGGGCGCGCCTCTCGTGCGGCAATTCGGGCATTCCGCGGCGGATCTCCTCCAGCCACTCCTTGTCGATGATCAGCGGGGGCAGGTCGGGCTCGGGGAAGTAGCGGTAGTCCATCGCCGCCTCCTTGGATCGCATCGGCACCGTGACGCCGCGCTCGGCGTCGAAGAGCCGCGTTTCCTGGATGACCGGCTCGCCGCGCCGCACCGCCTCGGATTGCCGGGCGATCTCGTGGTCGATGGCCCGCACCACGTTGCGAAACGAGTTGAGGTTCTTTATCTCCACGCGGGTGCCGAACTTCGCGGTTCCCCGGGGCCGCACCGAGACGTTCGCGTCGCACCGCAGCGAGCCTTCCTCCATGTTGCCGTCGCAGACTTCGAGATAGACGAGGATCGATCGAAGCCGTGTCAGGTAGGCGTGAGCCTCCTCGGCCGACCGGATCTCCGGCTCGCTGACGATCTCGATGAGCGGCACACCAGATCGGTTGAAGTCGACATACGACCGTGTGTCGCTGTCGGGCATCCCTTCGTGCACCAGCTTGCCGGCGTCTTCTTCCATGTGGATGCGCACCAGGCCGATCTCCCGGCCCTCGCCGGTGCCGTCGAGGTCGAGCGGCACCTTGCCGTGCTCGCTCAACGGGGTCTCGTACATGCTGATCTGGTATCCCTTCGGCAAGTCGGGATAGAAGTAGTTCTTGCGCGCGAAGATCGAGCGCATGTTGATCGCGCAGCGGGTGGCGAGCGAGGCTCTCAACGCGAATTCCACCGACTTCCTGTTGAGCACGGGCAGGACGCCCGGCATCCCGAGGCAGACGGGACAGACGTTGGTGTTGGGCGGCGCGCCGAACCGGGTGGGGCAGCCGCAGAAGATCTTGGTCTCGGTCCTGAGCTGGGCGTGGACCTCCAGGCCGATGACCGGCTCGAACTCGCTCACTTTTTTTCCTTCACGATGATGTCGTACGCCAGGATTTCACCATGCTTGTTGAAGACGATCGACTTCGGTTTTTCGGGCAGCGGCACTGTGAACGACGTCGATGGCCCCTCCAGGGCGATGCGCTTGGTGTATTCCTGGCCGCTCTTCCCGGTCAGGGTAACAGCTCCGAGCGCCTTGAAGGTCACCCCCGGCAGCGTCTCTCTTGCCGGGGCCTTCGTCGTCACCATGATCCGCTGATCGACCCGCCCCTCGAGCACCTGAGCGCCCCCTTCGGCCGCCGCTATTCTATACGTGAACGTGAATTCCGGCAGCCCTGCGCCGCGTACCCATTGGTCGAAGAACCAGTCCATGCCGCCGGCGCCGGTGCCAAACGCCTCTTCGGCCACCGTCTGGATGTCGTGCGTGACGATCTCCCTGCCCTTCATGTCGACCGCGAACTTCCTGAGGAACCTGAAAAACGCCTCGTCGCCGAACGTCGCGCGCATCATGTGAAAGACGAAGGCCCCCTTGTCGTAGATCCCCTCGCCGTCCTGAACGGTGTCCCAGGACTCGCTGTCGATGGCGGCCTGGCGCCAGTCGTTCACCAATGCCTGGTAGGCCGGCTTGCCGTGCGCCGCTTCGAGGAAAAGCGCCGAGGAATACTCCGCGAGGCTCTCGACCCACCAGTAGTTGCCGCTGTTGGCCGGCGCGATGAGCGAGCCCCACCATTGATGTGCCACCTCGTGCGCCACCAGCGAATCGGCGAATCGTGTGGCTTTGCCGCCCCCCTCGGTGCCGAGCACCCCCTGGCTCAGAAAGCTGGCGTTGCCGAGGTAGACGATGGAGGAAGGGGACTGTCCCGAAAGTCCTTCGGGCGCGTTGACCAGGTCGAGCTTGCTGTAAGGGTAGTCGACTCCGAACAGGTCCCGGTAAAGATTCAGGGCGTTGGCCGCCTGGTCGGCGGCGGCGCGCCGCGCCTTGGGTGCGATCAGACCGGCGTTCTCCTTGTCGAAATGAACCGTCACCGGAATCGGCTCGCCATCCTTCTTGCTGGCCTTGACCTCGGAGGCGTCCGTCATGTAGATGCCGTAGATCGCGGTGGGAAAGACCACCGGGTTTTCGGCGACCCACCGCGTCACGGAGACGTCGCCCTGCTTTGTCTCGGAAACCTTCCGGCCAACGCAAAGCGGCGTGTATCTCGCCGGCACCATCAAGGTGAGATCGAACCGGGGAATCATGTCCCCATAACGAACCAGCGGCAGCCAGCCCTCACGGTCCACGTACGAGTAGGAGCCGCTGAGCTTGATGATGCTGTCGCGGTTCTCGAATTGCAGGCGCACCGTCACCGGGTCGCCCGGTGACACGGCGCGCGGCAGCATCAGAAGCCCCGAGACCGCCCCGGTCTTCACCCAGGTCAGCTCGCGGCCGTCACCGTCCTGGACGGAGTTGATCGTCATGCGGGGATTGCGCGCCTCGCGTTTGCCGCTCTTGTCGTCATGCAGCTGGGCGATGCTGAACGGGATGCGGCGCAGGCCGGTGAGCGCCTTGAGGCCGAACGTCAGGTCTCCGCGCAGCAGCTCTCC
>DASROJ010000201.1:0-11259 GCA_035646975.1 Patescibacteria group bacterium
TCGTCAGTCCGTACGACTGCACCACCTGGTGGACGAACACGCCCACGAACCCCATCAGCGCCAGGCTGGCCCAGGTGTCGCGCGGCGGCACGAGAGGCTGGCGGCGGACCGCGAGCAGACTCACCAGGAGAGCCGAGCCGATCGCGAAGCGGGTGAAAATCAGGGTGATCGGAGAGATCTCGCGCAACGCGGCCTTCGTCGCGACGAACGACAGACCCCACAGGATGATCGCCGTGAGCGCGCCGGCCCGATGCCACGCGCCCGGGGAGCGCGTCATGACACCGGGGGCTGTGACGGCGGTATCGGCATTGGACGCAGCGACGGTGACCGGTGGTGACACGTCCGCCGGCGCGGTCATGCCGCGCCCTTGCCCGCGAGATAGTGCTGCCAGAGCATCCGGGCCGCCACGGACCGATAGGGTCGCCAGGCCTCCGCGATCGCTTCGAGCCGCGGCGGGGCCGGCGGGCCCGACAGCCGTTTGAGGGCACGCACCGCGCTGACCAGCGCGAGATCGCCCGAGGGCCACACATCCGGTCGCAGCAACGACATCAGCAGGTAGATGTCGGCGCTCCACGGCCCGATCCCCTTCAAACGCATCAGCGCCGCGCGCGCGTCAGCGTCGCTTGCCTTCGCCAGTGACTTGAGATCCAGCTCGCCGTTCAGGACGGAGTCCGCCGCGGCGATACAGTAGGCGGCTTTCTGCCTCGTGAAGCCGAGTGAACGCAATCCGTCCTCCCGCATCCCGGCCAGACGCGCTGCGGTCACCTCTCCAAGCGCCAGCTCCAATCGCTTGTAGAGCGCCTTCGCCGAGGCAAGCGACACCTGTTGCTCGAGAATGATCCTGACCAGCGTCGGGAAACCCGAGGGTCTTGACCAGAGTGGCGGCGGCCCATGAGCACGCATGATTTGCGCCAGGTCGGGGTCACGCCGCGCGAGCAGCCCGGCCGCCTCGGCGACCGAGGCTCGTGTGATTCTCCGGGGCGCCTGCCCTCCCGTGCGGCCAGTGTGCATCCAGCCACTCCGTCACATGCCGGCGGGCCGGGGCAGCCTCGGCGTGGGCGGCAGGTCGTTGTAGTTCATGATGACGTTGTAGACGAGCCTGAAATCGGAGTGGTTCAGAAACCGGTGCAGCGAATTGAACGCGAACAGGATCACCCGCCCCTTGCCCACCGGCACGTCGAGAATCGCCGGTTTCGTGACCAGATCCTCCTCGCCTTTGACAAGACCGGACAGGCACAGCGGCTCGGGCTTGTCCGCGGCGGCCCCGGGTTCGACGGGCTTCTCGGGCTCTTCGCCGTACACCTCCGGCTTTTTCGTGCCGAACTGCAGGACGATCATCCCTTCGTCCTTGTCGGCCACGTTGAACAGCGCCCCGTTGCCGCGAAAGATGCTGGTCGTCTCTTCGTAGCCGTAGGCGATCGGATGGTCCGGTCTTCGGAACTTCGCGCGCACCTCCGAGCCCGGTGTGAACAGCTTCTGGCTCCTGAACTGGGTGACGGGACGGGCCAGCCCGCCGTCCACCGGCAGGACCCCCGCGTCGCCAAGCGTCACGAAGACACCCCCCTCCTCGAGATACTTCTGGAGGTTCGACATGCCTGAATAACCGATCCCGCCCGTGATGTCGGCCGACCCATCGGGGATGCCATGCGAGGGGAACTGCGCGGTCGTCGTGTAGGCCAGCGGGCTGTATTTCGTGTCGATGCCCTGCACCAGCGCGCGTAGCTCGCCGGCCGAGTCGGGCATCAGGATGACGTCGAACCGCTGCTTCAATCCTCCGCGCTTGACGTCGTCATCGTTGATGTAGGTGTAGGGGATGGCCGCCTGGTCGAGCGTGTAGCGCACCCATCCGGCATCCTGCGTGGACACCCAGTTGTGATAGACCGCCAGATGGGGCAGGTCGATCTTGTGACGGGCGACATCGGGCGCGCTGGACGCGGAGACGAACTCCAGGCCCAGATCGGCGGCCACCGCCGCCAGCTTCGAACGCGCGCCCCCGCCGGTCACCACCCAGCTTCCGGCAGGATAGGTCGTCTGCCCGACCTTGAATTCCTTCTCGGCCGCCTCCACCTCCACGCTGCCTAGCCTCACCCGCGCCGACAACAGCGTCTCCTGTCCGGTGTCCTTCAAGAGGAACACCGGCCCATCGCCGGTCACGGTTCCCGGATACGACACCGTGGAAGTGACTCGCTCGACCGGCGCGTCGAGCACCGCGCGGTCGTCGATCCGCTTGCCCTCCACTCCGTAAAGCAGCGGCAGCGTCCAGGCGACGTCATCGTACGGCGTGTTGGGCTCGTCCTTGGGGAATTCCTGGGTCTTGAGCAGGTTGAACGCATGGTTGCGGTACGGCTGGTCCATCCGCACCAGCCAGGTCCCGGCGGCGAATTCCCCTTCCTTCGTCTTGAACGCCGTCTTCGCGCGATGCACCTCGATGCGATGCCGCATCAGCTGGTTGATCAGGTAGGCGAGCCGGCCGCGGTCGCGCTGGTCTTCCTTGAACGCCCAGGCATAGGGGGCTTCGCTGCGCCCCTTCTCGAGAGATCGTTTGCCCTTGATCCAGAAATCGCGCAGCAGCTCGTCGCCGTGCAAGGCCGTGTAGTCCAGCGCTTCGAGGACGCCCGCCTCCATGTAGTTCGTGTTGTCGCGCAGCGACCAGGTGACGATCTTGTCGGGCGGCCATTGCCGGTACCACTCGCGCGTGGTGACTTCCTTGCCGACGAATTTCTCGTTCTTCATCCGCCGGGTGAAGGTCTCGGCGCTGTGATTGCCGAACGTCTCGTAGAAGCGTCCCATGCTGTTGTGATTGTTCGCGAACGAGAAGAGATAACCCGGCCACCAGCCGTCCCAGAATCCCCAGGTCCAGACACCCGGAAGCCCGTCGGCGGAAAGCTGCCCGACCTCGTGCTGGGCCATCTGGCTCCACTCCGCCACCGTCACCGGGTCGATCGCCTCGGAGTAGGGTCCGTGACCTGTCATGATGTAGAGCAACGGCAGCGATTCGTGCAAATCGTGGATCACCGTGGGGTGAAACTCCCAGTACATCTTCTCGACGGCCTCGGTCAGCTTGGCGGTGAGCTGGATTCCGTCGCGGTTGTTGTCATGCAGGATGTAGTGACCCCAGTAGGGCGGCGACTGGATTCCCCCCGAGTCGATCTCGTCCCAGACGGTCTTGCCCTTCAGATGTCGGTAGAACCACTGCACCACGCGGTCGCGTCCGTCGGGCTCCGAGACGGGGTTGATGAGCACGATCACCTTGTCGCGGATGCGGCGGATGACCGGTTGATCCGACACCACCAGCCGAAAGGCAAGCTCCATCAGCATCTCGGGGCTGCCGGTCTCGGGGGAATGCAGGCCCCCGTTGAGATAGTAGAACGGCTTTGCCCGGGAGATGATCCTCTCGGCGGCCGGCTGATCGGTCAGACGCGGGTCGGCGAGCGCGGCGGTGTCGGCCTTGTTCTGGTCGAGCTGCTTGAGCGCGGCGGCATCGCCGATCACCGCCAGGATGATCTCACGCCCTTCCTCCGACTTGCCGATCGTGATCACGCGTACCCGATCGGTGGCCGCCGCAAGCGCGCGGAAGTACTTGATGACGGTGGCCGTGTCGGACAGCTCGCCAGGCGCCCCGGCGATGTGCCCGAGAAGCTTCGTCGGCGACGGCACGTTCCTGGAGTCGGGCACGTAGGCCACCGACGCCGGCAGGTATTTCGCATCGGTGGTGGCCTGCCTGATCTTGTCCACGCTGCCCGGCTCCGGCGTGTCGGGCGCGTAGGGGTTTGCCGGCGCCGGTGTGGCGGCGGGAACCGTCGCGGTCATGATCATCGCCAGGGTCATCAAGATGATGGCTGCGCCGAGCGACGGCGCTGGAGCGTTCCTGAAGGTCGGCATCGAGTCCCCTCCGCAGGCTCAGAAGATCAGTGAGAGTACTCGCGTGCCGGCGCGAGGGTCAAGAAGCTGGTCGTGGGGCCGTTCCGATCAACCCGGCGTCAACGACGCGCAGGCTTTGCCCGGGATGGCCGTCGCGGTTTCGGCCGTTTGGCTGGCGGCGCGGCGGCGGGCAGCAGCGCGACGAGCGCCTTCGGAGCGATCGCCCGGTAGCTTTCCTCCATCCAGCCGCACAGCAGCTCGACCGGCACCGCGGCGTCCAGGTTGAAGCCCGCCGTGACCCAGCCGCTCTTGCCGAGCCCGTAATGGGTGGGCTCTGCGAATGGCAGCATCAGCGCCGTCAGGTTCGATACCGGCAGTTTGGCTGACAGACTCAGACGGTTGTCGTCGATGGAAAGAAAAACGAAGGTCTTGCCGTTCACCTTGATGGCCCGGTGTCCCCAGGGGAACTCTTCGTAAGCCTCCGGAAAGGCCATGCCGAACTCCCTGAGGGCTGCCTCGGTTCTCTTCTGGTCGTTGCGCGACGGCATGGCACCGGACCTTTGCACGGGACCTTTGTACGGGACCTTTGCACCGGAATATTGCACCGGACCGTTCCGGGAAGCGGGAGACGGAGGTCACACACCCGCGGTGTGCTGTCTGCATCATACCCTCCGGCGACGCTGACGGGTGAGGCCCGTTCACGGGGACAACCTTCCGACACGCGGCTCGAGCGGCCAGAGGATCCGTTTTTCGTCTTCGGGTCGACCCCACAGGGGCGCCAACGCGGAGGCCAGCCCGGGCAGCGGGTCGTGGCCCATCGCTGCGCGATATCGGCTGGTCGCCGACCAGGTCCCGACATAGCCGAGCAGCTGCGGCAGGCTCCAGCAGGCGACCATGTCGAACGATCGCGCAGCGATCTCCTCGAAAGGAAAAGGAACCGTTCGATAGCCCGTCTCCACCATGTGGCGCTGCGGAGGCCACCAGGCTCCGACGACATCGGAGTAGAAATGGGAGAGCACCTCGTCGATCGCCGCATCCCCCGTGCGCTGCATCGGGTAGCTCCAGACGGCGAGCAGTCCGGCCGGGGCAAGCACTCTGCGCGCTTCGGCGTAGAACCGCTCCAGGTCGAGCCAGTGCAACGCCTGCGCGACGATGATCAGGTCGACGCTGCCTGCCGTCAGTCCGCTCGCTTCGGCCGATGCGACGCGATACTCGATCCTGGGATGCGCCGGGGCCTGCGCGATCTGGGTCGGGCTCGCGTCGGTGGCGATGACCCGCTCGAAATATGGCACCAGGCCGAGGGTTGCCTGGCCGCTGCCTGCGGCGCAATCCCACGCCAGCGAACGGCCCAGCGCCAGCTCCGACAGGTACGCGAACAGTGCATCCGGATAGGTCGGGCGGTAGCTCGAATAAGCGGGGGCGACCGCCGAGAAATGATCCGGGAATGTCTGCCCGCTCATGCGAGGCGCCCTTCCATGCTCCCTTTGGGGCTCCCTTTCAGGGGCCCGCCGAGATCGCGGGCCGTCGCGTGAAGCCTGAATCCGTTCACCGCCTCAGAGCCCGCCGCCCGGCGGGGGGGTTGCCGGTTGCGGCGCCTGCGCGGGCACCGGCGGCTGCTTGAGCGCGGAGCGCGCCTCGCCGACGTATCGGCTTTTCGGAAACTCCGCCACCAGCTTCTGAAGATAGAGACGTCCTTCGTCATCCTTGCTGGTGCCCAGCAGGGACTCGCCGAGCCGCAGATAGAGATGGTCCTTGCGGGAATAGTTCGGGTACTTGTTCAGCACCTCGCGGAACCGCTGGATCGCGCCGGCGTACGAGTGCCGCCTGAAGTAGAAGTAGCCGATCCTGAACTCGTGCTCGGCCAGCAGCTCTCTGGCCTCATCGGCCTTGGCGTCGGCCGGACCGAGATACTCGCTGTTCGGATAATTGGTCTTCACCTTGGTCAGCTCGGCCAGCGCCTTGCGCGTCTCGTCCTGGTCGCGGTCGGGATTGGCCGTCTGCTTGAGATAACAGAGGCCGAGCTGATACTGCGCGTAATCGGCCCGCTCGTGGTTCGGATAAAAGGTCAGGAAGTTCGTATAACGGCTCTGGGCCTCGGCGAGGTTGAGGATCCCGCCGTCGTAGAAATAGGCGTCGGCCAGAGCGATATGCACCTTCGCGATCAGGTCGGGCGTGGCATCGCTGCGCCCCAGCACCTTCTGAAGCGTCTCGCGCGCGGTGGCATAGCTCTTCTTGTGCATCCGGTTCATCGCGACGTCGTAAACCTGCACCGCGGTCAGCGTCGCGTACTTGTCCTTCGGAGCCTTGGGTTCGTGTTTACCGCACCCGGGGGCGATGCCCAGCAGCAGGGCGACCGTCGCGATGGTCGCCATCCGTGCCCGCGACAGCGGGAGCCGGATCCGGATCGTCATGTCAGCCTCCCGCCGACATCAGTGCCAGCACCCGCTCCGGGATGCGGCAGGGCACGCCGAGCCGGTCGGTGGCCGCATGCCGGGTCGCGCCGGTGGCCAGCAGCCTGCCGTCGCTGTCCCGCTCCACCCGGTATTCGAACCGGACGGTCACCCGCGTGACATCCGCCAGCACGGTGTGCACGCTGATCACATCGTCGTAGCGCGCGGGGCTCTGGTACTTGCAGCTCGCGTCGACCACCGGCATCCAGACGCCGTCCTTCTCCATGTCGGCGTAGGTGCAGCCGGCCGCCCGCATCAGCTCGGTGCGCCCCACCTCGAACCAGACGAGGTAGTGGATGTGATGCACCACTCCCATGTGATCGGTCTCGGGGTAGCGCACCCGGAGCGTCGTCACGTGCGCTTTCATCGCGTCGCGCGCCTCACGCCCTGGCCTGCATCCGCGCGATGAGATCGGCCGCCGCCGCGCGCGGATCGCCGCCGCCGAACACGGAGCTGCCCGCCACCAGCAGATCGGCGCCTGCCGCCACCAGATCCGCGATGTTGTCGCGGGTCACGCCGCCGTCGACCTCGATCAGGGTCTTGAGCCCGCGCCGCTCGAGGCGATCGCGCAGCGCCACGATCTTGTCCTTGACCCGCGGGATGAATTTCTGTCCGCCCCAACCCGGATTGACGCTCATCAGGAGGATGTAGTCCGCCTCGGGCAGAATCTCCTCGAGCGCGTCGAGCGGCGTGGCCGGGTTGAGCACCACGCCTGCCTTGCGACCCTTCGACTTGATGCTGGTCACCGTGCGATGCAGGTGGCGGCAGGCCTCCACGTGCACCGAGATCATGTCGGCGCCGGCCTCGACGAACGCGTCGATGAAGGCATCGGCGTTGTCGATCATCAGGTGCGCGTCGAGCTTGAGTTTCGTGGCCTTGCGAAGGCTGCTCACCACCGGCGGGCCGATGGTGATGTTGGGCACGAAGTGGCCGTCCATGACGTCGACGTGGAGCGTTCGCACTCCCGCCTTCTCAACGGCGAGGATTTCCTCGGCCAGCCGGCTGAAGTCCGCCGACAGAATCGATGGGGCCAGCTCAGCCACGTTTCACCTCATTGGCCGTCATTGATCACCGAGCACCAGGCTGATGATGTCCTGCCGGCCGACCGGGTAGCCGGCCTCCGGTGACTGCCGAATCACGCTGCCTGGCCGCACGCCCGGCGCCGGCTCACGGCGCACCGCTCCAAGACGCAGACCCGCGCGCTGCGCGAACGCCTTGACCTCGTTGAGCGTGTGACGGGAAAGATCCGGCATCACGTAGACAGGATCGGGCCGCCCGCGGCTCACCAGCAGGTCGATGCGAGCCTGTCCGCCGACCAGCTGCAGACCCGACGTTCCGGTGGCCCGGTCCGGGTGCTGGGCCATCACGACATCCGAGATCGTCCTGGTGTCGTGCACCGATGTGACATGTCCCACGCCGAGCCCGCTGCCCTGGATCGCGATCTGCGCGGTGCGCACCGACTGCCCCTGCACTTCGGGTATCGAGACTTCGGCCACTCCAAGGCTCACCGTCACACGGACCTTGCGATCCCTTTTTGTGGTGGCGCCGGCACGCGGGTCCTGTGACAGCACGCGGCCCCTGACGACCTTGTCGTCGAACCTCTCCGCCGCCTGCTCGAGGAAGAGCCCCGAGCGGGCAAGGGTGGCCCGCGCGTCCTCCACCGGCAGTCCCGTCAGCTCAGGCACAGCCACCTCGCGCCGTGTGAAAGCCATGCGCATCATCATGTAGAAGCTGCCCGCGAACAGAATGACCAGGACACCCGAGAGGATGGCGACCCAACCGAGCCGGACGAGCAACCGCGTCGCCCGCGACTGACGGGGCGTGACACCGGTGTTCTCGTGACCCTGCCCGGAGTTCGTCACTGTATCGATGGCCCAGAATCCGCGGCGAAGCCTATCACAGCACCGCCGGGGCCGCATCCATCCGGTGCCGTTCGCGACCGCCGGGTGGGTGAAGGAGGAAACTGGCTGCGGGACAGGGATTCGAACCCCGATAACATGCTCCAGAGGCATGCGTCCTACCATTGGACGATCCCGCAGCAGGCGAACCCGGAATCTTAGTCAGAGGCCGGCGCCGGGTCAAGAAGATGAAGGATGGCCGGCTTCAATCAGTCGCCGTTGTCGGCCACGATGCGCGGCTCGACGATCCTCTCCGCCGCGGCGCGCGGCGTGATTTTCTCGCGCTTCGACAGCGAGTAGACCGCCTCGGCATTGTTCCGCACGGTGTTGACGATGCGCGCCACCGCGTGCGGGAGCCTCATCGGTCCGAGCGGACGCTTCACCTCGTCGAGCTCCTCGGCGCAAGCCACGATGCCGCCGCAGTTCGTCAGGTAGTCCACGCTGCAGAGCACGCCGCGCCCGTGAAGATGCTCCTCGGCCTCCACCGACAACGGCTTGTTGGCCGCCTGCAGCACGAACCGCGCCTGGATCTTCCCGGCCAGGTCGAGGTCCACCGTGTCGGTCCGCGCCGCGGGCACCACGACATCCGTGGAGATCTCGAACAGTTTTTTGAGGGAGGCCGCCCCCTTGAACACCTGCACGCCGGGCTGGCTCGATTCGACGACCGATTTTCCGCGCGCCCTGGCCTGCAGCAGGCCGCCGACATCGAGGCCTTCCGGATGGTAGACGACGCCGCCGTAGTCGCGTGACGGGTCGGGCAGATCGCTGGTGGCCACGATGAGGGCCCCTTCGTGACGGGCCAGCCTCGCGATGCCGGCGCCGACGTTGCCGAACCCTTCCACCGTGAGACGCAGCCCCCTCAGGCTCGTCACCCCGTCGAGGTACCTGCCGCGGATCGCCGCTTTCAGATCGGCCAGACACCCCAGCGACGTCAATCCCAGCAGGTCGATCGGGATGCCGCCTTTGTCGGCGGGCCTGCCGATCGACCGTCCCGCGAGCTCGAAGATGATCTGCATGTCCTGCTCGTCGGTGTACATGTCCGGTCCGGGCGTATAGTCGGGCAGGTGCTCGAGCAGACCCGCGTACCAGGCGATCAGGTCATGACGTGGCGTCGATCCACGGGGAAACCTCGCCGGTTCGGCCACCAGGGCCGACTTGCCACCGCCCAGCCCCAGGTTGGCCGCGGCGTTCTTGTAGGTCATCGCGCGCGCGAGGTCGTACACCTCCTCCACCGTGATGTCGGGCACCATCCGCAGGCCCCCCATCGCCTGCCCGCGAGATGTGTTGTGGACCACGATGATGGCCGACACGTCCCAGATCGCATGTTTCGCCACCAGGATCGTCTCGGGGCCGTAGGCATCCACCAGATGCGGATACCGGCCCGTGGCGAACTCGATGGTCGTCTCTCCCCTTCGGATCACGCCGTCGGCGATCTTCATCGCGAGTCCCCCGCCGCGGCGCGATCGGCTTCGACGAACCGGGCCGCTCTGTCGAGCCGCGCGACCACCGCCTCGCGCCCCATCATCGCCATCACCGCGAAGATCCCCGGGCTGACCATGCGACCGGTCAGGGCCACGCGCGCCGGATGGATCAGCTCGCCGGCCTTGATTCCCAGGCGCGCCGCCAGATCCCGCAGCGCCGTCTCTGCGGCCGTTGCATCGAAACCGTTCAAGCCGGCCAGCGTGTCACGCAAGGCCGTGAGCCGTCCGACGGCCGTTTCGGATTTGAGATGCTTGTCCACCGCCGCGGGGTCGTATTCGAACTCCGGCTGGAGGAATGGCCGCGCGTCGCGCGCCAGCTCGGAAAGCAGGCGCGAGCGATCCTTGAGCAGCTCCATCAGCGCATGGAACCATTCCTTGCGGACGTCCTCGAACTCGGGCCTCCAGAGCCCCTCGGCATCGAACCAGGGACGCGCCAGAGTCGCCAGATCGGCCCCCGTGCGCCGCTTGAGGTACTCGCTGTTCATCCAGGTCAGCTTGTCCAGGTCGAACACGGCGCTGCGTGAGCCCACCCCTTCGAACGAGAAGGCTTCGATGATTTCCTCCCGCGTCATGATCTCGCGGTCGCCGCCCGGTGACCATCCCAGCAGCGCGAGAAAATTGAACAACGCTTCGGGCAGGAAACCCAGCCGCTGGTACTCCATGACCGAAACGGCGCCATGCCTCTTGCTCAGGCGCTTCTTGTCGGCGCCGAGGATCAATGGCAGATGGCCAAACCGGGGTGGCTCGGCCCCCAGGGCGCGGTAGATGATGATCTGCTTGGGTGTGTTCGAAATGTGATCATCGCCCCGGATGACGTGCGTCACCCTCATGTCGATGTCGTCCGAGACGCACGACAGATTGTAGGTGGGCGAGCCGTCGGTGCGCAGCAACACCAAGTCCTCGATATCGGCGTTGTTGAAGGAGGTCGTTCCGTGCACCAGGTCGTCGTAGACGGTTTCTCCTTCCGGAACCCGGATGCGCAGGCAGCTGGGCTCCGACGCCTCGTGGCGGCGCCGGGATTCCCCGGAGTCCAGCGCGAGGCAGGCCCGATCGTATTTCCATACGGCGCCGCGCTGTTCCACAGCGCGCTTGCGCGCGTCGATCGCCTCGGCCGTGCAGAAGCAGCGGTAGGCCTTCCCCTCCTCGAGCATGGCCAGCGCCCGCGCGGTGTGCTGCCCCCGGTACGAGGACTGGTAGAAGGGGCCTTCGTCGTGCGTGATGCCGAGCCAGCTCAACCCCTCGAGAATCTCCCGGACCATTTCCTGTGATGAACGCGCGATGTCGGTGTCCTCGACTCTCAGGATCAGGACACCGCCTTCGCGCCGCGCGAAGAGCAGGTTGAACAGGGCCGTGCGCGCGCCACCGACGTGAAGATAGCCGGTGGGGCTCGGTGCGAAACGGACCCTTGGTGCCGCCGCGCTCATCGTGCATCACCCCGCGAGATCGGCAGCGCAAGTGGAAGGCCTGCCGGGACTTGAACAGCTGTTGAACGGAGCCGGCATTCTAGCGGCCGACCGCCTCCTGGTCAAACCATGCGCGTTGCGAGTCGATGCCGGGCAGCCTATGGTG
>DASROJ010000202.1:0-20583 GCA_035646975.1 Patescibacteria group bacterium
CCCCAGCAGCACGTAGGCCTGCATGTCGGTGATCGAGAACGACAGCGCCAGCCTCACGTCGGTGATCAGCGTGCCGAACTTCCGCTCCTTGGTCAGCCCGAAAATGTCGCCGTACAGCGCGTTGTTGATCTGCTGGAAGGCGGTGGTGAACGAAAGACCCGAAGGGGCGAACACCGCGACGGTCCCCTTGCCCGAGGCCTTCATCAGGTTCTCGCCCAGCGCGTCGAAGGAGCGCGAGTGGAACCCGCCGACCAGGCAATCCTCGTTGATCAGCACGGTGGGCATCTGCGTGGCCGACATCAGCGAGATGAACGACGAGTTGAACAGCGTGTCCAGACCCCAGTCGTCGAACGACCCGTGCCCCGTGTAGGCGGTCAGCGCCGCGCCGTTGTTCGCCGCCGTGACGTAGTCGTTGCGCCAGAGCGACGGATTGCGGCTGTTCGGGTCGTCACCGTTGTAGGGAGGCAGCGCGTAGTACAACTTCTGGTTGGTGAACGGCGCGCCGAAATAGGTGCCCGAGACGGTGTTCTGCAGCGCGATGAACTCGGTGCTCTCCCCCGTGTTCGGGTTGCCCCGGTCGGCGAGAAACAGCCCCTTGGCGCGCCACGCCCCCGGCGGTGGGGAGAGATCGTAGTCGAGGAGCTTCTGGAAGACGGCGGAGGTCTCCGCCGGGTTGCGCACCGAGATGCGGCCCAGATGGATGTCGGGCAGCTGGTCGCCGCCGCGGAAGGCCGCGATCCAGGTGTCGGAGGCGTAGTAATCGAGAAACGGTCCAGGCTGGTACATCATGAAGCTGGGGATGTCGTTCACCCAGGCGCTGCTGGCGGTCAGGTTCTTGTAGTCCACCGAGCTGTCGCCCACCAGCATCACGTAGGCGGGCGCCGGCGCGGTGCCGCCCGGCCCCTTCCAGTTGTTCACGGCGTAGGCGAGAAACGACCGGATGGCCTCGGGGGTCTCGAGCCCGTCGCTGAACTGGTCGTAGATATCGCGGATCATGACGAGCCGGACGCTCAGGGCGCTCGCGCTGGCGCGGTGGGCCAGGTAGTCGCTGAACTGCGTCACCGGCGGCGCGCCCACGACAGCGGGGGTCGTGATGACGATCATGTCGGCCGCGTTGGTGGTCGCGGTCAGATCGTCCGGGTTGACCACCTCGGTCACGCGCACCGGTGTCTTGAATCCGCCGGAGCCGCCCGCGGCGAACCGCTGCTGTGCCCCCGCGACGATGCCGGTGTCCAGCGGCAGCGTGTACTTGAGCGAGAAGTCGCCCGCCCCGAGCATCGTCACGGTACCGCTGGTGATCAGGCGCGGCGACGGAACGGTCGTGGCGCCGACGCTGCGGCTGATGTCATAGACGACCATGTCGGCGACGACGTTGGTCGGAAAGCCGGACATCTCGTAGCCGCGCGCGGCGTTGGGAAAGTGGGCCAGCAGCGCGCCGGAGCTCAGACGCAGGGCGCGCTTGTAGTCGACTTCGATCCAGTCGAGAAAGAACGCCTCGAAGCTGCTCGTATTGGTCAGACCCGGCTGGCCGATGTAGACCCCGGCGCCGGACGACAGCGCCGATTGCGGCACGCTGAGGCTCTGGGTCACGAGCGCCTCGCCGTCCCAGCACATCGTGGAAGAACGGCTGGGGGGCGTCGCGGTGCCGACCTGCAGCACGGTCATGTGATCGGGGTTTGCCGTCTCGCCGCTGGAGCCGCGCATGTGCGCTCGCACCGTGGCGGTGAAGGCGCTCGAGTTCGGGTCGGCCGGCGGCAGGTTCAGGTTGCAGGCCGCGCAGACGGTACGGTTCGGGTCGGTGTCCGGACCGAGGAAGTTGGACAGCTTCTGCACCCCGTTGGTGTTCGTGTAGCCGCAGTTCACCGCGTTGGGATCGGGGTTGAAGACGTTGGCGGTGGTGACCAGCGACGGCGACTCGTAGAACGGGTCGCTCTTTCCTTCCGGCACGAAGACGGCGTCGGACTCGTTGTGCACCGTGTCGAGAAAGGCGCTTTCGGCCACACCACCGGTGAATGACGCCGACAGGTTCGGGATGCGGGCGCGGCTGCCCGACTCTCCGAACAGGAAGTAGACGTTCTCATCGGTGAAGTCGTTGGCCTGCAGGATGTCGTCCGCCCCCGGCGAGATGTTCGGGTCGTAGTGGTAGTTCACCAGCAGCTTCGGCTCGGTGAGCAGCCCCTCGCCGTAGAACTCGATGTAGTCGCCCGGGTCGAACGAGCCGTTGCCCCCGTCGATCACCCGGATCGGCACCTCGACCCCCTTGTTCATCAGCTTGAACGTCGCGGGGGTCGCGCCGGAGAGTCCCGGGGCGACGCCGGTGGCCGGGTCGAGCAGGTAGGACCAGGTGAGCCGGTAGATTCCGTTGCTCTTCACGAAGACGCGGTATACCGGCGTGATGGCGTTGGCGAACTGGGAAAGCGATGCCGGGCTCTGCGGAGCGCTGAGGGAAGAGACTCCCGCCTCGCCGCGGGCCTGGTGGATGCGGAAGCGCTTGCCTTCTTCGTAGTTGACGAAGGCGGCGCGGTAGCTGTCCTCAAACTGCGGGTCGTTGGCCGCGTCGTTGGGCAACCCGGGGGTCGTGTCTGGCGGCTGGAGCGAGAGATCCTGGATCGCGGGGTCGACCCCGTCGACGACGAGGTCGGCTTCCACTTCGGGATAGAACTCCAGGTCGATCGTCGGGGCCGAGGCGTCGGTCGGGTCCTGCTCGGCTTCGGGGAGGCTGTCGGCATCCAGGGCGCTCTGCCCGGATGGCCGAACCAACGGCGTGTAGATCACCTCGACGAACCGCTGGAAGCGAAAGTAACCGGTCTGGCCGAGGCGAACCGATCCGCCTGCGAATCCCGTGCGGGATGATTTTCCGGTCCTGCCGGTCCCTGGTGTCGCGGTGGGCCCGGAATCAGACTCGAACCGCCCCCGGCTCGAATCCTTTTCTGGTCCTAGCCTCAATCCCTTGAGGAGCCTTCGTTCGGCCCGGATTGGCTCCAGGCTGACGTTGGCTCCCTCCGGGATAGCCACCCGGACCACCTTGACCGGTAGCGGGACCTGCCTGCCCGCAGCGGTGCGGCCGTCGCCAACCTGGCTCAGGCCGAAGGTGGGAATCGAAAGCACCTGACCCAACTCCGGTCGATCAGGTACCTCCTGGATGCCTGGCTCTGGCGCGGAAAGCCTTAACCGGAACCGCCATCGGTCCCCTCCACCAATATTGCCGGCGGTACCGGTTAAGGCCTTGTCGCTTCCCAGCGCGATCAGGGCCGCAAGACCAAGGAGAAGAATGCTTCGTCTCATCGGCCTGCCCCACGTCGCGCCAGTTTGAAGAACCTGTGCGCGTCAGAAACTAGCTGGTGATCGGGCCGCCAGGGCAGGCGTTCGTGTTGTCTTTCGAGCACGAAACCGCCCGAGCCTCAATATCCTCTGAATGGATGATTGCCGGCTTCTCGTAGGTTTTCTTCATCGCGTACATCTCCTCCTCAGAAAGGACATCTTGGTACCAGAGAGTGCTGGCTCTGGACCTAACATCTCGGACAACTTGCCACACTCAACCCGTCGCCGTCATCCACCCACAGATCACGGCCCGGGATATCTGCCGAATGGGTCGGACAGACAGAGCACGAATCGACTAGCTGGTAAGCGGCGCCCCACCACACTGAGTGTCATCCATCTTCGCGCAGGCAACCGCCCGTGCTTCGATCTCCTCAGTGTGTTTGATCACCGGCTTTTCATAGGTCTTCTTCATGCAACCCCCCAGTTTTGAGAGCCTGCGCTCTCTGACCCGTTACGCTGGTGTCCTGCTCTGAATTTCCAGGAACTCCGAATGCCTCTGCTTTCTGATTTCCGATGTCATCTTGACTTGTGGATATATGTTTCTCGGATCGCCCGTCTGGACCTCGGCCACCCCCGGACAGAATGAGCAGAACTCGCCCGTCTCACAGGTCTTCAGTGTGGTCTTGGGAATCTCCATCGCGATCCGGCGCACCTCTTCGAGCACCGGCGAGTCGGTCCAGAGCGCCCGAAGATCGGCAACGTCGTTGATGTTGCCGGCCGAGCGGCGCCACTGCACGCAGGGATAGATGTTGCCGTACGGATCCAGCGCGATGGTCGAGCGGCCGGTGCCGCAGTTGGCCTGGACCCTGGTGTCGTCGCGCGGCAGCGGGACCTCTTCGTGGGTGAGGTCGGCGTATTCGGGCGACCAGAGCTTCGCGAGGAAATCACGGTCGGCCTGGAGCGCCAGCGGACTGGTGTCCCCGTCGTCGCGCGGCGTGATGACCGGGTCGAAGGTCGCGTGGCAGCCGAGGCTGTCGGCGATCGCCTTGATGTCACGCACTTCCCACTGGTTCCACTTGGTGATCGGGACCTTCATGTTGACCTTCAGGTCGTACTTGCGAAGGTTCTTGATTCCCTCGAGGACGCGGTCGAACGAGCCCGGCACGCCGGTGAGCTTGTCCATCGTCTCGGCGTTGGAGCCATGGAACGAGATCTCGATCTCGAAGGGCATCAGCTCCTTGAACTTGCGTGCGACGATCTCATCGACGAGGTAGCCGTTGGTGTAGATCCTCAGGGCGAAACCAAGCCGCTTGCCGGCCCAGGCGATGTCGAAGAAATCGGGGCGCGTCAGCGGCTCGCCGCCGGTCAGAACCAGGAACACGCATCCGAGGTCGGCGATCTTGCTCAGCCCCGCGATCATCTGCTCCTTGCTCAGCTCGCGGCGGCCCCGCTCGGGGCAGTTGTAGCAGAAGGCGCACTTGTGATTGCAGGCGTAGGTGATTTCCCACAACGCGGTCATGGGCAGAGCCTTGTTCCAACTGCGGGCCACAAGGTCGGCGTACGCGTTGGTCGTTGCCGGTCTCTCTTCTGCCATCGTGTGACCTCGTTGGAGCGTTGCTCAGCTTGTCGAACTACTCTTTCACGCTACTCTGTCACGCCACCTTGCCGGCTTCGCCGTCCCTCGGACCGCCGCCGGCCAGCATCCCATGCACCTTCAAATCCTGTACGAAGGACGTCACGTCCTCGAGCGCCGTCGCCGGCGTGACATCGTACTCATCGGCGATGATCCGCGCGATGTCGCTCTCGGTCCGCGTCCCGTCAATCAGGTCCCAGATCCTCGTGCCGGTCACGTTGAGGATCTTGTACTCGTGAAACTGGGGCAGGACGATGAACGCCTCCCCCTCGTACACCCTCGAAGCGGCATGCGGGTGCTTCGTGGGAACAGACTGCGCGGGCGGAACCGGGACCCCGGCTGTCATGGCTTAATACCCCCGGGGCTTGAAAAACCATCAACGCCGGCCCATCGCGAGTCGATCACTTGCCAGAATGTACGGTCTTTTCGGAAGTGGAGGCGGAAAACCGGCGTTTTTATTGTCGATCCTGCAACGGAGTCGATGACGGCGCCGGCGATCTCCGGCCGTTCGGTAACAAACGGCAGGCTTCCCACCAGCTCGCCCACCGCCTTGGCCCCCTTGACCTCCACGAGACGGTCCGAAGTATCCTGAACAAGTCTGAAAAAACCCGCAATCGGCCAGGTCTCGATCGACTTCGGCTCGGGGGCGAACAGCCCTCTGAACGGAACGCTGCAGGCGCCATACCCACCCCCCTCGCCGCCGGGCATGGGGGCCACCATCGTCAGGTCGTCCGACAGGACGAGCGCCTCGGGTGTGAGGGTGGTGACGGTGGTCTTGCCGGAGCCGGATGGGCCGAAGAACAGCCAGGCCCGGCCGTCGCGCACCAGTCCGGCCGAGTGCAGCAGGAAGCCGCCACGCGAAATGACCAGATGCGCGAAGGCGACGCGCAGATAGTTTTCGATGCTTCGATCGAAGGCGCGAGGGTCCGACAGCGCGGCCTGAGCCAGGGCAAGGCCTCCCGATCCGGCCTTGGTGTCGAGCCAGCCGGCCCATTCGTAGGAGCAGGCCAGCAGCGTCTCTGCCTCCCAGTGTGTCTCGACACGGTAGAACTCGTCGCGCTGGCGCATCTCGAGGAAGCGCGGACGATCCGCCCGCCTCACGCTGACGACGAGATCGGCCGGCCGGTCGGCAGACTCGCAGAAGACGCCATACCGCTGCCTCAGCGTCTCGACCCGAGGGGACTCGAGCCCATCGAGCCTGACCACGATACCGCCGATCCCCAGCGTGATGCTGCCGGTCGGTATCGCGGATGTCATGGTCGGAGCGGAGCCGGAGCGGTAGTAGGACAGATCGGGGACGTATTCGGCAGGATGAGACACGTTCACTTTTTGAGCAATCGATGATCTTGCTGTCACCGGCTCTCCAGCTACTGCTTCGAAACCGTGCCTCCAAGC
This sequence comes from Patescibacteria group bacterium, assembly GCA_035646975.1. Classification (GTDB taxonomy): domain Bacteria; phylum Acidobacteriota; class Polarisedimenticolia; order JACPZX01; family DASXTC01; genus DASROJ01. The sequence goes on from DASROJ010000202.1 coordinate 6,290, forward strand.
CGACGCATCCACCGTCTGGCGCCATACCTGGCTGCCTGAAGGCAGCACCGGGCACGGTCCAGCGGGGTGGTCGGACTGAAGCGGTTCTCCCCCCTGACGATCTGGTCGACCCTTCCCAGGACCCGTTCCACCGGGACCGACCGGTCCAGACAGCCGACCGCGTCACCCTTGGTGAAAATATGACTCGGCTCGCCCAGAGGGTTGTTCCTCCAGAGGAGCCGATGAACCACGAGCCCTGCCTGCTCGCTTCTGAACACCACGATGTCTCCCGGGGTCAGAACCCGGGGCGACACCCGAACGATTCCGATGATGTCCCCCTGCTGGATCCGGGGGCGCATGCTTCCGCTGGACACCCTGAGCGTGGCACGACCCGCCTCGCCCTCGAGGACTTCTCGGACGATCGATTCTGCGATGACGCTGGCTGAAATCCCCGACACCATAATGGAATCAGTCAATTAGCCGTAAGTGCAGGCTGAATATACCCTCAAAGCCCGGGACCGTCAAAGATAAAACTTCGCTTTTTTGGACGGGGCGGGGCTTTTGGGGCGGTTCGCCCCCTAGCAAGCTCTTCATCAACCCTATCATTGTATGTACCCAAGACTTCGCAACCGGTCAAGCACCTCTGCATCGAATGGGTCCTCCGGGGAGCCGGCCTCCGGCTCGGGCCTGCTACCGTAACTTTCGATACGAGGCGCCAGGCGACTCGCGACATCTCCGACTTTCAGGAAATCCACGACAGGGCTGCCGGGGAGATCCCGGGCCGTCGGAAAACCAGCAAGCGCCAGAATCGTGGGGCCCAGATCGAAGCGGCTCAGCAGCCGGGCCCGGTGCCCCTGGTTCACGCGGCCACCCCAGACCATCACCAGCCCGGTCGCGCCGGCATCGCCGCCCCTTCCCGGGTCGCCGATCAGCATGACCAGGTCGTCGGGGCCCGACTGCGCGACGAATTCTCCGAGGATCCGATCGACGTTGGCCAGCACGGGGGCCAGCAGGAGATCCTGGCCGGTGCGTGCGGTCTGCTTGCCGACACGCGTCCGGGCGATGTCGAGGCCCGGAAGGTAGACGAACGTCGCCTGCGCCAGACCGGCGCCGAGCAGACGCCGGGCGACCAGGCCGTGATAGCCGTCGATCACCTCGGAGGTCCGGATCAGGTCATCGTCCGATCCGCCGGCCGTCCCGGACTTCACGGCCGTGTTGCCCGAGCGCGCCCGGCCGATGTCGCGATGGACCTGCTCGAGATCGGCGGCGAACCGCCCGGCCAGATCGGATTGCAGCGGCCCGGGAGCCACGTCGCGATCCGGCTGGCTGCCCGCGAGCAGACGGGTGAAGGCTCTTTCGCTGATCACCGTTCCATCGCCCGGCTCGGCCGGCCAGGTGGCCCACCAGTTCACTACGGCCGTGGCGACTCCCCCCTCGGTTAGGATTTCCCAGACTGCCCGGGCGCGCCTCAGACCGGAGCTCACCGGCGAGGGGGCGGGACGCAGCGGCGGCAGCAGCAGCTTGAGCGAGAAGGTGAAACGGGCGGCCTCGGGTCGCTCCTGCAGAGGGACGGTGAGACCCGGGAGGCGATCGGCCTGGTAGCCGAGAATCCCGTGCTCGCTGCTCGGCCGGCCGGTGGCGATGGTGCTCCAGACCGCGGGGGGCACACGCGGCCCATCGGCCTGCATGTCGTAGCGCGCTCCTTGCGACTCGATCCGGTGCAGCGACGGGCAGTCGACGATCGGTTTCATCCTGTCGTACCAGGCCGCATCCAGCCCATCCACGCCGATGACGGCGAGCTTCCCCTTCATCTCCGCGCGCTGAAAAGCCGACCCGGATCCCAGCGACAGCTTGTAGAAGCCGGGCGGACCGAACACCAGCAGCCCGGCCGCCAGCAGCACCAGCAGGACCACGGCCGGAAGCATCAGGCGCCGGCGCGCGGGCAGGGTGAGCCGCTCGCCCAGGATGGCGCCGCCGCCGGCGGCCACCAGCGCCACCAGCGATCCGAAACGCGCGAGCCTTCCGATCAGATGGCCCACGGCAAGCACGCCGATCACCGCCGCGATCCAGAGCAGCCAGGCCGCGACCCCTTCACCACCGGTGATACCGCCCCTTCCCGCAACGCCCGCAACGCCGGCAACGCCGCCGGACGAACGCAGCGCCGCGCGGCCGCTGCGGACCAGGCAGGCGAGGTAGAGCGTCGTGGCGGCAAAGAAGAGCAGACCGACGCGTGCCGCGAGTTTTTCCGCGCGGCCGACCAGGACCAGACCGCGCCGGCTCATCCAGGCCAGCGCCGTGTCGGTGCAGAACTCCAGCACACCCAGCGCCGCGCCCAGCATCGAGGCAAGATAGAGAAAGAGCAGCGCCAGATCGCGCGGGGCCGAAACGTGGGGTCGGTTGGCGATCGCCACGGCCGCGGTGGCGGGCAGACCGAGCAGCGCGCCGCCGATCAGCGCCGCGCGCAGGCTCGCGATGAGGTTGATGCGCAGGAAGCTCGACGGGCCGCCGCGCCCCGCGATCATCCAGCTCTCCAGACCCGACAGCGGCCCGCTGAGGTATCCCAGGTGTCTGAGCTGCGCGCGTATCGCGTCGAGCCTGACGGGACCCTGCGGCCCCTGCGTGTCCATCAGCGATCCCGTGTGGCCACGAACAGGGCGAGATCCCTGAGCCGCGCCGCGCGGCGGCCGAACGGCTCGAGCGATCTGACGGCCGTGTCGACCAGATCGGCGGCCAGCCCGCGCGCCCCGTCCACTCCGCACAGCGCCACGAAGGTGGTCTTGCCCGCGTCGGCCTTCACCGGCTTGCCCGCCACGGCCGCGTCGCCCACCGCGTCGATCAGGTCGTCGGTGATCTGAAACGCGAGCCCGAGGTTCTTGGCGTAGGAGGTCAGCGCGTCGAGCTCCTCGGGCGTGGCACCGGACAGCAGCGCGCCGACTTCGGCCGATGCGATGAACAGGCTGCCCGTCTTGTGGCTGTGGATGAACTCCAGCGTGATCAGGTCCACCGAGCGATCTCCGGCCAGGTGGCGGCGCGTGGCCTCGAGGTCGGCGGTCTGTCCGCCGATGACTCCATCCGGACCGATGGCGAACGCCAGACGCCGGGCCACCATCGCCCGCAGCCGGTCGCGTGTCCCGTCCATCTGCCTGCCGGGCGCGTCGCCGGCCAGTATCGCGTAGGCGTGATTGAGCAGACCGACCGCCGCGAGGATCGCCGTGGCCTCGCCATGAACGGCGTGGCAGGCGGGCCGGCCGCGCCGCGTGGCCGAGTCGTCCATGCTGGGCAGGTCATCGAGGATGAGCGAGGAGGTGTGCACCATCTCGATCGCGCAGGCCGCGGGGATCAGCCTCCGGGGCTCCACGCGGTAGATCTCCCCCACCGCGAGCGTCAGCGTGGGACGGATCCGTTTGCCGGGCGCCAGCAGCGCGTACGACATGGCGTCGTGCACGGCCGCGGCGGTCTGATGGCGCGCCGGCAGCAGCCCGCCCAGCGCGGCGTCGATCGTCTCGCGCCAGTGGGCGAGCCATGAGTCGAGATCGGTGGCGCGGGAACGGGAGGGTGTCGGCATCACGGGAGCCAATATAACGCGTCAGCGCGTCGCGAGGTAACGGCTCACCGCCTCGGCGACCTTACGTCCCGCCACCGGCTCGATCTCCTCGGCCGAGGCCGAGCGGAGCCCCTCGAGCGAGCCGAACTTCCTGAGCAGCTTCTTCGCGGTGCGCTCCCCCACCCCCGGGATGGCGGTGAGCGACGAGGTGATGGTGCGTTTGCGCCGCAGCGTGCGGTGGTAGGTCACGGCAAAACGGTGGGCCTCGTCGCGCACCCGCTGCACCAGGTGGAGGATCGGCGAGTGGTGGTCGATCGCGATCGGTTCTTCCCTGTCGGGGACGAACAGCAGCTCTTCCTTCTTGGCCAGCGCCGCCATCGGCACCGAGGTGATGCCCAGTTGAACCAGCGCTTCGCGCGCCGCGGAGAGCTGGCCCTTGCCGCCATCGATCAGGATCAGGTCGGGCAGATTCTTGCCTTCCTTGAGCAGGCGGCTGTAGCGCCGCCCCACCACTTCTTTCATCGACGCGAAGTCGTCCACTCCCTCTACCGTCTTGATCCGGTACCGCCGGTAGTCGCCGCGCCGGGGACGCCCCCCCTCCCAGGCCACCATCGAGGCGACCGTCTCGGCCCCCTGGATGTGCGAGATGTCGAAGCATTCGATGCGGTAGGGAGTGTCGGGCAGGCCGAGCTGCTCCTGCAGCGCCTCGAGCACCTCCACACCGTAGGTGTACGGAGACCTGAAACGGCTGTCGAAGGCGAGCCTGGCGTTCTTGCGGACCAGCTCGAGGAACCGCGCCTTGACTCCACGCCGAGGCACCACGATCCGCACCGAAGGACGCTGCGTGGACAGCCACTTCTCCAGCAGCTCCCTGTCGGCCGGCTCGAACGGGACGTAGATCTCCCGCGGTGGATCGGTGGCCCCGGCGTAATACAGCTGCAGCACCGAGGCCAGAAAAGCCGGGTCTTCCTCCTGCACCGCGTCGAAGGTGAACTCGCGGCGCGACTGCACCAGCCCCGCGCGCATGCTGAACACCTGCAGCGCCGCCTTGTCTTCTTCGCGGTGGAGGTGGAAGTAGTCCTGCTCTTCGAGCCCGACGCTGGCGATGTTCTGACGCTCGGCAAACGTGTTCACCGTGCGGATCAGGTCGCGGTAGTGCGCCGCGGTCTCGTACTGCTGGGTCTCGGAAGCCTCGGCCATTCTTGTGGCGAGCCGCTCGAGCAGGTCCTGGCTCTTCCCCTCGAGGAACAGCCGGGCGTCCTCCACCGCGCCGCGGTAGGCGGTCTGATCCGCCAGCCCCGCGCACGGCCCCATGCACTGCTCGAGCTGGTAGTAGAGACAGGGACGCGGACGCGTGCCGTCGAGCCGCTCGTGACAGGTCGCCACCTGGAAGAACTTGCCCACCATCCGCATCGCGCGGCGTGCGTTGGAAGCCGGCAGGTACGGGCCGAAATAAAGGCTGCCGTCGAGCAGCGCCTTGCGCACCATGACGACTCGCGGAAACGGGTCCTGCACGGTCAGCTTGAGATAGGGGAAATTCTTGTCGTCGCGAAGCAGCGTGTTGTAGCGCGGCTGCTCCTTCTTGACGAAATTGTTCTCGAGGATCAGCGCCTCGACCTCCGAATCGGTGAGGATCAGATCGAGGTCGGCGGCTTCCTCCATCATGCGGCGGATCTTCGGCGACAACGCGGCGGGGCTCTGGAAGTAGTTGCGCACCCGGTCCCGCAGGCTGCGCGCCTTGCCGATGTAGAGCAGGCCGCCGTCGGAATCCCTGAACAGGTAGACGCCGGGACGCTCGGGCAGGTCCTTGGCCTTTTCGAGAAGCCTCTCGCGCTGCGCGGCCGGGATCACGAGAACACCGCGTGCTTCCGCAGCCAGGAGATCTGGTCCCGCAGCGCGGCGGCCTCCTCGAAGTCGAGTTTTTCGGCGGCTTTCTTCATCCGTTTTTCGAGCCGGACCACCTCGCGGTCGAGATCTTCCATCGAATCGAACCGGTCCATCTCGATCCCCTTCGGCGCTTCTTCCTCTTCCAGCGGCACCTCGAGGTAATCGGCCTCGCAGATGCCGAGCAGGCTTTCGTCGATCGGCTTGAGGATCGTCTCGGGGGTGATGCCGTGCTCGAGATTGTAGGCCTCCTGCAGCCCGCGCCGCCGGTTCGTCTCGCCGATGGCGAAGCGCATCGAATCGGTCATCCGGTCGCCGTACAGCACCGCCCTGCCGCGCACGTTGCGCGCGGCGCGTCCCATCGTCTGGATGAGCGAGCCTCCGGATCTGAGGAAACCTTCCTTGTCGGCATCCAGCACCGCCACCAGGCTGACCTCCGGCAGGTCGAGCCCCTCGCGCAGCAGGTTGACTCCCACCAGGACATCGAACACCCCCTTGCGGAGGTCGCGGATGATCCGCACCCGCTCCAGCGTGTCGATGTCGGAGTGCAGGTACTCGACCTTGATCCCCAGCTCCCGGTAGTACTCCGTCAGGTCCTCGGCCATCTTCTTGGTGAGCGTGGTGACGAGCACCCGGTCGCCCTGCGCGACACGCTGGCGTATCTCCCCGAGCAGGTCGTCCACCTGCGTGCCCACCGGCTTGACGACGATCTCGGGGTCCATCAGCCCGGTGGGCCGGATCACCTGCTCGACCACCGCGCCGCCCGTCTTGGCCAGCTCGTACGGCCCGGGTGTCGCCGAGACGAAGATCGCCTGGGTCACCCGCTGCTCGAACTCCTCGAACTTCAACGGCCGGTTGTCGAGCGCCGAAGGCAGGCGGAAGCCGTACTCCACCAGCACCTCCTTGCGCGCGCGGTCGCCGTTGTACATCCCCCTGAGCTGCGGGACGCTGACATGGCTCTCATCCACCACGATCAGCGCGTCGCTGGCCAGGTAGTCGATCAACGTGGGAGGCGCCTCGCCGGGCGCCCTGCCGGTGAGGTGGCGCGAGTAGTTCTCGATTCCCTGGCAGTAGCCGATCTCCTGGATCATCTCGAGGTCGAACAGCGTGCGCTGCTGGAGACGCTGGGCTTCCAGCAGCTTGCCCTGCGACTCGAGCTGGCCGAGGCGCTCGCGCAGCTCCTCGCGGATGCTGTCGAAGGCGGCGATCCTTTTTTCCGGCGGCGTGACGTAGTGCGTGGACGGGTAGATCGGAACCCTTCGCAGCCGGTCGAGCGCCACGCCGCGCAGCGGGTCGATGACCGTGATCGCCTCGACCTCGTCGCCGAACAGCTCCACCCGTACCGCGCGCTCGTCGTAGGCCGGCCAGATCTCCACGACGTCGCCGCGGACGCGGAACGACCCGCGCTCCAGGTCGTGCGGCCGGCGCGTGTACTGGATCTCCACCAGGCGGCGCAGCAGCGTGTCGCGGGAGATCCGCTCCCCTTTTTCGAGCATCACCAGCATCCCCTGGTACGCCTCCGGCGAACCCAGGCCAAAGATGCACGACACGGATGCCACCACGATCACGTCCCGCCGCTCGAACATTGAGCGGGTGGCGGAATGGCGCAGACGGTCGATGTCGTCGTTGATCGTGGATTCCTTCTCGATGTAGGTGTCGGTGGTCGGGACGTAGGCTTCGGGCTGGTAATAGTCGTAATAGGAGACGAAGTACTCCACGGCCGCCTCGGGAAAGAATCCGCGGAACTCCTGGTACAGCTGGGCGGCCAGCGTCTTGTTGTGCGCCATCACGAGCGTGGGGCGGTTGACCGCCTCGATCACCTTTGCCATGGTGAACGTCTTTCCGGAACCCGTCACGCCGAGCAGCACCTGGTGCTGCAGACCGCGCTGCAGCCCCTCGATGAGCGACGCGATCGCCCCGGGCTGATCACCGGTGGGCTTGAACGGGCTGACGATGCGGAACCGGCCGTCGCCGGTCGGAACCATCGGACCGCGGCTCGGCATCTTGAGCGCCCGGGAGGGTCCCTTCGCCCCGCGTCCTCCGCGTCCCCTCTGTCCCGACGCCGGTCGCTGGCCGTCCGGCGGGGTCATCTCACCACCTCGTAATGGCGATCGAGCTGGGACGGATGCACGCCAAGCCGCCAGGCGGTCCGGATCAGGATCATCCGGGCGCTGGTGCGCCAGAACCCGCCGCGAAGGAAGCGCCGCCCCGACGTGAGGACCCTTCCGGACAGCAGCACCGTGCGTCCCTCCCGCCGCATGCGCGCGGAGAATTCGACATCTTCCATGATGGGGATATCGGCGAACCCGCCCATCTTCACGAACAGATCGCGGCGGACGAAAATTGCCTGGTCGCCGAAAAAAAGATGCCGCGACGCGGACCTCAGGTTCGCACTGGTGGAGACCATCCAGAGCCGGGGATCGCGCTCGATGAAGGCGTGACGGAAGGCGCCGCCCACGAAGCCCCGGCGCGCCGCGTTGGCCGCGGTGGCCACTCCACCGGCCGGCAGCCGCGTGTCGGCGTGAAGAAACAGCAGCAGGTCGGAGCGGGCGCGGGCCGCCCCGGCGTTGAGTTGCGGGCCGCGGCCCCGCGAGGACTGGATGGCGAGCGTTCCGATCCCCCCCGATTCGAGCCGGGCGAGCGCCTCGACGGCGCGCTGAAACGTCGCATCGGCGCTTCCGCCGTCCACCACGATCACCTCGGCGAGCGCCTCTTGTTCCGCCAGCGCCAGCAGGCAGTCCGGCAGTAATCGCTCTTCGTCGAGCGCCGGCACGATCACGGTGACCCGCAACAGACCCGCCTTTACAGAAGATATTGAGACATCTATACTTCGCCAGCCTCGAATTCTACACGGGGATCTGATGCCGATCAAACCAGACCCGCCGACCGAGCCCGCGCCGCCGCCATTTTCGGCGCCCGTTGCAGCGCCCGTTGCCAGGAAGAAACGCCACTGGATTCGTCTCGTGGTCGGGGCCTTCCTGCTGCTGACGATCCTGCTTGGCGCCACCGCCGGCTACCTGATCAACGCCGACCTTCCCGACATCCGATCGCTGGAGGACTATCAGCCGCCCACCATCACGCAAATCCTGGCCCAGGACGGGCGCGTGGTCCACCAGTTCGCCGAACAGAAGCGCATCGTCGTGCCGCTGACCAAGATCAGCCCGATGATCCAGAACGCCGTCATCGCCGTGGAGGACGCCAACTTCAAGAAGCATGTCGGCGTGGACCCGTCGGCCCTCTTCCGCGCCGCGGTGCGCGACGTGATCGCCCGACGCTGGGCCCAGGGAGGCAGCACGCTCACGCAGCAGCTCACCAAGATCCTGTTCCTGCGTCCCGACAAGCACCTGCGCCGCAAGCTGCAGGAGGCGCTGCTCGCGCTGGAGATCGAAAAAACCTACACGAAGGACGAAATCCTCGAGTTCTATCTGAACCAGATCTACCTCGGCCACGGACGCTATGGCATGGAGGCGGCTTCGCAGTTCTATTTCGGCGTTCCGGCCGCCGAGGTCCGGCTGGAGCAGGCGGCGCTGCTGGCCGGTCTCATCCAGCGTCCGGAGGACTACTCGCCGGTCCGCTCGCCGACGCGCGCGGCCTCGCGCCGCAATCACGTGCTGGACCGGATGGTGATCGAAGGGTACATCTCGGCGGAGCAGGCGGCGCAGGCCAAGCAGCGCGCCGTGGTGACGGCACAGACCCGCGACGGCGAATCGGTGGCTCCCTACTTCGCCGAGGAGATCCGCAAGGTGCTGGCCCCGCGCTATGGCGACGAAGCCCTCCTGCGCGAGGGGCTCGCCATCCGCACCGGCATCGACCTCGATCTCCAGAACGCGGCCAACAAGGCGCTGTCCAAGGGGCTGCGGGATCTCGACAAGCGACGCGGATTCCGCCGTCCGGAGCACAACATCGTGCTGGAGAAGCTGGGCACGCTGGAGACCTACCAGCACCCGGAATGGAACCTGGTTCCCCGGCCGGGCGACCTGGTGCACGGGCTGGTGATGAAGGTCTCCTCCCACACCGCCACGATAAGGCTCGGCAAGTACGCCGCCACCCTTTCGCCCGCCGATGCCGAGTGGACCGGACGCAGCGACCTGTCGCTCATCCTGCGTCCGGGAGACCTGGCCTTGTTCGAAGTCAGGAGTGTCGAAGGCCGGAGCGTGCTGCTCGCACTGGACCAGGAGCCGGAGGTGGAAGGCGCCCTGCTCGCGCTGGACCCGCGCACCGGCGACATCAGGGCGATGGCGGGTGGCTACGATTTCAACCGCAGCCAGTTCAACCGATCGACGCAGGCGCAGCGGCAGTGCGGGTCGGCCTTCAAGCCGTTCATCTACGCCGCCGCCATCGAGGACGGGCGCACGCCCTCGGACCTGCTGTTCGACGAGCCGACCATCTTCGTCGACCCGTCCACGCGGGGCGCCTACCAGCCCGAGAACTACGAGCGCCGCTACGAAGGGGTCGTGACGCTGCGCAAGGCGCTGGAGGAATCGCTCAACATCCCGACGATCCAGCTTCTCAACCAGATCGGCTACACGCGGACGGTGGAGTTCGCGCGCCGGCTCGGCGTGACCTCGAAGCTGTACCCCTATCCGTCCCTGGGTCTGGGCACCTCGGAGGTCAGCCTGATGGAGCTGACGGCCGCCTACGGCGTCTTTCCCACCGGCGGCATCCTGTCGACGCCCCGGTATTTTTCCGAAGTCCGGGACCGGGAAGGCAACGTGCTGGAGGAAACGCGCAACGAGAGCCGCGAGGTTCTCAAGTCGGACGTGGCCGCCGTGATGGTGTCACTCATGCAGGGAGTGCTGCAGCGTGGCACGGCCGCCGCGGGCAACAGGCCCGACGCGGCGATCGCCGGCAAGACCGGCACCACCGACGATTACACCGACGCCTGGTTCATCGGCTACAGCCCGTCGCTCGTTCTGGGCGTCTGGGTCGGACACGACAAGAAGCTCAGCCTCGGACCCAAGGAAACGGGGGCGCGCGCGGCGCTGCCGATCTGGAGCGAGGTGATGGACACCTGGCTCGCGGCGCACCCGAAGGAAGCGTTTCCCGTCAGCGACGGCGTGGTCTCGATCCCGGTGGATCGGGACACCGGGCTGCGCGCGGTGAGCGAGCTGGGCTGCCGCAAGGTGATCACGGAGACCTTCGTGAAGGGCAGCGAGATCGAGCGCCCCTGCACCGCCAACGCGCACATGCGCCTGTCGCTTCCCTACTTCCTCCAGCGTTATCCGATGCGGGAGGAAGGGCGGATCGAGATCTCCGACGGCGAGCTGGACCGGCTGATCCGCGAAAACCCGTTTCATCTCGACCTGCTCGGCAACACCAGTCTCAACGTGCTGACGCCGTCCGGTGTGCAGGTGGTCCGGCTGTCACGCGAAGGGGGACACGCCGGCAGCGATGTCACCTGGGGATTCTTTCGGCGGCGCGAGCGGCCCGACGACGACAAGAACGCCTCGCCGGAGGACGCCGAGGCGGACGAGCTGGCCTGGACACAGTTCCTGCCCGTGGATCTGCCGCCGCTGGGCGCCGGGCCGCATCAGTTCGTCGGGATCGACGGACGCACCGCGGCGGTCATCCCGATTCGATCGAACTAGCTCTTGATTCCGCCACGACGCTTGATCTCGATCAGCCCCGCATCGATCAGCTCGTAGACGACCCGCTCGGCGTCGGTCGGAGACAAGCCGGCCAGCAGACGCACCTCCTCGAGCGTTGAGGTGCCGTCCACCCGCGCCACCAGCTTCCATTGCGCCGGCGCGAGCGACAGGGCGTTGAAATCCATCCCGCCGGTCAGGCACGGCACGTCGACCATGAAGTTCAGCCGCGGACGCTCGGGGCCGGCCGAGGCGGATTCTTCGATCTCCACCCCCGGGAACCCCTCCTGCGTGATCAGGTTGACGAGCAGCGCGACACCCGACTCCTCCCGGCGCCAGTACTTGTGCAGCGAGGGGCACTCGTACACGCGGGCGTTGTTGGCCTTCAGCGGGACCACCGCCGCGCCGTGCGAGGGGTCGGGACACCGGTACGGTTTCACGCTCCACCGGCTCCTTTCACCGCCTGAAGCTCGTGCAGCACGGCCTGGGCCGCGGCCAGACGGGCGATCGGGATGCGGAACGGCGAGCAGGAGACATAGTCGAGCCCGACCTTGTGGAAGAACTCCACCGACGCCGGGTCGCCGCCATGCTCGCCGCAGATGCCCAGCTTCAGGCCGGGACGCGCCCGTCTTCCCTTCTCCACCGCCTGCCGGATGAGCGATCCCACTCCTTCCGTGTCGAGCGTCTGGAAAGGATCCGCCGGCAATATCTTGTTGTCGATGTAGAACGGCATGAACGAGCCGACGTCGTCCCGCGAAAAACCATAGGTGGTCTGCGTCAGGTCGTTCGTGCCGAACGAGAAGAACTCCGCCACCGAGGCGATCCGGTCGGCCGTGATGGCCGCGCGCGGGATCTCGATCATGGTGCCGACGCTGTACGGGAAGACGACCCCCTTTTTCTTCATGACTTCCTCGGCGACGCGGCGGACGATCCGCTCCTGGTGCTCCAGCTCGGCCACCGTGCCGACCAGCGGGATCATGATTTCCGGTATCGCCATGATTTTCTTCTTCCTGAGGTTGGCCGTCGCCTCGAAGACGGCGCGCGCCTGCATCTCGCTGATCTCCGGGTAGGTGATCCCCAGCCGGCAGCCGCGGTGCCCCAGCATCGGGTTGAGCTCGTGGAGCTGGGCGATCCGCGCGGCCAGGTGCCTCGGCGTGATGCGAAGCGATCGGGCGAGCGCGGCGGTCTGACGCGTGTCGAGATTCACGAATTCGTGCAGCGGCGGGTCGAGAAACCGGATGGTGACCGGAAGGCCCGCCATCGACTTGAGTATCCCTTCGAAGTCCCGGCGCTGGAATGGCAGCAGCTTCATGACCGCCTTGCGGCGGGCCAGCGGTGTCTCGGCCACGATCATCTCGCGGATCGCGCGAATCCGGTTCTCGTCGAAGAACATGTGCTCGGTGCGTGTCAGGCCGATTCCCTCCGCGCCGAACGCGCGCGCCTGGGCCGCGTCCTCGGGCCGGTCCGCGTTGGTGCGCACCTTGAGCCGGCGTCTCTCGTCGGCCCACTTCATCAGCGTGCGGTAGTGCGGATTGCTGTCGGGGTCGGCGGGCAGCAGCGGCAGCGACCCGGCGTAAACCGTGCCCCGCGTGCCGTTCACCGTGATGGTGTCCCCTTCCTTGAGTGTCCGGCTCCGCTTGCCCGCATTGCCCCCCTTGCCCCCGATATCGGTCATGAGACGCACGATTCCTTTTTTCGAATCGATATCGAGCTCCCCGCAGCCGACCACGCAGCACTTGCCCCAGCCGCGGGCCACCAGGGCGGCGTGACTGGTCATGCCGCCCTTGGCGGTCACGATCGCCTCGGCGGCATGCATGCCGTGCACGTCCTCCGGCGACGTCTCGGCGCGCACCAGCACCACCTTCCTGCCCTTCTTCGCCCAGGCCTCGGCTTTCTCCGCGGTGGTGGCGATGACACCCAGACCCGCTCCGGGTCCCGCCGGCAGCCCCCGGGCGATCGGTTTTTCTTTCGCCTCGGCCTTGGGATCGATCCGGCGATGCAGCAGCTCGTCGAGCTGCTCGGGTCTCACGCGCAGCAACGCTTCATCCCGGGTGATGAGCCCTTCATCGCACATCTCCACCGCCACGCGGACCGCCGCGGCGCCGTTTCGCTTGCCGGTGCGCGTCTGGAGCATCCAGACACGGCCATCCTCGATGGTGAACTCGATGTCCTGCATGTCCCGGAAGTGGTTCTCGAGCAGGTCGCGTATGCGCGCCAGCTGCGCGTACGCCTCCGGCATCGCGTCTTTCAGGGTGATGCGCGCCTGCACGGCGGCGGCGCCGGTCCGGCCGTCGGTGGCGCCGCTCTCGTTGAGCGGCCGCGGGGTCCGGATGCCGGCCACGACGTCCTCCCCCTGGGCGTTGGGCAGCCACTCGCCGTAGAAGACGTTTTCTCCGGTGGCCGGGTTGCGCGTGAAGGCGACGCCCGTCGCGGAGCGCTCGCCGGTGTTGCCGAAGACCATGCTCTGGACGTTCACCGCGGTGCCCCAGTCGTCCGGGATGCCTTCGATGCGCCGGTAGGAAATCGCGCGCTTGCCGTTCCAGGATCGAAACACCGCGTCGATGGCCCCGTAGAGCTGCTGCTTCGGGTCGTCCGGGAACGGGCGGGACAGCGCCTTGCGGATGACCTTGTGAAACTGGTCGATCAGCTTTTCGAGATCCGCGGCCATCAGATCGGTGTCCTGCGTGACCCGTCTGGCGGTCTTGATCCGGTGCAGCTCGGCCTCCAGCCTGGCGCGGATCCCCTCACCATCGGCCACTTCGATCCCCTGGGCCTTCTCCATGACGACATCGGCGTACATCATCATCAGACGCCGGTAGGCATCCAGCACGAACCTGGGATTTCCCGTGCGTGCGATGAGGCCCGCACGCGTCTTGGTGGTCAGCCCGACATTGAGCACGGTTTCCATCATGCCGGGCATGGAGCTGCGCGCACCGGAGCGCACCGAGACGAGCATTGGGTTGGCCGGGTCGCCGAAACCGGCTCCCACGATGCGGCCCATCCGCTCCAGCGCCGCGTCGACATCCTGCTCGAGCCCTTCGGGGAACCGGCCGCCGCGCGACAGGTAGTCATTGCAGACCTCGGTCGTGATGGTGAATCCGGGCGGCACCGGGATGCCCAGGTTCGTCATCTCGGCCAGGTTGGCCCCCTTGCCGCCCAGCAGCGTCTTCATCGCGGCCGTGCCGTCGGCCTTCCCATCACCGAAGAAATATGCCAATTTGCTCATTGGGTTTTCACCGTGGGCTCCCCTTCGACGACGATCTCGGAGAAGTCGGCCACCCGGCTCAGGAGCGCCGAAAGAC
>DASROJ010000203.1:0-2322 GCA_035646975.1 Patescibacteria group bacterium
TCCACGAACACCAGCGCCGGCCGGGACTTCTCGGCGAAGATCCCTTCGCCGTCCGGCGATGCTCCCTCGAAGACCACGACATTCGCGATCTTCCCCGCCTCGAGCGTGCCAAGGCTCTTCTCCACGCCGAAGAATTTCGCCGGCGCGGTGGTCAACGCCGCCAGCGCGGCGTCCGCCGTCAGACCACGCTCGATCGTCTTGCGGAGGTTCGCGGAAAAGTCGCTCACCGAGGTGAGCCGGCACGTTCCCAGGGCGAAGGGGATGCCCGCGTCCTTCAGCGCCCTCGGGTTGGCCGGCGCGGCATCCCATCTCTCGAGATCCTGGAGGCTCACGTTGAGCGCCTCGTCGGCGTCCTCGACCTTCGGCTTGTCGGGAAACGCGAGGGGCAGGATCACCGGGTAGCCCGACTTCTTCAGCGTGCTCACCGCTCCGGGCTCCACCGACTCGGCGCCCGAGCCGATGATCATCGCGTTGAGCGCAAACTCCTTCGCGATGGCGATCGCCCTGGCGACATCGGCGCTCTGCCTGACGTCGAAGATGGCCGGCGTGCGTCCCGAGGCGACCTCGGCGAGCGGACCGAACGCGTCCATGTAATCGGGGCGTGGCATCCCGACCGGGTCGGACTGGTAACGCGCCGCCCAGACGGCGTGACGTTGCGCATCGAGCAGCGCCTGACGGATGGCGGCGATCGAGCCCATCAAAGACGTCGGGTATCCCTGGGCGAATCCGCCATATTCGAAGGCCACCAGCTGTCCCACCGAAGCGCGGAGTATCGCGCCGGACACCGGTGCGCTGCCCAGCGCGATCATCGCCGCTTCGCCCCGGAAAATGCCGTCGGTCGGCATCGTGACCGCGCTGGTGAACCCGATGCCACGGTGCTTCTCGAAGGCGGCCGCGTCGACCACGAGCAGGTCGACCGCTTTTCTCTCGGCGTGAATGCGGGAGATCGGGTGCACCGGGCCGGGGGGTGTCTCCCGCTGCGGCGCAGGCGCCTGTTGGCCCGCGCCGCCCGGCGTCTCCGTTTTTTTCTGGCCGATGTCGGCGCACGCGTCGATGAACCCCGCGGTGATCGTCTTGCCGGAGCCGTCGATCACCCAGGCATCCGCGGGCGGTGTGACCCCCTTGCCGACGGCTTCGATCAGGCCATCTCTCAGGACGACGGTGCCGCCGTCGAGAACCTGGCCCGGCGCGATCACGACACGCGCTCCGGTGATGGCGAACACGCGCGGCTTCTCAGCGAGCGCGTTGCCGCCGACGAACAGACTGAGTGCGAGTACGGCGATCTTCCTCATCGACGAATCCCCTGTGTATCGGACGGGTACTGGACAGGTACTGGCGTCAATCATCCTGCGTGGCGCCGTCCCTCACATTCCCCCGAGCGCGGCCGCGAGCACCGCCCTGCAGGCGGAGCAGAGAATGACATGGCCCTTGCGCGGCAGGGTGGATGTGAAATTGACCTTGCTCCTCAGCAGGCGGACGACGTGAACGGTGGAGACCTCCTCACGGCACTGAGGGCAGCGCACCGACTGCTCCAGGGCGTACTCGGCTTCATATGATGTCGTGTCAGTTGATTCCGGCATGAACTCCTCCAGCAGATGATGCGGACGAACTCCTACGCCTGGCGCGGGCGCTTGTCCACCCGTCTGATCCACTCGCCAAGACGCGGGTGATCCTTCTTGATCGGCTGCCAGTCCACCAGAACACGGTGGAACAGGTAGGCGTCGTTCGGCTCGGTGCCGAGCACTCCATACTTCAGGAACGGGAAGGCGCAGCAGTCGGCCGCGGAAAACTCTCCCATGAGGTGCTCCCGCCCCGTCAGCATCTTCTCGAACAGATCCAGCGCGTCGATCATGGCGCGTCCCAGCCGCTCGATGCGCGCCCGATCGGGTGTCGGCTTGCCCATCTCCGCCTCGATCTCGTTGGGTGGCCGCTTCCAGACACGATTGAACCAGTCGATGAATATCAGCATCTCGGCAAGCCGCTCCGGCGCTTCAGGGTACAAAGGCCTGGAGGGATGCTTCTGCTCGAGATAGCGGACGATCTCCATCGAATCGGCGACGACCTTGCCGTCGTCGACGATCACCGGGACGAGGTCCTGCCCGCTGACCCGCCGGACTTCCGATCGATCCTTCGGGTCGACGGGGATGAACTCGACCTTCAGGCCCTTGTGCGCGAGCGCGAGCTGCACGCGCTCGACGTTGGTGGAAAACTCGAATCCGTAGAGCTTCATCACCGGTTTTCTCCTCTGCGCCGGGAAACCCAGTCGTCCCACTGACCGAACGCCTTCATCTGGCCGTCCAGCCCCGCCTTCATGATCAGAGC
>DASROJ010000204.1:0-6171 GCA_035646975.1 Patescibacteria group bacterium
CGAGCAGACTCTGCGCCCCCTGGCGAAGAACCTCCCGCACCTTTCCGAGCGGCGTGCCGTCCTTGAGCCGGGCCTCCAGGCCCACCAGCTGATACGCGTAATATCGTCCTTCTGGTGCCGGCGTCGAGGCCTCGACGGGGATAAACAGCTCGCGGCCGATCAGGACCCGGGCCTCCTCGATCGACCCAAAACCGGCCAGTTTCAGCACCGCCCGGTCGCCCAACCGCTTGAAACCCTCGATTGCGACTGGACGATAACCGCCTTCCGCCTCCCTCAGAAAGACCGTGCCCAGCGCGGCCATTCGGGCGGGATCGTCGGCGTGGACGGTTACCACCACCTCTCCCACGAGCCCGCGCACCCTGTTCACCTCGCCAATCAGGACGTACCCACTCCTGCCCGGCTGTTCCGAGACATCGCTCACCGCCCGATCACTCGAGGATCTCGAGGACGAATCGCCTGCCCATTTTCAGGCCGGCCGCCCCCAGGATCGTCCGCATGGCCTTGGCCGTCCGGCCCTGTCTTCCGATGACCTTGCCCAGTTCATCCTGGGCAACGATAAGCTCGAACACGATGGCGTCGCCCTCATCTATCTCCGCCACCGAGACCTCGTCCGGTTTGTCGACGAACGACCTGGCGATCAACTCGAGCAGTTCCTTCATTCCGGCTCCCCGCCACGCCTAGGCCGGCGACGCTGTCTTTTGTGCTTTCTTCAGCTGCTTGATGAAAGCCTGAACGCGCTCCGTCGGGACCGCTCCCTTGCTGATCCATGCCTCGGCCTTCTCAACGTCCAGCTTGAGCACCGTTGGTTTCTTGGTCGGATCGTAGAACCCAAGCGTATCGACCGCGGTGGAACTCGGTCGCTTCCTCGAATCGGAGACCACGAACCGGTAGAACGGCCTGTGAGTCGAGCCGAGTCTTGACAGCCTGATCCTCAGCACCAGTCTTCTCCTCCATCTGCGGTTCAAAGTACGTTTCAATTCATGAACGATTCAAACTCGCCGCGATTCCCGGAGCAATGGCTAGCGGGACGGAAACGGCATCCCGGGAAACCCCGGGCCCTTGCGCGGTCGTTTCGACATTGTCCGCATCATCTTGCGCATCTGCGCGTACTGTTTCAGGAGCTTGTTGACCTCCTGGACATTGGTTCCCGATCCGCGCGCGATTCTCTTCCGGCGGCTCCCGTTGATGATCTGGGGATTGGTTCTTTCAACCGGCGTCATCGAGTCGAGGACCGCCTCGGTGACCCTGAGCGCCCCATCGTCGATGTCCGACATCCCCTTCACGCTGGAGAATCCCGGAATCATCTCAAGCAGCGAGGTCAGGGGCCCCATCTTCTTCAACTTGCGGATCTGCTGCCGGAAGTCTTCGAGCGTGAACTCCCCTTCCACCAGGGCTCGCGCCATCTCCTCGGCGTTCTCGCCCTCATAGGCCTCTTCTGCCTTTTCGATGAGAGAGAGCACGTCCCCCATGCCGATGATGCGCGAGGCCATCCGGTCGGGGTGAAAGACCTCGAGATCCTTCACCTTCTCGCCCACCGCGACCAGCTTGATCGGCACGCCGGTGGTTTCCTTGATCGAAAGCGCCGCGCCACCGCGCGTGTCGCCGTCCAGCTTCGTCAGGATCACCCCTGTGAGCTGCAGCGCCGCGGAGAAGGCGGAAGCCGAGTTGACGGCGTCCTGGCCCGTCATCGAGTCGGCGACATAGAGCACTTCTCTCGGGCCGACGATGCCGGCCAGGTCCTTCACCTCGGTCATCATCTGTTCGTCGATGTGCAGCCGGCCGGCCGTGTCGACGATTAACGTGTCGTAGCCGGTCGACCGGGCCAGTGTGAGCGCTTCGCGGCAAATCTCCCGCGGATTGGCGCTGCCCTTGCCGTCGAACACCGCAACGGAGTTATCGCGCCCAAGCACCTTGAGCTGGTCGATCGCGGCGGGGCGGTAGACATCCGCGGGCACCAGCAGCGGCGACCTCCCCTTTCCCTTGAGCATGACCGCCAGCTTTGCAGCGGTCGAGGTCTTGCCGGAACCCTGCAGGCCCACCAGCATCAACACCGCGGGCGAGGGCCCGGACAAATCGAGTGCCGCGTCGCCCCCGCCAAGAAGGGCCTGGAGCTCGTCCTTGAGAATCTTCACCAGCTGCTGGGCGGGAGTCAGGCTGGAGAGTACTTCCTGGCCAAGCGCCTTGAGCTTCACGCGCTCCATGAACTT
This sequence comes from Patescibacteria group bacterium, assembly GCA_035646975.1. Lineage (GTDB taxonomy): Bacteria > Acidobacteriota > Polarisedimenticolia > JACPZX01 > DASXTC01 > DASROJ01. The sequence continues at coordinate 2,208 of DASROJ010000204.1, forward strand.
GCGCGCGACCAGGAGATTGACATCGGCCTCGAGCAGCGCGAGGCGGATTTCGCGCAGCCCTTCCTTGATGTTCTCCTCGCTCAAGCGCCCCTGCCCTCTGAGGCCCTTGAGGATTTTCTGGAGACGGGATGTCAGGTTCTCGAGCATTGCCTGGCCTTTAAAGAGCGGCTGTGTTCGAACACGACCGCCGTGGGTGATCCGCAGGAAACCGGCGCCGCCGGCGTGCAGCGAATGTCAAAAGCTCCGAAATGAACCCAGTATTATAGCCGTGGACGGGGTGGGGTCAAGGATAAGATCCTTGCCTGTCTGAGGTTATGCGCCTTCAAACCGAAAGGAAGTGCCCCAGCTTCTCTTTCTTCACACGCAGGTACTCGAGCGTCATCCCGCTGGCCGGAATCTCGAGGGGCACACGCTCCACTACTTCGATGCCGAAGCCCCTGAGGCCGATGAACTTCTCCGGGTTGTTCGTCATCAGCCGGATCTGGTTCACCCCGAGGTCGCACAGGATCTGGGCGCCGATGCCGTAGTCGCGAAGATCGGCCTTGAAGCCAAGGCTCTCGTTGGCCTCCACGGTGTCCTTGCCCTCGTCCTGCAGCTCGTAGGCACGCAGCTTGTTCTCGAGCCCGATGCCCCGGCCTTCCTGACGCAGGTAAACGATGACCCCTTTGCCTTCCCGGGAAATCACCTCCATCGCCCGGTCGAGCTGGCGTCCGCAGTCGCATCGAAGCGAGCCGAAGATGTCCCCGGTGAGACATTCGCTGTGCAGCCGGACAAGGGTGGGGTCGTCCATCCGGATCTCCCCCATGACGAGCGCGAGATGGGTCTTGCCATCGAGGTCGCTGTGATAGGCGTAGAGCCGGAACGGTCCGTACGACGTCGGAAGCTGCGGGGAGGCGACACGCCGGATGAGCCGCTCGTTGCGCATCCTGTATTGAATGAGATCCGCGATGGTGATCATCTTGAGCCCGTGCTTCCTGGCGAAGCCCGCCAGCTGGGGTACCCGCGCCATGGTTCCGTCTTCGTTCATCACCTCGCAGATCACGCCGGCGGGGTGAAGCCCGGCCAGCCGGGACAGGTCGACGATCGCCTCGGTCTGTCCGGTCCGTTCGAGCACGCCACCGGCGGCCGCCCTCAGCGGGAAGATGTGGCCTGGCCTGACGAGATCGATCGGCCGGGTCGCCGGGTCGGTGGCAACACGAACGGTCCGGGCGCGATCCGCCGCCGAGATCCCGGTGCTCACCCCGGTGCGCGCTTCGACCGAAACGCAGAATGCCGTCCCGTAGGGACTCGTGTTCTTTTCGACCATCAGCGGGATCTCGAGCTCGTCGAGCCGCTGGGCGGTCATCGGCATGCAGATCAGCCCGCGCCCGTAACGGGACATGAAGTTGATCTGCTCTGCGACGATTTTTTCGGCGGATACGGCTAGGTCGCCTTCGTTCTCGCGGTCCTCGTCATCGAGGATGATGATCATCCGCCCTTCGCGGATCTCCTCGAGCGCTTCCTCGATGGTGGCAAAGCCCTGCACCGGTGGACGGCTGACTCGTTTCTTCCCGCCTGCCTTTCGCATTTGTCCCGGCATCTCAGCGCTTCTTCCCTGCCAGCGTCCTGACGTACTTGCCCAGAATGTCTGCTTCGAGATTCACGAATTGGCCCGATTCCAGATCGCCCAGGTTGGTCCGCTGCAGGGTATGGGGAATCAACGCGACGTTGAAATGACGCGCTGCCTTCCTGCCGCCGCCACCCACCGAAGCAACCGTGAGACTGACGCCGTTGATGGCGATGGATCCCTTCTCGACCACCAGCCCGTCCATGATTCCCGGCAATTCTAGCGCCAAAACGACTCCCTTGGAGACTTTCCTCAGGCCGGCCACCCGTGCGCGGGCATCCACATGCCCCTGGACGAAGTGGCCCCCGATCTCCCCGCCGGCAACCAGAGGGCGCTCGAGATTCACGCGGGTCGTCCCGCCGGCGAACCGCTGCTGGCTCATCGTGCTGCGCCGTGTGGTCTCGGGGACGACCTGGACCGTGAACCCCTTGCGATCGATCTGGACCGCGGTGAGGCAGACGCCATCCACGGCGACACTGCCGCCGATCGCCAGACCGCGGGCCGTGGCGGGCGCCTCGATCCTCATGCGCAGCCCGTCCCGTTCCTTCCTGCACGAAACCACCGTGCCCATCTCGCTGATGATGCCGGTGAACATCTCAGCGCCTCCGCGCCACGCGGGCGCGCACGAGCAGATCGGGTCCCAGCGGCTGCACCGTCACCTCACGCAGTACGATCGCCTTGCGAAGCGCGGAGATGCCCCGGCCGCCAACCACCGGGACCGCGTCGCGTCCGCCGAGTATCAGGGGCGCGATGAACAGCGCCACCCTGTCGACCAGGCCGGCTTCGAATGCCGACGCGATCAACTCACCGCCTCCTTCGATCATGAGGTTCGTCACCCCTCGCCGGGCCAGATCCCTCAGAGCCTCCCGCAGGTCAACGCGGCCGGTGGCGTCGGTGTTCACGCGGACGACCCGCGCGCCCACCCGCTCCAGCGCCGCCAGACGCGAACCGGAGGCCCGGGGGCCCGTGTAGACGATGGCCGCCGCCCCGGGCTTCCGCCCGCCGGTCCCCCTGAAAATTCGGGCCTTCGGGCCGAGCCTCAGATGGCTGTCCACGACCACACGTATCGGCCCGGCTCCAATGGCCGATCTGCTGCCGGGACCCCGGGCCGTCAGCCGCGGATCGTCCGCCAGCGCCGTGTTCACACCGACCATGACCGCGTCATGGCCGGCGCGCATCCGATGCGCTTCGGCGCGCGAACGTGCCGAGGAGATCCACTTCGATTCTCCTGCGGCCGTTCCGATCCGGCCGTCCAGCGTCATGGCCGCCTTGACCAGGACGAACGGGCGTCGTTGCGTCACGCGAGTCAGGTAACGTTCGTTCAGACGCGCGGCCTCGTGCTTCAAAGGGCCCATCCGGACCTCCACGCCGGCCCGCCTGAGCGCGGCAAAACCTCGTCCATCGACCAGCGGGAAAGGATCCCGGTGGGCGGCCACAACACGGCGAACCCCCGCGGCGATGATGGCGTCCACGCAGGGAGGCGTCCGTCCGTAATGGCAGCAAGGCTCGAGGTTCACGTACAGAGTTGAACCGCTCGCGCGTCTTCCCGCGCGCTTGAGGGCCGCGGCCTCCGCGTGCGGCGCGCCGGCGCGACGGTGCCAGGCCATCGAGATCACGCGCCGGCCACGGACCACCACGGCTCCCACCATCGGATTCGGGCTGGTCCGCCCGCCCGCGCGGGCACCCAGGTCGAGACATCGGCGCATCATCCGCGCGTCGAAATCGGTGTCTCGCGCCATCAGCGTGCGCCCTCGGCCCGGGCGCCGGGGTCAGGAACCGCCACCGGATGCGAGCAATCCGTCGACGAACTCCTTGAGCGAGAACTCGAGCAGATCATCAACGCCCTCCCCGACACCGATGTACTTGAGCGGGATACCCAGCGTCCGCGAGACACCGATCGCGACGCCGCCCTTGGCGGTGCCGTCGAGCTTGGTGAGCACAAGACCGGTGATGTGACCGGCCTTGAGAAACTCCCGTGCCTGGGCGACACCATTCTGGCCCGTGTTGGCGTCGATCACGAGAAGCGCCTCGTGTGGGGCTCCCGGCACTTCGCGTCCCGCGATCCGGTAGATCTTCTCGAGCTCCTTCATCAGCGGCGTTTTCGTGTGGAGCCTGCCCGCCGTGTCGACAATCACGAAATCGGCGTTGCGAGCCCGTGCCGCCTTCATGGCATCGAAGACGACCGCCGAGGGATCCGCTCCGTCCTGGTGCCGTATCAGATCGACGCCGACCCGCTGCGACCATACTTCCAGCTGGTCAATCGCCGCGGCGCGAAACGTGTCGGCCGCCGCGAGCAGCCCTTTGCGCCCCTGGCGGGCGAAGCGTGCGGCAAGCTTGGCCGCGGTGGTGGTCTTGCCG
>DASROJ010000205.1:0-9116 GCA_035646975.1 Patescibacteria group bacterium
ATCCAGGTGGTGCCCGGCGCTGCGCCGAAACAGGCGGAAGTCGTTCCTCCACCGCCTCTCACCCCCGAGCAGCTCAAGACGCGGGCCGCCGAGCTCACCCGGGAGGGCAGGCGACTGTACGAGGAGAAGCGCTGGCCGGAAGCGGTGCTCACCTTGAAGAAGGCGCTCACCACCGACCCGATCGACTTCGATGCCCAGGATGAGCTCGACAAGGCGATGGTCGAGCTGGAGAAGGCGGCCTCGCTCGAGCGGGAAATGACGGCTGCGACGAAATATTTCGGCGAAGCGGATTATGCTTCGGCCCTCACCAAGTTCTACCGGCTCCAGCAGGATCACCCCGAGATGAAGATCTTCGACGCGTATATCCGGAACTCGTGGTTCAACTGGGGAGTGACGCTCCTGCAGGCCGGTGTCGTGGACGAGGCGGCCGAGAAGTTCGACGAAGTGCTGCAGATCGATTCCAGGGACCCGCAGGCCGCGCGCGCGAAGGAGATCGCCAAGCGCTATCACGGCAGACAGCGTGACAAGGTGTTCGACACCTTCGCCAACACGATGACCCTGAGGGCGCTGGACCAGAGCTGAGAAACGAAGGCTAGTGCCTGAAGTGCCGGCGACCGGTGAACACCATCGCGATTCCGTGCTCGTCGGCCGCGGCGATCACCTCGGCGTCCTTCATGGAACCCCCCGGCTGGATGATCGCGGTGACACCCGATTCGGCCGCCAGGTCGACGCCATCGCGAAACGGAAAGAAGGCGTCGGAGGCCAGCACGCATCCCTCGAGAGAGGCCACCGCCTTTGCCGCGCCGAACCGGACGGCATCCACGCGGCTCATCTGGCCGGCGCCGATCCCGGCCGTCGCAGCGCCTCGCGCGTACACGATGGCATTCGATTTCACGTGGCGCGCGATCGTCCAGGCGAACAGCAGGGCTTCGGTCTCCTCGCCCGTCGGGGATCGCTTCGTCACCAGCTTCAGCTCCGGCCTGGCGATCATCCGGTCCCGATCCTGCACCAGGAGGCCTCCGGCAACGCGCTTGTAGTCCCGTCCGGCGGCGCTCCGGCCAGCCGCTCCCGTCTTCATCACGCGCAGGTTCTTCCGAGAGCGCAACGTGTCGATCGCCGCGGCGTCGAAATCGGGAGCGATTACCGCCTCGAGAAACAACGAGACGATCTCCCTGGAGGTCTCGCCATCGATGGGCCGGTTGAACGCGACGATGCCGCCGAACGCCGACACCGGATCCGCCGCCAGGGCGCGCCGGAAGGCGTCGGCCGCATCCGAGCCCAGTGCCGCGCCGGCGGGGTTGGTGTGCTTGATGATCGCGCAGGCGGGCGGGTCGAAGTCGCTGACCAGCGCCCACGCCGCGTCGAGGTCGAGGATGTTGTTGAACGACAACTCCTTGCCCTGGAGCTGTTCGGCGGAGACGGCTCCCGGGGCGGTATCGAGCGGGTCGGCGTACAGCGCGGCAGCCTGATGCGGGTTTTCCCCATAGCGCAGGTCGAACACCTTGCGAAACGTGAGCGGCAGAAGCCTCGGCAGGCCCGAGGCGGCGCCGCGCTGCGCCCGTCGCTCCAGGTAGTCGGCGATCAGGGCATCGTAGGAGGCCGTGTGGGCGAAGGCATGCGCCGCCAGCATCAGCCGCGTCGCCGGCGAGACGTCGCCCGTTTCGCGCAGCTCGCCCAGGACCGCCGGATAATCCCCGGGATCCACGAGCACCACGACATCGTGATGGTTCTTCGAGGCGGACCGGATCATCGCCGGGCCGCCGATGTCGATCATCTCGATCACCTCGTCGAACGCGTCGGGCTTGCTTCTCGCCGTTTGCTCGAACGGGTAAAGGTTGATCACCACCATGTCGATCATCTCGATACCGTGCTCATGCGCCTGTCGCGCATGGTCCGGATTGTCGCGAACGGTGAGCAGCCCTCCGTGGACCTTGGGGTGCAGCGTCTTGACGCGTCCGTCGAGCATCTCCGGAAACCCGGTCACATCAGACACCTCGCGAACCGCGATCCCCGCCTCGACCAGCGCCCGTGCGGTTCCCCCCGTGGAAACGATCTCGACCCCGGCGCCGCGCAGCTCGCGGGCCAGATCCACGACGCCGCTCTTGTCGAAGACGCTGATCAACGCGCGATGGATTCCGGCGCTCATGGCTTGTCGACCTTGGCCGTACCGGTGATCACCTTGACGCCCGAGGGGGGAAGGGAGGACCTGTCGCGGGCGAGGTACGGCGTGCCCCGGAGATCCCCGTGGGCGCGCTCCCAGATCTCGAGCCAGATCCTGGCCGTGTCGGTGACGCTGTGCGAGTAGCTGAGCGAACCGATGGCGAACGGAAGGGACCTGACATCGAATCTTTGCGCCAGGGGGGCCGGGTTGTTCGCCGCGTAGGCCTGTCCCAGACGCACGTAATACTGGCGCGCACGCGTCGCGATCCGCTCGGAAAACACCCGTGGGCCCGGGGCGCCCGGCCCGTCGAGCGAGGGCTCCTTCCAGCCGTAGAAGACCAGGGGGAACTTGTCGATGTTGCTCTCGACGTATTCCATGTAATCGTGAAAATACTGGATCTCACGGGGATCGTCGCTTGAAACCTGCAGAGGGTTGTTCAGATCGCCGATGAAATGGGAGAGCGCACCCAGCTGCACGGCGACATCGGCAAAAGGCCGGTGGGCGTCGATCATCGAAACGGCGCTGGCGGTCAGCTCCTCGACTCTCGCCGCGGCGCAGGGGGCGGTCTGCCCGTGATCCTGATGGTGCCACGGGCTGGATTCGTCATCGGCGGCCTGTCTGGCGCCTGCGTTCAGGTCATCGAGATGGCTTTCCAGGACCCCCCGCAGCGAGAGCGGCATCAGCCGCACCGCTTCCCGGGCGACTCGTGAGTCCATCGGGCCAGTCCAGGCGGAAGAGCGCTGCGTTGCGGCGGCAAGGATCAGTGGGACGATCAGGAGCGCGAGTGCGGGGTGTCTCATCGACCGGGCACCCCTCGCCTATTCGGGCAGACGATCGAGTGGCAGCGAGATGTTGCCGGACTCCTCGAGCCAGTGACGGAGCTTTACCACCATCAGGTTCTTGTTCTCGACGACCTGCGGGTTGTGCCTGACTTCGGCCAGCTCGGGTTTGAGAGCAACGGCTTTGAGGTAGTAGTCGATCGCGCTGTCGTAGTCGCCCTTCTTGTCGTAGATCGTTCCAATGTTGTAGTAGGCCAGCGCGTACTTGTCGTCGACACTGAGAGCCTTCTGGAAGGCGTCCATCGCGGGAGCCAGCTTGCCCATCTTGTTGTAGGCGGTCCCAATGTTGTTCCACGGGATGGGGGAGCGTCGGTCCAGACGCGCGGCGGAGTGGAACTCCCGCAGGGCGTTCTTCATGTCGTTCTGCAGGACGTACTGATTGCCCAGATTGTTGTGCAGCCCCGGATTGTCCGGATCGGCGGCCAGGCGCAGCCTGTACGCGGTAATCGGATCGGACGCGGCCTCTTTCTGCCAGAGACTGGCCACGTCCACCGAGACGCCCTCTCCGGTGGAAATCGTTTCCTGCCCGCGCCGGTTCGCGCAGCCCATCGTGAAAATGGTGAAGATGCACGCCGACGCCGCCATCCCCGCCATCCACATGCCGCGACGCGACGTCCCGATCCTGCCGGTGCTCACTTGCCGCCCCCCTTCGCTCTGGCCTGGCCAGCCGGGATTGCCTTGAGGCTCACGCCGCCGTTCTTGACGACGATCGAGTAGGTCACGGCATCGCAGCCGGCCTTTTGCCTGATCGCCTGGGTCTTCGCCGTGATCTGCTTGAGGAAGCTCTTGTAGGAGACACGCTTGACGTCTTCCCCCCCCGCCAGGCGGTTCGCTTCCATGTACCTATCATAGAACACTCGGAAGGATTCGTCCTCGACGGCCGGGTTGGCGAAGCTGGAGCGGTAGAACTCGGCCTTTGCGGCAGGGTCGCGTTTCGCCGCGGCACCGGCCGGGCCGGCGGCAGGCTCCGACGGCTCGGCGGCCTCCGCGGGAGCGCGTCTCACCGGTTCGACAAAACCAGGGATGCCGGGACGCAGCCGGCCCTCTTCCTTGGCCCGCAGCATCTTGTTCCACAGCTCGACCATCGTCTGGTACTTCGCGGCGAGAGAGTTGTACCGGTAGCGATCCGCGAACCGCTGCATCGGAGAGTTCCCAATCACCTTGATGAGAATCTCGAGCCCCTTGCGGACTTCGTGGGGCTGCCTGGGAACCACTCCAGAGAAAAACATGTCGTACTGGAGTTTGAGCTGGCGGATTCCGATCTCGATCTTGTTGAGCTCGTCGTCGAAGGGATTGGGCTCTGGCATTCGATGCGCGTCCGTCCGAATCGGGCGGGTCAGGGATGAACTGTCGTTCCGGGACACCAGCCTATAATATAGGGACCGCGCAAGGGCGAATCAAACCGGCGCCCCGGAAGGGGAAGAATCGGAGGGGGAGCTTGTCAGAGGGCCGACCCAGCGAATACCGCAGGATCCCCGCTGTGGATGCGGTCTTGCGCCGTGAGGACGTCCAGGCGCTCGTGGCGGCCCATGGCAGGACATTGGTCATCGAGGCGGTGCGGGAGGCCATCTCCCGCATGCGCGGCCGGCTGGCCGGTCCGGCCGAGGCCGGGACCGAGGCGCCCGACCTTCTGGCCGATCTGACCACCCGGATCGAAGCCGCCATCAGGCGCCGGACCGAATCGACCCTGACACGGGTCATCAACGCATCAGGCGTCATCGTCCACACCAACCTGGGCCGCGCTCCGTTGTCAGACGAGGCGCGCGCGCGGGTTGCGGGCGTCGCCTCGGCGTACGCAGCGCTGGAATACGATCTTCCGGAGGGCCGGCGCGGCTCCCGTTCGTCGCATGTCGAGCGGAGGCTCGAGTTCCTGTTCCCGGGCCATGCGGCGCTCGCGGTCAACAACAACGCGGCCGCGGTCTTCCTGGCGCTGAACACGGTGGCGGAAGGGCGCGAGGTCATCATCTCGCGCGGAGAGCTTGTCGAGATTGGAGGTTCGTTTCGCATTCCCGACGTGTTGGCAAAGAGCGGCGCGAAGCTGCGAGAGGTGGGCACGACGAATCGCACGCGGACGTCCGACTACGAGGGGGCCGTCGGTCCGGCCACCGGGATGATCCTGAAGGTTCATCCGAGCAACTACCGCATCGTCGGCTTCACGCAGCAGGTCGAGGTGCCGCGGCTGTCCGACATCGCGCGTCGGCATGGACTCCCGCTGATGGTGGACCAGGGCAGCGGCTGCCTGCTGGACATGACGGGCGCGGGGATCAAGGACGAGCCGACGGTGCGCGCCCTGCTCGACCAGGGGGCAGACATCGTGTCGTTCAGCGGAGACAAGATGCTGGGTGGACCGCAGGCAGGCATCGCGCTCGGGCGCCGCGATCTGATCGACGCCATGAGGAAGAACCCGCTTTACCGGGTTCTTCGTCTCGACAAGATGACCATCGCGGCGCTCGAGGCGACGCTCGATGCCTACGTCAGGGGCAGCGAGCTGGCCGAGATACCGGTTCTGCGGATGATCTTCGCCGCGCGGGACGAGATCGCCGCGCGGGCCGCGCGCCTGTCCGAAACGCTGCGAACCCGGCTCGGCGCAGGTTGCGATGTCGCAACGCAGGAGGGGGTGTCACGGGTGGGCGGCGGGTCGGCCCCGACCGAAGATCTGCCCACGATGCTTCTTGTCCTCAGGCCCACCGCGGCCGGACGTCGCTCGGTCGACGACTGGGAGCAGCGACTGCGGACCCCCGCGTCGAGTCACCTCAGCCCCGTGGTGGCACGCATCCACGACGATGCGCTCGTGCTGGATCTGCGGACCGTCGAGCCCTCGGAGGAAGCGGATCTGGTGGAGGCGCTGGCCGCCTCACAGACCTGAACGGATGTGCATGATGTCGCCATCCGCAACCACGTACTCCTTGCCCTCCAGCCGCAGAAGCCCCTTCTCCTTGGCGACGTTGAACGACCCGCAGCTCACCAGCTCCTCGTAGCGGATGACCTCGGCCCTGATGAATCCCTTCTCGAGATCGGTGTGGATCGTTCCAGCCGCCCGTGATGCGACCGTGCCCCTGCGGATGGGCCAGGCGCGACATTCGTCCTCGCCCACCGTGTAGAAGGAGATGAGGCCAAGAAGATCGTACGAAGAGTGGATGATTCGATCCAGCGCCGGCTCCCCGATGCCAAGCTCCGAGCGGAAGGCCGCGGCCTCATCGTCGGACAGCGCGGCGATCTCCTCTTCGATCTTTCCCGAGGCGGCGGCCACCTTCACCCTGGGGTGCGACGCCGCGCCCTGCAGGCCGAACTGCTCGACGGCATCGCCGACGCGGGCGATGTCGCCCTCTCCCAGGTTCACCAGCAGCAGCAGAGGCTTCGCGGAATAGAAGGCGAATCCCCGGAGAGCCTTCTCGTCCTCGGTGGAGAACTCGACGCCGCGCAGCGGACGTCCGGCCTCGAGCTGTTCACGCACTTTTTCGAGCGTCGCGAGCTCTTTCTTCTCCTCCGGCCTGTTGGTCTTGGAAATGCTCGACTTGAGCCGTTCGATCCGTCTTTGCGCCGCGTCGAGGTCGGCGAGAATCAGCTCCATTTCCATCGTCTCGAAGTCGCGGGCCGGGTCGAGGGAACCCTCGCTGTGAGAGATCGCTTCGTCGGGGAATGCGCGGGTGACGTGAGCCAGCGCGTCCATCGGCTTGAGCGCGGCCAGCGAAAGGGAGCCCTTGGCGTCACCCTTCTGCAGACCCACGATGTCGACGTACTCGAAGGTCGACGGGGTGGTTTTCTTCGGCTTGAACATGGCGCTCATGCGCGCCAGGCGGGCGTCGGGCACGCGCGCGATCCCGAGGTTGGGGTCGGTGCGGCCCGAGCCGAAGCGCGGGGTCTCGACATGGGCGCCTGTGAGCAGGTTGAACAGCGTGGTCTTGCCGACCTGCGGGAATCCGAACAGTCCTATCTTCATGAAGCGCGTATGCTAACACAGCGATGCTATAGTGGATCGGCTCGCGTGAGGAGGCTCCGGATTGAAGCCGAACATCAGGATCACCCTGCTGGCCGTCGCATTGCTGGCGATGGCCGGTGTGGCGTTACCTCAGGATCCCAACGCGCCGGCCCCTCGCCGCCCCCTGGGATTCAAGGTCTTCAACAACATGGATCGGCCGGTCACCGGCACCTGGGATCTCGAGATCCCGCTGAGTCCCGCCCGCCGGCTGGAGATCTCGGAGGCCGTGTCGGGCAACCCCGAGGTTCTCGTGGGACGCGACGCGTCGTCGGGTGAGGAGATCCTCCGTCTGACGAAAAAGAAGGAGGGGATTGGTTTCGATGGGCAGCTTTCGAGGCTCCTGTCGCCATGCGGATACGACACGCTTTCGATCAGCGAGTTTCTTCCTCTCGGCGACTCCGCGGTGCTCAGATTCGAGATGACGCCGCCGAGCGGCCCGTGCGCGCCCATCGACAGCGGACAGGCCGGCAAGTTCTTCGTCTTCTCGCGGAAGGGCGGCCCGGTGAAGCTGCGCGCCTTCACCGACATCTCCGCATCGAACACCCGTGAGGCCTACAGCATCGGCGGGGATCGTCCCAACACCGAGGTCACGACCGACCTGACGCCGGGCGGCGTATCAGTGGACGATGGTGCCGAGCTGAAGTTCATTCAGCGAGTCAAGGCCCCGCTGGACGGCAGCTTCTGGCTCGAGGTGGAAGCGGTCCTGTCTCCCGCGGCGGGAGTGCGGGCCCCGCGGGGGTTCATCCTGCCCGAATCGGTTCGCTTCGTCGGCTCGCTGACTCTCCGCCGCGCCAGGTGAACGGGGAGCCTCCTAGAGCCGCGTCTCCACCGTGACCTGCACCTCCGTGGCGTCCGACACGCTCTCGTTGACATCACGGAAGATCACCTTGATCTCCTTCGATGCACCCGCGTCCAGCTTGCCGGCGTGACTGCCCGAGGCCGCGCCAACCAGGTTGCCGTTCTTGTCGAACAGCGCGACCGCGAGCGCGAAGTCGGTGGCGGCGGTGCCCTCGTTCTTCACGTTGAAGAACATCGCGGGTCCCGCGCCGACCTTGAGCGGGTTCATCGACACGTTCGTCGCCAGGCTCATTCGGTAATTGACGACGTGTATCCCTTCCTGGGTGAGGGCGACGTCGGCCCATTCGTTCTTGAGAAACGGCACCTTCACCGACTTGAGGCCGGCGAAACAGGGGGAAGCCATCGCCAGCACGGCGAGAGACACGGGCAGCGCTGAACGGAAAAGGTTGGGACGCATCGTGGTTCCTCCGATGGATGACGGCGAATTCACGACGCCATCTTAGCCATCGGTGGATCGAAGTTGCAACGCCGCCCGGGCCTGCTACTGGCGGGTTTCCATCGTCATGTAGATCGTTGCCGCGCGGGCCGCCTCGCGGTTGACGCCGTGGAAGACCACCTTGACCTCCTCGGACTTGCCCGGGTCGAGCTTGCCGCCGCGGCCGGCGCCACCTGCGGCCACGAGGCGCCCGCTGGTGTCGAACAGGGCCACGGCGATGCCGAACTCCTTCTCGGTGGTTCCTTCATTTTTCACGCTGAAGATGACGGTGGGCCCGGCGTTCATCTTCAGCGGGTTGGACCCGCCGCGCACGACCCTGTCGAACCGGTAGCTGTCCGCGCGGATGCCGTCCTTGGCGAGGTCGATGACCGCCGGACGATCCTTCACGAACGTGCCTCGCAGCGAGTCCGAGGAAGCCAGCGTGGTCGAATCGGGGTTGAGCGCCATCAGGCATCCGAGAGTGAGCAGAAAGACTCCATTCTTCAGCATGAATTCCTCCATTCATCGAACCGGAATCGAACCGGCTTTGCGGACCCGGAGCGAAACCTGTTCCATATTCTGTGTCGACCTTGAAACGTATCTCTCCCGGCTCGCGGAGCAAGTTCCGGTTGTCGAGGTGTCGGGATTGGCAGGGGATTCCCCCCTCCCGATCGTATCGTTCGTGGTTCGTCGAACCGGCGGGGGCGGCCGGAATGTCGCGCCGGTTCCTTGCTTTGGTTCGGCCAATTTGCGATGATCCGCGCTCTCAATTGGAGAATTCTTGCGGCCAGTCGCGCTTGCCGTTCTCGCCTGTTCGGGATTTCTTTGCATCTCCGAACCCGCCGCGCCGGCGGCGGGCGGCGC
>DASROJ010000206.1:0-2483 GCA_035646975.1 Patescibacteria group bacterium
GTATCTGCGTGCTCCAGTCCGCGTCGTTGCGGTAGATATCCGACACGCGGCGGATCAGGTCCATCCCGTCGTAGGAAATATCGTCGAGGCGGCCGACGAACGGGCAAATCCAGGCAGCCCCCGCGGCGGCCGCGACGATCGCCTGGCCGGGCGAGAACACCAGCGTCATCGTCGAGCGGATGCCGTCATCGGCCAGCGCCCGGCACGCCAGCAGACCCTCATGGTTGAGCGGGATCTTCACGAAGACATTATCGCCGCACTTGTGGAGGCGCTTTCCCTCGGAGATGATCTCCGCGGCAGTCGTCGAAGTGACCTCGGCATTGACGGGGCCGGGCACCAGAGCGGCGATCTCGCGGATGCGCGCCTCGAGATCCTTGACGCCCTGCTTGAGAATGAGACTGGGGTTGGTGGTGACACCGTCGGCGCATCCCAGACGCCGGGCTTCGTTGATCTCGGCCGGATCCGCGGAATCGATGAATATCCTCATGGCTTCTTCCCCGTAATGGCCGCTATCACCCCGGCCTTGATTCCCTTTTCGGCCAGCACCAGGTCGATGAACTCGCGCACGGCCCCATGGCCGCCCGACCGCTGACAGACGTAGTCCACCTCGGATTTCAATTCGGCCACGGCGTTGCCCGGCGCTGCGGAAAACCCGGCGCGCCACAGCACCGGCAGATCCTGGACATCGTCTCCGATGTAGGCGACCTCCGATGGATTGAGCTTCTGCTCGCGCAGTATCTCGTTCCACCCGTCGAGCTTCACCAGGAACCCCTGCTTGACCACTCCGATCGACAGCTCGCGGGCGCGCCGCTCGACCATCGGCGAAGTGCGCCCGGTCAGGATGCCGACCTGCATTCCGGCCTTCACGGCCATGGCGATTCCCATGCCATCCTGGATGTCGAACCGTTTGAGCTCCGCATCGCCCCCTTCATACGTGACACCGCCATCCGTCATCACGCCGTCGACATCCATCAGTATCATCTTTATGTGGGCTGTTTTTTCACCGAACAGGGTCATTCCCGCATCACCCTCGCGCCGGCGCCGCGGGGTCCGTCTCGCGGACGATTTCGGCCAGCCGTCGCGCCTGGGAGAGAATCCACTCCATGCGAGGCAGCGGGAACTGGCTGGCCGCGTCGCACTGCGCCGACGGCGGGTCCGGATGCGTTTCCATGAAGAGCGCATCGCACCCCGCCGCCACCCCGGCGCGGGCGAGGTTCGGAATGAACTGCGGCTCGCCCCCCCGCGGATCCTTGCTCGGTGTGCCATAGAGCCGCACGCTGTGAGTGGCGTCGTAAATCACAGGGCAACCCAGGTCCTTCATGATCGGGATGGCGATGAAGTCGTTGACGAGTCGATTGTAACCAAACGAGCTGCCCCGTTCCGTCAGCAGGATGTCGTGGCACCCCGTCGATCGAAGCTTGCCCACCGCGCTGCCCATGTTGTTCGGCGCGAGAAACTGCCCCTTCTTCACGTTGACCGGACGCCCCGACTGGCCCGCCGCGAGCAGCAGGCTTGTCTGCTGGCAGAGGTAGGCCGGGATCTGGATCAGGTCGAGCACATCGGCCGCCGTCGCCATGTCGGACTCGCGATGCACGTCGGAGGTGACGGGCACACCGAACGCGTCCTTGATGCGTTGGAGGGTCTTGAGCCCCTTTTCGATACCCGGGCCCCTGTAGAACTCGGCGGTGGAGCGGTTGTCCTTCTCGAATGACGACTTGAAGATGAACGGGATGCCGAGTCGACGCGTGATTCCGGTGAGCGTCTCGGCGGTACGCATCATGAGATCGTCGGCCTCGATGACGCAGGGACCGGCGATCAGCGCGAGAGGTCGACCCTCGCCGATCACGATGCCTCCGACAACGGCCTGGCGCGCTTGGGGGGGATTCGTCATGGCCCGTCCAGTATACAATAGGAAAATGCCCCCGATGCGTGTGAGCAGATCCGTGCTGTTGTATGACGGCTGGTCGGGAGTGCAGTCACACTTTGGATGTGCAACACCCGGCGTCTCCTGATCCATAGCTCCACGTCAGTCAGGCATTTACGATGGAAATCACCGCCGAAGATCCGGTGGCACGATTCTTCCTTACTTCTCCTCTGTGCGCTTGCTGAGCGCCCGTCTGAGCTGCTTTCCCCAGGGCCTCCATGTCTGGAGGTGATCGATGCGTTTTGTTCCCCCGTTTTGCCCGAACCGGAGGTGTCCATTGAACCGGGCCACGGTTGGGGGTTTTGCCCGTCGGCACGGGCGGTATTTCTCCGCCGCGCTGGGCCGGTCCATTCCGCGCTTCCGGTGCAAGGCGTGCCGCCGGACGTTTTCCTACTGCACGTTTCGCTACAGCTATCGCCAGAAAAAGCCCCACCTGGACGCCGCCGTTATGCGCCTGCTGTGCAGCGGGGTGAGCCTCAGAGGGGCCGCCCGGCTGCTGGAGGTCAACCGCAAGACGGTGCCGCGCAAACTCGAACGGCTGGGACGGCACAGCTCCCGT
>DASROJ010000207.1:0-2220 GCA_035646975.1 Patescibacteria group bacterium
GCCCCGATCACTGGATCGAGGTGCAGCTGCGTGACGGCGGCGGCCAGGCGGGCAATGCCACGGTGAATCTCGCGGTGCCGCCGGAGCATCGCGCGGGGTATCGCGGCGCATACGACCTGCGTGGCTCGCCCGAAGCCGGGTATCTCTTTCGCATCGTGTGCGAAGGGGCCACCAACATGTGCCGCGGCTTCGCGAAAGATGCGGCCACCGGCGAATGGTGGCAGCTCGGAGACGGATTCGAGGTGCCGGCGCGCAGCACGCGGCTCGAGATCAAGACCACCGGTTTTGCCGAGCAGGGGGCGTCGAGCCACGTCTGGTTCGACGACTGCCGGGTCTATCCCCGTCCGCAGACGCACTATGTCACGGTGATCCTGAAACGCCGCGACGGCACGCCGCCCGGCGTGCGCGACAGCACCGCCGAGGGCCATCAGGTCTGCCTCGACCCGGACAACGTCAAGGTCCCCGACTGCGATCTCGCGGTGAGGCTCTACGACGCCGACGGGCAGCGGCTCATCGACGAGGCGCACACCGGCGCCGGCTTCGGCTACGCGCTGCTCAGGCTCGCTTCGGGTTGGGATGTCTACCCCGCGGCCGCGATCCTTCGGGTCTACGCCAACGGGCATCAGCTCGGCGCGGACCATGTGATCCAGAGCGCCGGGGTGGATGGGCTGTACCCGGACGACGTCTACGCCATCACCGTCAACTGAGCTTGAGGCGCAGCTGCACCGGGCCGCGCAGGGCAAAGAGCACGACCGCGTCGTCTGCCTGCCTCCACCATCGCTCCGGCTCGAGACTTCTCCAGTCGCGCTCCCCCTCTTTGATGAGCACGTCCTTCAAGTCGACAGCCCGGGACGCCCCTGCACCCGCCAGGCTCACCCTGATCGACGCGTTGTCGAGGCCGCCCAGCCCGAGACGCGCCCAGCCGGCGGGCGGCTCGACCTTCACGAGCGTGCCGCCGCCTTCATCCTGGCGCGTGAGCCGCCCGTTGCGCAACAGGTCGAGCCATAACGTCAGCTCGCGTGAGGTCGGGTACCAGGCGCGCGGGCCGTAACGCGATTCGATGTCGCGCAGCGCCGCGTCGATGAGCAGATACCGGGGGCGCGCGCCGCCGACCTCCCGAAACGTGTCGGACCACTGGTCCATCAGGTTGACCAGACCGCCGCCGGCTTCCACCTCGCGCAGCCGGGCCAGTCCGCGCTTCAGCGCGGCGGCGAACTCGGGGCTTGCCGTCACCTGCGCGGGCAGGATGCGGCCGGCAATCAACCCGTCCTCGAGCTCTTTCGCGATGGCGAACAGCTTCAGCACGTTCGTGTTGGGTATCTCGAGGATCTCGCCGCCACCGGGCAGCGGCGTCCACCACTCGCGGCCCGGCTCCCCGCGCGGCTCGCCGCCCGCGGGCGTGTCGAGCACCGCGATGAATCCGGCCGCGGCGGCCGCCGCCAGCGCCTGGGTCGAACGCTCCATACCGGGAAACCGCATCATCACCACCCGGTCATCGGGAATGCCCGCGGTCCGGTACGCGTCGCGCGCAAGAGTCATCTGCCGGCTGCAGTAGGTTGCCTCGCCCAGCGTCTTGTGATCGATGTTGCATCCCGATTGCGTCACCGAGAACTCGTGATGGTTGAGATTGGAATCCCCGGGCGGCGCATGGTTGTAGCCGAGCCCTGCGAGATCGATCCAGTCGAAGTTCGGATCAAGAGCGAGCGTCTTCCAGGTGGCCGTGGCCTCCGGCGAATCGGACAGGACGCGCCCACCCGAGTAGCGGTTGGCCGGACACGACGTCAGCACGACCTTGAGCTGAGGGTGATCGCGGTGCAGACGAAACAGGTTCCGATCGGGATACCCGAGACGGGCCAGCGACGCGGTGGGGCCGATGTTGTCCGACGAGTAGATGACGGCGATGGCCGGCTCGACCCGGGAGGCCACACCCACAGGATAGCGGTGCCACGCGACACCGGGTGCGGGCGCCGGTGTTTGACCACCGCAGGCGGCCATCAGCACCGCGGTTGCTGCCGCCGCCATGATCCAAGACCCGCGCCATCTCACGGCATTACGCTCATCGCACCCGGTTCATACCCCAATGCCCCGTCCGGGTCAAGATGAACCGACGCGAGTTTGTCAGTTGTAAACAGACATTATGTTGTATATTATCCGACAAACCGACATCCGCCTGGGGAGCGCCTGATGATTTTCAAGGTCCCGAACCTGAGCAGGAAAGAG
>DASROJ010000208.1:0-4071 GCA_035646975.1 Patescibacteria group bacterium
TCAGGAAGTCGAGCGAACGTTCGATCTCGGCCCAGCGCACCTGCGCGCGCGCGAGAACATCGCCGGTGCCGCCCGCCGCCGCGGCCGCTGCCGGCGGGTTCGTGCGCCAGACACCGGACGGATGATCGCGCCGCACGTCGCGTGGCGAGCCGCACGCCCGGGCCACCGGCCCGAGAAGGCCGAGATCATCGCAGACCTCGCGGCTCAGCGTGCCGATTCCCTCCAGCCGGGATCTCACCGATGGCATCTCGAAAAAGAGACCGGCCACCTCGCGAAGCTCGGTCCGGGCCTGGGCGACCCGGCCCGAGAACTCGCCGGCCATCGCGTCGTCGAGATCGAACATCACGCCGCCGGGTCGAATCAGGCCTCGTCCGAGACGGTTTCCGCTCAGTGTCAACAGCAGGTTGAGGAACTCGCCGCGCAGACGTCCGAACCAGGCTGTGGTCGGAAGAAACGCGATGTCGCCGCCCATGGCGCCGAGATCGCCCACGTGGTTGGCCAGCCTCTCGAGCTCCAGCGCGATGGCGCGGATCGACTCGGCTCGAGGCGTGACGCGGCAGCCGGTCAGCGCCTCGACGACTTCGGCGTAGGCCAGCGCGTGCGCGATGGTCGAGTCTCCCGCCATGCATTCCGCCAGCAGCGCGGAGCGTTTGTCCGGCCCTCCTGCGAGCGCCGCTTCCACGCCGCGGTGCTGATAGCCAAGATGTATCTCGAGATTCATCACGGTTTCGCCATGGCACTGCAGGCGGAAATGCCCCGGGTCGATGATGCCGGCGTGGACCGGGCCGACCGCCACCTCGTGCACTTCGTCTCCCGCGACCTCGAAGAACGGGTAGGGCGCCGCGTGGCTGCGCACCGGTTTGAGCCAGGGATGCCCTTCGGGCAGGATTCCATGCTGCTCGAAGATCTCCCGCTCGAAGTAGTGGGCCTGCGGGCAGTCCGGTGTCAGCGAGGGGAATCCCTTCTCGACGTCGGTGGCCCGCGCCTCGAGCGTCCCCGCGCTGTCGTCGGCCAGCAGCGCGAAGATTCGCACGGCTCCACTCAGAGGCCGGCCGAACATCGAGGCGATTCGCCGACCGGCGGCCACGTCGCTCAGGACGGCGCGGCGGAATTCCCCGGCAGGCTGTGGCCGGACCGATCGCTCTTCGATGGCAGCGCCGTTGCGCAGGCTCATCTCGTCGTCCCCAGCATGTCCGCCGCGCGGGCGAGCATGTCGCGAAGAGCTGGTGGCACGTAGAGCCCCAGCAGCAGCACCGCGGCGGCCAACGCGAGGGGCGGCATCACCGCGGAGGCGGGTTCGGCTCTTCCGGCCGCCGACGCGTCGGTTACACCACGATCTCCCGGTTGCGCCATGCCCAGAACGATGGCAAGCATTCCGACGAAAATGATCGCGAGCAGTGCGAGGTAGGCGGCGGCAATGAACGGGTGGCCGCCATCGAGGGCCGACTTCAGCACCATCAGCTCGCTGAGAAACAGGCCAAAGGGGGGCGAGCCGGTGATCGCGAGAAACCCGGCGACCCAGAGCGCACCCGACCAGGGGATGGATTGCATCATGCCGCTGACCTCGGGGGCGGACTTGGTGCGATAGGCCGTCAGCACGTTTCCCGACACGAGGAACAGACACCCCTTCGCCAGCGAGTGATTCACCGCGTGGAGCATCGCGCCGTAGCGTCCGATCCCGCCGAGCCCGACGGCGAGCGCGAGGATTCCCATGTGCTCGACGCTCGAATAGGCGAGCATCCGCTTGTAGTCGGACTGCCCGAGAATCAGGCCGGCCGCGACGGTCATCGACAGCAGGCCCAGCGCCACGAGCAGTCGTTCCATGAAAACGGCGTCGCCCGCCGCGGCGCAGACCTGGTATCCGCGCAGTATTCCCAGGAACGCGCAGTTCAGCAGCGCGCCCGACATGAGAGCGGAGACGAGCGAAGGCGATTCGCTGTGCGCGTCGGGCAGCCACGTGTGCAGCGGCGCGAGCCCCATCTTCGTGCCATAGCCGACCAGCAGGAAAACCACGGCGGCGCGCAGCCAGACATGATTCAGCTGCGTGGCGGCCGCGAGGAGGTTGCCCAGCACCAGCGGCAGCTGGGCCTGGCCCGGCACGGACGCGGCAATGGCAAGAAAAAAAGTGCCCAGCAGCGCCAGGGCGATCCCCACGGAGCAGACCAGCAGGTATTTCCAGGTCGCCTCCAGCGAGCGGTGGTGCCGGTGGAAATAGATCAACGGAGCGCTGGCCAGCGTCGTCGCTTCGATGGCAACCCACAGCAGGCCCAGGTGCTGGCTGACCGTCACCAGGCTCATGGCGGCGAGAAAGAACAGCAGGCAACCGGTGAACACCCGCTCGGGAGCGTCGGCGAACAACCGCCCTTCTTCGAAATCACGCCGGGGGCCGGCGCCTTCGCGCCGCAGATAGCCGACCGCGTAAACGGCCGAGGCGAGGAACAACGCGCTGGAGATCGACAGAAACACGAGACCCAGCGCGTCGAGTCGAAGCCAGTTGCCGGGACCCTCCCCGCCGCCCCGGGCCAGGCAGACGACGACGAGGCCCGCGTGCGACAGCGACGTGGCCAGCAGCAGTGCGCGCCGCACCGTGTCGGACCGCAGCGCCAGGGCCAGCAGGCCCGCCGCGGCCGGCAGCAGCACGAGCGACAGGACGATCATGGAACATCCCGCAGTCTTGTCATCGTGTCAATGTCGATCGTGTCGAATTCGCTGTGAATATGGCGCAAGGCAATCCCCATGACGAAGACGCCGATGAACACATCCAGCAGGATTCCCATCTCGACCAGCCAGGGCATCTTGCCCGCCAACGTGAGGCCGAACACGAAGATGCCGTTCTCCAGCACGAGATAGCCCAGCACCTGCGTGGCCGCCTTGCGTCGGCTGATGATCAGGAACAGCCCGATGATTGCCGTGGACAGCGCGACCGGAACCAGCAGCGTCGAGATCGCCGGGAACGGAAGCGGCAGACGAGAGCCCGCGATGAAGCAGGCCCCGATGATCACCGCGCCTATCACCAGCGACAGGCTGTAACCGACGTAGGGGGCCACCTCGCGGCGCACCGCGTCCTGTCTCGTCGCGCGGAACAACAGTATCGGGAAGATGAATCCCTTCAACGCGAGGCTCAGCACCGACAGCAGCGCGGCGCGCAGCGTCAGCTCCGTCGGGTCCGCGACCAGCGGGATGATTCCCAGGACGACTCCTTGCAACGCCACGATCCGGATCAGCGCACCCAGCCGGCTGGAAGCCAGCGCGAACAGGTCCGCCATCACGACCGCGATCAGGAGCAATTCGGTCAGCTGGCCCATGCGATCATCTCAGTGCCAGGATCAGGCTGAAGCCCGACAGGACGCTGGCGCCCAGCAGGAGCTGCGGCACGCGCTGGAGCTGGAGGCGGGCCATCGTCGACTCGACCAGCCCCACGGTCACCGAAACGATCGACATGCCGGAAAGGAACGCCAACGCGTCCAGGCCCGGGCTGCCCGTGCGCCATGGCAGCGCGAGACCCACCAGCAGCGCCTCGAATATCCAGAGCTTGAGCGCCGATGCGTACTCCATGAACGCGAGGTCGGGGCCGCCGTGATCGAGGATCATGACCTCGGGGATCATCGTCAGCTCTAGATGAGTGTTGGGGTCGTCCACCGGGACACGGGAGTTCTCGGCGAGCAGGAGCACGAATAGGCTCAGCGCCACCAGCGCAAGCGAGGACAGCGAGGCGGAGGCGCCCGGCCCGGCCGTGCCGCCAGGCGTTCCGAGCATCTCCGACAGCGACAGGCTGCCGGTGCCGCGGGCGATGGCGGCAAGCCCCAGCATCAGCGCCGGCTCGCTCAACGCCGAAAAGGCGGCTTCACGGCTGGCGCCAATCCCTTCGAAGCTCGAGCCGGTGTCGAGCGCGGCGAGCACCGTGGCGAATCGCGCCAACGCGAGCAGCAGCACCAGCACGACGAGATCGCCGGTGAACGCGATCGGTGCCGCCCATCCCATCGACGGCACCATCGCCAGCGCCGTCAGGACCGCTGCGAGCGTCACGATGGGACCTGCACGAAAGACCCAGGTGGTGGAGCGGCTGTACAC
>DASROJ010000209.1:0-8101 GCA_035646975.1 Patescibacteria group bacterium
CCCTCGGAAGCCCGGGCACGCCCGACCTCGGAGGCGCCCTCCGGTCAACCCGCACCCGCCGTGACGCCGGCGCAGCCGTCGCGGGGCGAGCCCGAGCCGGCACCCGCGGAGCCGGCTCCGCCCCCCTCAACGCCGCCACCATCTACACCTCCACCGTCTACGCCTCCACCGTCCACACCACCACCGTCCACACCGCCGCCATCCACACCGACTCCGGAACCGGTGACGTCGCCACCCGCCCCGGCGACCCCACCATCAGAACCTCCCGCCGCGAAGTCGCCCGAACCCGCGCCGATCCAGCCGCCACGCATGACCGGGCAGGCGGCGCTGAGCGGACGTCTGACCGGCGACATCGCCGCGGCGCGCGAAGTGCTGTTGTTCGGGCCCGACAACATCCTCAAGCTGCGCTCGCGCGCAGCCGTCGCGGCCGACGGCGGTTTCTCCCTGCCGCTGCCCCCTCCCGGTACCTATCGGGTGGTCGTCAGCGGCGGGCCCGACGCGCACATCTTCACCAGACCGGAGTTCAGGACGATCGTCGTCTCGCCCGATGCGAAAGGACTGGAGGGGATCGACTTCGAGGTGCGGGGAAGGATCAAGTAGCGATCAGACAGTCAGGGAACGGTGCGGCCGCCGCGATCTCACGAGCAGCCAGACGCCGAGCGCGACCAGCAGGAGCGGGAGCAACGGGACGGCCAGCGCCAAAAGCAGCGCCATGCCGGCCAGCCCGAGCACGAAGAGCAGCAGGAACTTGACGACGAGAAGCGCCCCGCCCACCCCCATCGCCAGCGTCCACCCGAGCAGTCTGAAGGGCAGCAGGAGCAGCTGCGCCACCAGGAAGAGAATCGTCCCGACGATCGCTCCGGCCAGAACGACGGGCAGGGCGATCACCAGCAGCAAACCCACGGCCAGCGCGCCGAAGAGCAGCGCCCCCGCGGTCAAGGCGATAAAGATGATGCCGAAGAGCAGCATTCCTGTCCGACCCCCGCCGTCTCGATGGAATTGGACGACACCGCCTGTTACGATGCCCTGCCTGCGAGGGTTTCATCCATGCCCACGAAAAACCTGACACTCGAGGTCGAAGCGTCCCTGGAGGGCGGCACCGTGGCATCGGCGGCGCGCGGACTCGCGGGTGTGTCCCATTCCACCGCGAAGGGCCTGGTGGACCAGGGACTCGTCAGGCTCAATGGCCGCGTCGTGAAGGACCCGGTCAGACGCCTCGCCGTGGGAGACCGGCTCGAGATCCGGTTCGACCCGGGCACCGGCTATCGTCCGAGACCCGAGCGCAGGACACCGTGGAAGATACAGGGCTTCAGCCTCCTGCTCGAAGACGACCATCTGCTGGTGGTGGACAAGGAGGCGGGCCTGATCACGGTGCCCGCTCCGTCCCAGCCCGATGACTCGCTGGCAGATCGTCTCGTGGCCATGTACGTCGCGCGCGGCGTCAAGACTCCCAGACTCTGGGTGGTTCATCGCATCGATCGCTTCACCTCCGGGCTCGTCCTGTTCGCCCGGTCGGCCGCCGCCGCGGTATCGCTCATGGAACAGTTCGAGCAGCGCGAAGCGCACCGCGAGTACCTGGCGATCTGCGAAGGGATCCCGGCTCCGCCGCAAGGGATGCTCGTGTCCTGGCTGAAAGAGAATCCGAAATCGCTCAAGGTCGCCGAGACACGCGATCGGAAGAACGCGCAGCGCGCGGCGCTGAGCTATCGAACCGAGGAGCGTCTCGACAACGCGGCGCTGCTTCGTGTCGTGCTCGAGACGGGGCGGCGCAATCAGATCCGCGTGCAGTTCGCCGGCATCGGTCATCCGCTCGTGGGCGACCAGACCTACGGCAACCCGAGCCCGCTCATCGGCCGGGTGGCCCTTCACGCGGCCCGGCTCGGATTCGTGCATCCCCACACCGGAAAGCCGGTGCGTGTGGAAAGTCCGATCCCGGCGGATCTGACGCGGCTGCTGAGATGCCTGCGGGTGAAGACAGGCGGCGGCCGCTCAAATCGTGTCGCGACTTGACACATTCGCACTCGCCTCCTAGAATTTTTCCGTTGAGTACGTTCACGCCCGCGATCATCAATCAGAAGTCGCAATGTCGAATGGCGCTCGTGCCCCGCTCTGACATTGTGAAATCTACATGGAGGTATCTGATGACCCGGACAAACAGGTCGCTTGTGATCTCGGCGCTCCTGCTACTGCTCACACCGGTCGCCAGCATGGCTTCGCACAAGCCATCGCAGGCTCCCAAGGAAGGCGACATGGCGGTCTCCGGTAACCTCGGGTTCGCCAATGCGTTCGACAACAACTTCGACGGTCTCGAGCCGGTGTTCACCGGGACCTTCGAGTACTACAGCTCGCCCCGAATCTCCTGGCGGGGGCTGCTGGGCGTCACCTCGTTCGACGTCGACGATTCCATTGCCAACAACGCCAGCATCGACTATCAGTTCTTCAACGCCAACATCGTGTACAACTGGGAGCACGGGGTGATTCATCCCTATGTCACGGGAGGCGTCGGGATCTACACCAAGGACGAGAAGAACCTGCCATCCAGCTTCGGCGATTCGGAGGTCGGGCTCAACGGCGGCGGTGGCATCGACTGGTTCCTCGGGGAGAGATGGGGCCTCAAGTTCGAAGGAACCTTTCATGGTCTGACCGGCGAGGACCCCAATCTGTTCTTCCTCGGCACCGCCGGATTCAAGTGGTGGTTCTGATCAACAAAAGGTGAGGTGGTTGGCCAGGGTCCTGTTCCTTGATCCGTATCACGGGACGAGTCACAGGGCCCTGTCCACCGCCCTTCGGGATCTCTCCCGCCACTCGGTGACGCTCCTGCCGCTTCCGCCGCGCAAGTGGAAATGGCGGATGCGCGGCGCGGCGCTCGCCTACGAGCCCCTGGTGCGCGCGATCCACCCGGCGCCCGAGCTGCTGGTTGCCACCGACATGCTCAACCTGCCGGAATTCCTGGCCCTCACGCGCGACCATCTTCCCCCGCGTCTGCCCGTGATCACCTACTTCCATGAGAATCAGCTGACCTATCCGTCGCCTTCGGCGGATGAGCGCGACTTCCATTTCGGCCTGACCAACATCTACACGGCGCTTTGCTCCGACCGGATCGTCTTCAACAGCGAGTTCCATCGCGAAGAGTTTCTTGCCGCGATCCCGGGCACGCTCAAGCTGATGCCCGACTTCAGGCCCGCGGATGTTCCTCAGAGAATCCGCGCCCGGAGCGAGGTGCTCGGCCCGCCGGTCGAAGCGGCGCCGCCGGCTGGAGCCGCCGGCGACGGGCCCCCCCGGCAGAACCTGATCCTGTGGAACCATCGCTGGGAGGATGACAAGGACCCGGAGGCGTTCTTCAGGGTCATGCGCCGGCTCGACCGCGCCGGGGACGACTTTCGACTCATGATCCTGGGCGAATCGTACCGGGGGCAGCCCGCCTGCTTCGAGACGGCCCGCCGCGACCTCGCGCATCGCATCGAGCGGTGGGGCTACATCCCCTCCCGGCAGGAGTACCTCGAGGCCGTGGCGCGCTGCCGCATCGTCGTCTCCACGGCGCGTCACGAGTTCTTCGGTCTGGCGGTGCGCGAGGCGATCGCGCGGGGCTGCCATCCCCTGCTTCCGAGGCGTGTCGTGTATCCCGAAATGATGGCCGGCCAGGACGCTCACCTGTACGACACCGAGGACGAGCTGTTCGAACGACTCGAGGCGGTGCTGTTGCGCCCCTCTGCGGGCGACACCATCTTTCCTCTGCCCACCACCGGAACGCTCGACTGCAAGGAAGTGGTGGCACGCTGGGACGGATGGATCGATGCGATGGCTCCCGCGACGGATGACGTCCTTGCCTGAAAATGGCACTATGTGACGTCTGGACGGGTGCGGCAGGCAGACGCTGAAGAGGTGACGATGGCGAAGAAGTTCCCGCAGAAGGTGACTCCCATACGCCCGATCGATCAGGAGGTGCCTGGCGATCTCCTCGTCGATCTCTACAAGAAGATGCTTCAGGTCTACTATCTCGAAGAACGGATCAAGACCTTCGTCCGCGCCGGCAAGGTTTCATTCCATGCCTCCACGCGCGGCCACGAAAAAGTGCAGATCGCGATGAGCTACCTGCTCAAACCGGGCAAGGACTGGTTCTTTCCCTACTATCGCGAGAAAGCCCTGATGCTCGGGCTTGGCATGACGCCAAAGGACATCTTTCTGCACATGCTCTCGAAGGCCGACGACCCCTGCGGCGGCGGTCACAACATGAGCGAGCACTTCTCCTCGAGGCCGTTGCGGGTCGTCTCGCCCACGGCCTGCACGGGCACGCAGTTCCTTCCCGCGGTGGGCATGGCCCGCGCCATCAAGCAGCAAGGTCTTGACGAGATCGTCTATGTCTCGTCGGGAGAAGGCGCCACCAGCGAGGGGGAGTTCTTCGAAGCGCTCAACTGGGCCGTCCGCGAGCAGCTGCCCGTGTTCTTCCTCATCCAGAACAACGGTTACGCCATCAGCGTACCGCAGGAAATCCAGACCGGCTCGGACGTGGAGGACATCTCGCGCGGGTTCCACATGCGCGCGATCCAGGTGGACGGCACACGGTTCACCGACATGTACAACAACCTCAGGCCGCTCATCGACGAGATGCGTCATGGCGGCGGCCCGCGCCTCATCGAGGCCCATGTGGTCCGTCTCGACTCCCATTCATCCTCCGACGACCAGTCGAAGTACCGGAGCCAGGAAGAGCTCGACGCCATCGTGCGGGAAGATCCGCTGGCGCACACCGCGGGCGTCCTGATCAACAAGGGAATCCTGAAAGAAGACGACATCAAGCGGTTGCACGAGCAGACCAGGGAAACGATCGATCGCGCCGCGGTGGAAGCCGAAAAGTCGCCCGACCCGCCCGCCGAGACCGCCCTGCATCACATTTTCTCCGGACGCCAGCCGGTGTCGGAGACGCGCGAGCCGCGTTCCGTGTCGAAGGAGCCGATCACGATGGTGGAGGCGATCAACCGGGGCCTGCGCGAGGAGATGGAGCGCGATCCGAAGATCGTCATGTGGGGCGAGGACGTCGCCGACCCCAAGGGGGGCGTTTTCGGCGTGACGCGCGGGCTCGGCACCGCGTTTCCCGGCCGTGTCGTCAATGCGCCGCTGTCCGAGGCCAGCATCGTGGGCGTGGCGCAGGGCATGGCGATCGGATCGTTCCGGCCCGTGGTGGAGATCCAGTTCGGCGACTACTCCTTCCCCGGATACATGCAGATGCGCAACGAGATCCCGACGCTGCGGTGGCGAAGCGGCGGTGTCTGGTCCTGCCCGATGGTGGTGCGGATCGCGGTGGGCGGTTATATCCGCGGCGGACCATTCCACTCGCAGTGCATCGAGTCGTTGTACGCGCACACTCCGGGCTGGTACATCGCCTACCCGAGCAGCGCCGCCGACGCCAAGGGCCTCATCAAGACGGCGTGCCGCATGGACGACCCGGTGCTGTTTCTCGAGCACAAGGGTCTGTATCGCCAGGTCTACACCAAGGGGTTCGAACCCGACGCCGACTACCTGCTGCCTTTCGGCAAGGGGCGTATCGCCCGCGAGGGCACCGATGTCACCGCCATCACCTGGGGCAGCGGCGTGGTGCGCTGCGAGCGGGCGGCCGACGCCCTGAAGGACGAAGGAATCTCGGTGGAGGTGATCGACCTGCGCACGATCGTTCCATGGGATGTCGAGATGGTGCTGGACAGCGTGAAGAAGACCGGCAAAGCGATCGTCGTGCACGAAGCCATCATGACGGGCGGCTTCGGCGGCGAGGTGGCCTCCAGGATCGCCTCGGATGCCTTCGACTCTCTCGACGGGCCGGTCAAGCGGGTCGCGGCGAAGGACTCTTTCGCTCCTTACGCCCCCAGCATGGAGGCGTTCGTGCTCCCCTCCCAGGAAGAGGTCACCGCCGCCATCCGCGATCTGGGCAACTACTGACCTGATTGACAAGAACGCCGCGCCGCGATAGAAAAGGCGCTCACACCATCATCAGCCCGCTTCCGGAGGAACGTCAGGATGAGATCGTCACGCCTTCCGACAACTCTTGCCGCGCTCGCCGTCATCGTGATGCAGGCCACCGGGTCAGCGCAGGCCGCGCCCCCTTCCGGTCCTCATCCGTTCTCAGTCCAGGACATGGTCTTGATGGAGCGGCTGTCCGATCCGCAGCCATCCCCCGACGGCAAGTGGATTGTCTTCACCCGCCGCAACTGGGACGAGAAGGCCAACAAGGTCTACAACAACCTCTGGCTCGTCTCGATGGACGGCAAGACGCTCAGGCAGCTCACGTCCGCCAGGGCATCCGACACCGGCGCGCGCTGGTCGCCCGACGGACGCGTCATCGCCTTCCTGTCGACACGGAGCGGGTCGTCCCAGATCTGGACCATCGACGTCGGCGGCGGCGAGGCGGCGAAGAAGAGCGACTTCCCCATCGACGTCGACAACCTGCAGTGGTCCCCCGACGGCGCCCGGCTGTCGTTTTCCGCCGAGGTCTACCCCGACTGCACCGACATGGAATGCACGGCGAAGCGCGACAAGGAGAAAGACGACAGCCCGGTCAAGGCGCGCGTCTACACGAAGCTGATGATCCGTCACTGGGACACATGGGAGGACGGCAAGCGCTCCCACATCTTCGTCTGGTCAGGCCGCGCCGGCTCCGAGCCGATCGACATCATGAAGCGGGCCGATGGCGACGCGCCGAGCAAGCCGTTCGGCGGCGCGGAGGAGTACGCCTGGTCGCCCGACGGCAAGGAGATCGCCTTCACGGCGAAGATCGTCGACAACGAAGCCTGGTCCACCGATCTGGACATCTATGTCGCCGCCACCGACGGCAGCGGCTACCGCTGCATCACGGTGCCCAACGAAGCAGTCGACACCACGCCGGCCTACTCTCCCGACGGAATGACCATCGCCTATCTCGCGATGTCGCGGCCGAAGTACGAGGCCGACCGGCAGCGCGTGATGCTGTACGACCGGGCCGCCGGCAGGAGCCGTGCGCTCACCGAAACATGGGATCGCTCCGCCGGCTCGGTGGTCTGGGCCGAGGACGGGCGCAAGCTGTTCGTGACCGCCGAGGACACGGCGCGAGTGAAGATCTTCGCGGTGGACGCGGCAACCGGCGTTGTCGGCGCCATCGTGAAAGATCACTTCAACGCGGGGCTGTCGGTGGCGGCGGGCGGGAGGCTGGTGTTCACGCAGGACTCGCTGACCTCGCCGGCCGAGGTGTACTCCTGCCGGACCGACGGCACCGACATGAGGCGGCTTACCGGTGTGAACGACGCCCGTGTCGCCGACGCGCGGATGAGCCAGCCCGAGGAGTTCTGGTTCAAGGGAGCGCGCGACGAGAAGGTGCATGGCTGGATCCTCAAGCCGGTCGGGTTCCAGGCCGGAAGCAAGTATCCGCTGGCATTCATCATCCATGGGGGGCCGCAGGGTTCATGGGAAGACCACTTCCACTACCGGTGGAACTTCCAGGCCTATACCGGCGCCGGGTATGTCGCCGTGGCGATCGACTTTCACGGCAGCACCGGGTACGGGCAGGCGTTCACCGATGCGATCAACGGCGACTGGGGAGGCAGACCGTACGAGGATCTGATGAAGGGTCTCGACTACGTGCTGGCCAACTACCCGTACGTCGATGCCGACCGGGTCGGCGCGCTGGGCGCATCGTACGGCGGCTACATGATCAACTGGATCGCGGGGCACACCGATCGGTTCAAGTGCCTGATCAGCCACGACGGCGAGTTCGACGAAAAGGCTTCGTACTACACCACCGAAGAGCTGTGGTTTCCCGAGTGGGAGTGGGGCGGCACCCCATGGGAGAAGAAGACGGTCTACGAGCACTTCTCGCCGGGCGAGTACGTGACCAACTGGAAGACGCCGATGCTGGTGATCCACAGCGCGCTGGATTTCAGGCTGCCGGAGACCGAAGGGTTCGCGGTCTTCACCGCGCTGCAGCGGCGCGGGATTCCCTCCAAACTGCTTTATTTCCCCGATGAGAACCATTGGATACTCAAGGCGAAGAACAGCATCCTCTGGCACGAAACGGTAATCGGATGGCTGGACCAGTGGCTCAAGAAGTGAGGTAAGGTGGAGACCATGAGATCATTGCCTA
>DASROJ010000210.1:0-37879 GCA_035646975.1 Patescibacteria group bacterium
GTCTTGTAGACGCCGGCGTCCTGGCTCACCTCGGTGCGGGCCAGCGAGACATTCCCGATGATCGCGGTCATGATGTTGTTGAAGTCGTTCGCGATGTCATTCACCAGCTCCCGCAAATCGTGCTGGCCCTGGGCAGAGCCCGCCGCAGAGACGCGCAGCAATAGCCTGGGCTTCCCGCCAGCGACGACCCCACCCCCGGCGACGGTGCAGCTTTCCGTTACCCCGAGTACTGTCCCGGCGAAGCTCTGGTCGTCGTTGAATACTGGAGCCGTCTCGATCGCCAGCATCGGCCGGCCTGTGTCGCCGGATTCCCGCGCCCTGGCCGCGTCGTTGGCCGCCGTGATCCGCTTCAGGGCATCCGCGCAGCTCGTGCCTTCGAGTGAGCCGCCGATCGGGCCGAGAAGCCGTTCGGCGGCGGCATTGGCGTACCTGATGCGACCCTCGTTGTCGGCAAAGAGGATTCCCTCGGCGCTGGATGCCAGGGACAGGGCAATCCTGTTCTCTGCCGTCTGCAGCCGCTGTTGAAATGTGTCCGGCTGACCTGGCTCACGCGCCTGGCCGCCTCCGTCGGGTGAAGGTTTAGGCCCTTGGCTCACATCTTCCTCGCAAACCTTCCGCATTCTATGTCAGGTTGTTCATCCCGAGTCAAGTATCGTACAGTCGATGAGCGTTTGGTCGGGGCTTGGCGGTCTCGCCGTGGATGTCACGGTATACTGGGCGCCAACGGGCTTTCAGCGAGATTCCCAGGGAGGCTGTCCTGCCATGAGGTTCGGAAAGACCTGCGTGACCGGCGGGGCGGGGTTCCTGGGACGACATGTGGTCGGCCGCCTCGAGTCCGGGGGCTGCACGGAGGTCATCGTGCCGCGCTCCTCGCGTCACGATCTGCGCGACCGCTCGGCGGTGGACAGCCTGTTCGCCGCAACACGTCCCGATCTGGTGATTCACCTGGCCGCCCGTGTCGGCGGCATCGGAGCCAACCGGCGTCAGCCCGGCACCTTTTTCCACGACAACCTGATCATGGGCCTGAACGTCCTGGAGGCGGCGCGGCGGTTCGGCGTGCCCAAGACGGTCGTGGTCGGCACCATCTGCTCCTACCCGATGCTCACGCCGGTGCCATTCCGTGAAGACGATCTCTGGAACGGTTATCCCGAGCCGACCAACGCTCCATATGGGATCGCCAAGAAGGCGTTGCTCGTGATGCTCGATGCTTACCGGCGGGAGTTCGGGCTCAAGGGAATCTACCTGATGCCGGTGAATCTCTATGGCCCTTTCGATAATTTCGATCCGGAGGACAGCCATGTCATTCCCGCCCTCATCCGCAAGTGCGTGGAGGCCCGGCGTGCCGGGGCCTCGTCGATCACCTGCTGGGGCACGGGGGCGGCCACGCGCGAGTTTCTCTACGTGGAGGACTGCGCGGAGGCGATCGTCCGGGCCGCGGCTGCGTACGAGGGAGACCTCCCCATGAACATCGGCTCGGGACTGGAGATCGCCGTGCGGGATCTCGCGCTCATGGTGGCGCGTCTGTGCCGTTTCGAGGGGGAGCTGCTGTGGGACAGCACGCGTCCCGATGGGCAGCCTCGCCGCTGCCTGGACACTTCCCGGGCGAAGGAGGCGCTGGGCTGGGTTGCCTCCACGTCGCTCGAGGAGGGGCTGCGCAGGACGATCGACTGGTACGAGTCGAGCTAGAGATCGGTCTTGGGCAGGGCGGTCGACGGCGTCATGTGATGGTGCGAGCTGCTGTTGCCCCCACCTCCGCCACCGGCCAGCGCCAGCGCGAGGACGGCCGCACCGCCGCCGACGATCCACGCGACGCGGGCCCCTTTCTTGTTTCCCTTGCCGGGCACCAGCGCGATTGGCTGCGTCACCATTTTCCCCGCCTCGAGATTCACGGGGGGAAGCTTCGCCGGCACGGTGTTGCCGTCCGGGTCCAGGATGGTGTAGGTGTAGGTTCCTTCCGGAAGACCGCCGATCTCAAAGCTTCCATCCGCGCCGGTCGGCTCGCTCTGGTAGACGACACCGGACGCGTCGGTGACCTTCACGTGATACCCGGTCAGAGGCTGGCCGTTCGCATCGACAATCGTGCCCTTGATGATGCCGGGCGCCGCTGCGGCCGCGAAGACACCCGAAGGCAGGGCCGCCATCATCAGGGCAACGGACAAAACCATCGCGAGGAGTTTACGGACGCTGCCCAAGATGTCCTCCCTGGTGCCTCGAGACTAGTGGGGGCTCAAGCTTGGCGGCTCGCTCGAGTTGCCGGCGGCGTTGTTGGCGGCAAAACCCACAACGGCCGCACCGGCCACGATCACGATCGCGGCGCCCCCTGGAGAGCGCCAGAACCCGCCGGTCTTCTTGGGTTTCTTCTGCGGCTGCGGCTCGGGAGGAGACGCCGGTTGATCTTTCTTGCCTTCCTCTTTCTTGCCCTCGTCTTTCTTGCCTTCGTCCTTCGTCCCCTCCTCCGGCTTGGGGGGAGCGGGCGGGTCATCCTTCGCGTTCTCGCCCGGCTTCGCAACCGGCTTGAGCGCGAGCGATACCGTCAGCCGCTTGCCTGCATTCGCATCCACCAGAGTATCGGCGGGGTAGAGACCGTGTGAGGTCTCCACCGCGAGATCGTAGGAGCCGGCTGGAAGGTTCTGAAGACTGTACATGCCGTTCTGGCCGGTTGGCTGGCTGGTGTAGACCTGGCGTGTCTGCATGTTGGCGGCCTTGACGCTGACGCCGGCCACCGCGGTGAGTCCATCTGCCGCCAGAACGTTGCCTCGGATTTCCGCGAGCTGGGGCTGACCGATGGCAGCCCTCGACGCCGGAACCCAGTATCCTGAAATGGCCAGGGTCAGCAGCAGGGCCACCGACCGATCAAGAGTTCCCAGCTTTCGAGTCACGCCACGCATCCCCGCCTCCACCTGTGCCGGAAGTGAACAGAGTACTTGAAGAATACCCACGCCTTGAAGAGAACTCAAGCCAGCGCGAAAGGGTCATTTTCGATCTTATTCGGTCAGGGATTGTTGTCAAGACAATTCGCGGGCAGGGAAGGCCCGCTGGCGGGGTGTCAAGCGGGGCGGCGGAGGCTTCGATTCCTCCGCCGCCTCATCCGTGTGATTCAGTTCATCCGGATGAAACCGGACATCAGCATGACGAACTTCCGCGTGTCGAGGGGGTAGGCTTCGAGCGCCGCCTGATCCAGGGTCGGCTGTTCCGCGCGCATCTTCAGGGCCAGTTCTTCGGCAATGTCCTCGACCCGGGTTCGGATCTCGGACGCGGTCAACACCCGGGGCTGCTGCCCCCTGTGGGCCGCGATCTTCTCGCTCATCGAGTTCCATCCTCCAGCGTTCATTCTCCCCTCCAAATCGCCGCTCTTCATGAGATGGTGCCCCCCTCAGGACCTCAGCAGCTTTTCGATCTTCTTCTTGAACTCATCGATCTGAACCGGCTTCCGCATCCAGTCGGTCGCTCCGCACTGCAGGATTTCCTCCTCGGCGCCGTTCTCGATGAATCCCGAGATTGCCAGGATTCTGGTGCCGGCGGTCTCCGGGTTCGACTTGATGCGTCGGCACGCTTCGTAACCGTCCATGCGCGGCATCCGAAGGTCGAGGATCAGCAGATCCGGTTTCAGATCCCCCACCTTGAGGAGCGCCTCGTAGCCATCTTCGGCCATGTCCACCGACAGGGACGCCTCGACCTCCTGCAGCACATCGCGAAGCGCCTGGCGCACTTCCTTCTCGTCGTCGACGATCAGGATGCGCTTCGGCTCGAGCACGAAGAAGCTGTCGTAGACAGGCATCTGGTGCTGCACGAGGAATTCCTTGAAGTCCCGGCTGTCGACGCGAAAGTGGCCACCAGGCGTCCGGAACGCCTTGAGTCGGTTGCTCCGGATCCACTTCTTCACCGCGTTGGTCGAAACATCGCAGTAGCGGGCGATCTCGCCCGTGGTCAACAGCCTCGACGAGCCCTGGCCCGTCTCTCTCGGCATTTCGCTCATTTCTGCTGGCCTCATCTATTCGAGGGTGGCGCGCGACGTTTTTTCTATAAGTTCCGATTCTTACGAATCCGAATATATTCAGACCTCTCCAGCCTGTCAAGCGAAAAAGTGACTCATTTCAGGGGGCCTGGAGCAGCCTTCTGGCCCGTTCAGCGACCGGGGGGCCGTCGTGGCTCCAGAGAGTGGCGTCGAGCTGCGTGGAGGCAGCCGTAAGTTGTTGACGGGCCTCGGGGATGCGGTTGAGGCGCTGCAGGCACAGCCCTTTCAGGTAGCTGACCGTTCCGGCCGAGATGCCGGCGCCTGGCGCCAGGCTGAGCCGTTCGAGCGCTTCGCCGAGCGCCGCCTCGTACATCCCATTTTTCATGAGGAGCACGGCAAGACTCAGAAGCGCTGCGTTTCGCTCGTCGCTTCCCGGATGTCCGAGCGCTTCTTCCAGCCTCGCCCTGAACGACAGCTCGGCAGCCAGCCGGGACGAAAAGCCACCCGGTGCGTCGGGCGAGAGCATCACCGGCGTGGTGCCCACAATGATATTGACCTGTCGCGCGGGCGCACCGGCCCCCTGGAGCGACATGGAGGCTTGCGCTCCTTCGTGCAGTGTCGCCAGCGCCGCGGAAAGATCGCGCGGTGTGGCGATCGGCCGGCCTCCCAGGGAAACGATCGTCTCGCCGATCCTCACTCCCGCTTTCGCGCCGGAGCCGCCCGGCTGCACCCGGTAGACGGTCGGGTTCATGACCCGATGCAGCTCGATGGCCTGCAGGCCGATCCAGGGCGCGGTGAGCGTCGCCAGCGTGTCGAACCGCTGAAGGAACTCCTTCGTCTGGGTCTTGTCGTCCAGCGCGATCGTGGCGCGATCGCGCAACGTCGACAGGGGCGCGGCGCCCCCGACGAGTGTCAGCTCGACGCTTCGGCCGAAGGCTCCTTCGCCAGGCCGGGCCGCGAGGATCAGGTCGGCGCCCGTGGCCGTGGCAACCGAGGAAAGATACGCGGCGGAGAGATCGGCATCTGCCGATGGGCGTTTCCGCGCCAGAAGAGCTTCGGGAAGACCCGCGCCGGGGCCCAGGACATTCACGCTCTTGAGCTGCCCCAGCAGGTCGCCCAGCTCCTGCTCCCCAGCCGGAGCCTGGCCGCCGGGGCCGGCGACCGTCATCCCGACATAGGCAAGCGTCATGCGCAGCTTGCCGGTGACCGCCGCGCGTTGCCCCTTCACGACCTCCGAATGTCCTGTCCATTGCCCCACCGACGGCACGCGCAGCGTCACGTCGTGCCGGCCGCTGCAGATCCCGTCGAGACGGAGGGGCGTCTTGCCGACGGGCTTGCCGTCGAGGATCGCCTCGGCCCCCGTGGGCGATGAGTCGAGCATCATTCCGCCGAGGCTGGGGCTGAGCTTTATGGGCTCATAGCGCACCGGCAGCAGATCATTGGGATCGATCGTGACGGTGATGCTCAGCGCCTGCTGCTCGTAGCAGTCTTTTTCGATCTTCAGCAGATGCGTGCCCGGAGAGACATGGCCGACCTGCAGCGGCGCGGAGATATCGGCGAGGCTCACGCCGAGTCGCGAGGCCATCTCAGCGTACTCGGCGCCGGCTGCGCCAAACGTGGCGCCGGCCTCTTTGCCGTCCAGACTGACCTTCGCGCCGGCAGGCGTCGTCGTCACCAGCAGGTCGCGCGCGTTGGGCACCAGGCGCAGCGACCGCTCGAGACGCGCGCCACCGGCGACGACGACCTTCTCCTGGATCGGGTCGAATCCTTCCATCTCGATCTTCATGTCGTAGGGACCGGCGGAAGTCTCATGGTCGAAGATCGGGGTTCGGCCAATCGGCGACCCGTTGATCGACACCATCGCGCCGGGCGGCTCGCTGCTGATGTTGAGCGTGCCGACGATCCGCTTGCGGACCTTGTCGTAGATCGCGACGATTTTCGGCGAGGTGCGTGTGCGATCGATCGGCCAGGAGACGTCGAACTTGATCAGCGCGTCGTAGTCGGCCTCGGCCTCACTGTTGCGGCCCAGGTTCGCGTAGGTGCGGGCCCTTCCTTCGTAAGCCTGGCCGACGATCTGGCGGGTCAGCGGCATGGTGGAGGACAGCTTGCCCGAGTTCCAGGCGTCGATCACCTCGGTGAACCGTGCCAGCGCCTCGGGCAGGTCGAGATCCTCGAGCTTCTGGCTGGCCAGCGCCAGCACCGCGCGGTATTTCTCTATCGCGCCCGTGATGTCTTCTTCCTGCTGGCCCCAGAGAAGCGCCACGCCGAGGAGTGCCACGCCGAGCAGCGCCGGCCATCTCCAGGGCGCCGTCGTTCTCCGCGCGCCGTGCCTACCAGAACCGGAGTACTGTCTTGCGCCTGGCGTCATGAACATAGATCTCCGCGCGCGGGCCGATCGCCAGCGCCGTGGGTGAGCTGAACTCCGCGGCCGTGGCCGGTTGTGATTGAATCTTCTGGACAATCTTTCCATCCACCGTCATCACGATCACCGCCGCGGCGCGCTTGTCCAGCACGAACAGGTCGCCGATGTCATCGGCGGCCACCGCGACAGGCTCCTGCAGCTCCTGGTCGGCGCCAGCCGGCACCGGGACTTCCTTCGACACCCCCTCGGCCGAGATCTCGAGGACCCTGCGCGATCTGCGATCGATGGTGTAGAGCCTTCCTCCCGCCCCGACGGCCAGACCCGCCAGCCGGGCGCGTCCCGTGGCGTCGCGGTACAGCAGCTTCAGCTTCGCCGCGTCGCCCGTGTAGAGCAGGATCTCGTTGCGATCCTCATCGAGAAGCGCCAGATCCTTGAGCCCGATACGCACCGCGGCGACGATCCGCGTCAGCGGCCGCGCGGTTCCCCCTTCCTGCCGGCTGGGCGAAATGCTCTCCGCACCGGATCGGACCTTGCTCCCCGCGGCGAGGATCTCCACGCCGGCCGGATCCAAGGTCAATGACACGCCGCCGGGCATCGGCGCGCCGGTGGACAGCAGCTTGCCTTCATGATCCAGCCGGTAGAGCGCGCCCGTGCGACTGTCGAGCAGGTGCAGCGCGTTGGCGCCATCCACGGCAAGAGCGGCGTCGCCGCGCGCCGCTTCGGCAGGCAGCGCCGGCGCATACGAGGGATCGTGCGCGAAGGGCGGCTTGCCCGACACACCGGACCTGACCTTGAGCGTGTAGATCTGTGTCGTGCGGTCGAGACACCGGGAAGCGAGATGGCTGGTGGGATACTGGTTGCGTACGGTCTGAAACTCTTCGAGCGCGCGGATCCAGGCGCCCTGGTTCATCCAGGCCAACCCCATCTGGTAATGGGCGTCGTCGGCCGCCGGCCCGTGCGGAAACTCTTCCGCCACGCGCGCGAACGATCCGATTGACTTGTCGTACCGGGCGGCGAGGTAATCGGCGTAGCCGGCGCCGAACAGCGCCCGGTCGACCTGGGGGCTCGCCGGGTAGATGTTCACCACACCCGAGAAGGCGGCATAGGCTTCATCGAGACTGCGCTGCGGGTTGGACGGGTCCAGGGCGATCCATCCGAGCTTGAGCAGGGCACCCGGCGCGTTGTCCTCGCCCGGATACTTCGTCTTGATCTTCTGGAACAGGTCCCGTGCCTTGACGATCGACGCTTCGGGGATGGTGCCCAGGGCGTCCACCGTGTCGACCGGGTAGTAGTAGCTGCCGATCCGAAAAAGAGCGTCATCCGCCAGACCGCTGTCGGGATAGGCGGTGTAGACCTGCTCGAAGTCGCGAAGAGCCTGCTCGACCTTGCCTTCCTTCAGCAACTGGTCGGCGTTGTCCAGAGTCCGGTGCGCCAGTTCGTCGTCGGCGGGCGAGCCCAGCGTGAGCGCGCAGGCGAGCACGGCCGGCCCGACCAGGGCTGCGAGCCGAGCACGGCGCCTTCGAGGGATTCTCATCACGGACTGAACTTGAACGGCACCCGCGTTCCGCCGCCGGCCGTGATGGTCACGCTGGTTTCCTTCGTCTCGCCCGTGGGGACGTACACCGCCTTGATGGTGTAGGCGCCCGCCGCCACTCTGAAGTCGTTGATCGGTGGGGGTCCCAGATCGTGGCCGTTGAGCGAGATGGTGCAGTTGCTCGGCGAGGCGAGCACGGTGAGCGTTCCCACGCCCGGGAGCCCGGCGTCTGGCGCCAGCACCTTGTCGGCCTGCACCGTGACGTTGATCGTTCGCTCCACGAACAGCTCCTCGTTTTTCAGCACCAGCTTGTGCGCGCCGCCCGACAGCTTGATCTGCGCTCCCGAGCGGCCCAGCTCCTTGCCGTTTTCGAAGATGGAGACCGGGTAGGGCGCCGAGATCTTCACGAACCCCACCGGCACCTTTGCCAGCGTGAGGCTGACTGGTCCACCCGGTTTTTCGAGCTTCGTCTCCAGATCCTTGTACCCCTCGAGCCTGAGCGACATGGCGTGCGTTCCGCAGGCCGGCACGGGAATGTCCGCCGGCGTGACCTTGCCGGTGTCCTTGCCGTCGAGAAGAACTCTCGCGCCGGCCGGCTGCGTGGTCACCGGCGCCGCCACGATCTTCGGAGTCTTCAGCGGGATCGAGTGGATCGCGCCGTCGGCGTCCTGCCCGGCGCGCCACGACACCTTCTCGATGAAGCAGTCGTTCTCGGCGACGATGGTGTGCGTCGCGGTCTCCTTTTTCGGGACATGCATGACGCCGTTGGGCGTCTCCACGTCATCGATGTAGATTTTGCCGCCTGGCGGGCTGGTCTGCCAGGTGATTGCGATCGCGTCGGAGCCTCCGGGTGTGACGGGAAGGGCTCCCCCGCCGGCTCCGGCGGCAAGGATTCCCGCGGTTCGATAAAACGGCTGCGCTCCCGCCGAATCCGACCGCCCCCATCGATCGTCGAGGGTGCCTGCCGCCGGGACGAGCAATACCAGCGCGAGCGCGCCCAGAAGCATGAACCCGACGCGAAGCGGATGCGTCCGGGTGGCCGGCTTCGGGGCCGCCACGGTCCGCGCGGCGGCCGGGGCGGGCCCAAGCCTGACCGTTCTTGCGGGCGCCATCTCCGGTTTGACCGAGGGCGCGGCGGCCGGGACGGGACGGGCCACGACTCTCATCGGGCGTGTGACCCCAACCCCTTCGGCGAGCAGCTCCTCCCCTTCACCCTGCAACGCCGCGGCCAGCGCCGCGGCCAGCGCAGTTCCCGTCTGGTAGCGTCGGTCCGGATCCTTGGCCAGCGCCCTGACGAGAACCTGCGCGACGTACTCGGGGATCTCCTTGTTGCTCACCATCGGCGCGGGTGGCTGCTCGTTGAGAATCCTGTAGATGATGGTGGTCACGGTGTCGCCGGGGAATGGCCGCTCGCCGGTCAGCAGCTCGTAGAGCACCGCGGCGAGCGAAAAAAGATCGCTGCGGCCATCCAGGGTCCTGCCCATCACCTGCTCGGGCGACATGTAGTTGGGCGTCCCGATCAGGATCCCTTCCTGTGTCAGATTGGTTGTCGGATTCTTCGCGAGACCGAAGTCGGTGATCTTGAGCCGCCCGTTCTTCAGCAGCATCAGGTTGGCCGGCTTGATGTCCCGGTGGACGATCCGCTGCTGGTGCGCGTAGTCGAGCGCCTCGCAGGCTTGCACGACCAGCCCGATGACCTTGGACACCGGCAGCAGTTTGTCCTTCCGCGTGTACCGCTCGAGGGTCTCTCCCTCGATGTACTCCATCGCGATGAACCATGTCCCGTCATGTTCGCCGACATCGAAGATGGTGACGATGCCGGGATGCTGCAGCCGGCCGGCGGCCTGCGCCTCCCGCGTGAACCGCTGCCTTATCTCCTCGGCTTCCAGATCGGGAAGGACGTGCAGGGCATGGATGGTCTTGATGGCGACCTGGCGATCGATGCGCGGGTCGTGGGCCAGATAGACAACTCCCATGGCCCCATGGCCGATTTCGCTGATGATCTCGTACCGGCCTATGTTCCCAGGGGTCGTCATCTGTTTTGCTCGGCCCAGCAAAGCTTAATGACCGCCCCCGGCCGAGTCAATCGTTCAGGCTCCTTTGCGCAGTCTTTCGCCAAGACCCGGTGGAGCCTCCCGGCCCTCCAGGGCCCGGACGGTCCTGTCGATATCGTATCCAAATCGCCGGAATACGACCTTCACTTCGGCGTCGGCCTGGATCACCGCATAACCGGTCTGCGGGTTGCCATCCCGGGGCCGGCCGAGACTGGCGACATTGAGGAAGTGTCTGCCATCGATCGAACGGTGGAAGCTGCGGGGCGAGCACCCGATGGCGATGACATCGGCCCTGGCGGCCTCGCCATACTCGATGAACCGCGCTTCGGGCATCTCCTGGGTCAGGCAGTCATGCATGTCGATCGGGCCGGCATGATACACCGCCACGCGACGTTGACCGCCGTGGCTGCTCGCGCCGAACGGCAGATCGGCCAGCCAGCGCTTGTCGAGCAGGTCCATCCGCCGCCGGGTCCAGTCAAACGACGCTTCGGCCAGCGCCTGCTCCGCCGGGTCCGATTCACGGCCACCGCTGTCGTCGCCGTCCCAGCCGATGCCTTCGTCAAAGCCGCCGCGAGCGCCCTGGACGTTTCTGTCGCGCAGAAAGGCGACGCATTCGTCGGGGTATGGGCCGAAGCCGACCACGTCTCCCGTGTGGGCGATCCAGTCGTATCCTTCTTTCTCAGCCTCCGCCCACGAGGCTTCCAGGGCGGGGAGGTTGCCGCAGATGGCGCCAAAAACGATTGTCTTCATGACCCTCAACCTATCAAAGCCCGCGCGTGGCGTTCAAGTCGGGTGATCTTCCCACGGCAAACGATACCAGGCCGATCGTGATGGCGAACATCAGCGAGATTGCGGAAACCCATGCCCCGGTGCGAAACCACCGGGGTCGATACGTCAGCAGCACTTCCGCGTCGCCCGCCGGGACATCCACCGCCATGTACAGATAGTTGGCGCGCCGCACCGGAGCCGGCTTTCCGTTGACGCTCGCCTCCCAGCCGGCATCCCAGGCATCGCCCACCACAAGGTAACCCGGCGCCCCGGCGCCGCGCAGAACCACGGCGAGCGCGCCCGGGATGTTGCGCTCCAGAGCGATGGCCGGCGGGGCCGCCGGAGCATCTCCCCCGGATTCCGGAGCCGGCGTCGACTCGATCACCGCCTGCCGGTCCAGGTCGATGCGGCCGGCCGCCAGGCTTTCCAGAAGACCATCGCGAGACTCCGCGGGGGAAGAAGCGGCGTGCGAGACGAATGACAGACGCGGCCGCGCGCGATCGTTGACGAAGACGCGGCCATCGGGCCCGTCGTACGCCAGCTGGAGCCCGTCTCCGGAGACCACCGCCTGGGGCGGCGTCACCACGTAGCGCATCCCCAGGAGATCGAGCAACGGCCTCGAGCCGGCCGGGATCTCGCCGGTCTGGTGGACGTGATCCACCCGGGCCATATCGAGGATGCGCCGGTAGTCGCGCGACTCCGTGGCCTCCAGCCCGTCCGACACGGGGCCTCCTTCGATCGATGACAGCCAGTAGGGCATCTGTGTTTCGGCGCGCAGGACCGGCCCTACCGTCAGCAGCCGCCCGCCCCTCACCATGTCGGCAGATGCGTCCTTCCGAAGAAAGTCGGTCAGACGTGTCGGTGGAAACATCGCCTCGGCGCCGGCGTGGGGGTTTCTGCCCGACGCGAACTGCAGCATGTCCACACAGGTGATGGCCGCGATACCGAACGTGTAGATGGCCCGCCCCGACGGACGCAGCAGGACGAGGGTGACGAGCAGCCCGGTGCCTCCCACGAAGAACGCCGCAAGACGCGCGGCGTTGGGGTCGCGTGTGCCGTATCCCATCGCAACGGCAATCAGGAGAAAGGCGCACAGCAACGTGACGCCGATCAGTGAACCACGTTGACGCCACTGCATTCCGGCGCTCGGCTTCGCGTTCTGACCGACTGCTTCGAGTGCTTCGAGGCCTGCCAGGCCAAGAGCCGCCAGGGTCGCCAGGCAGAACGGCAGCAGCAGGCCCGGCGCCCACCGTGTCCCGGGCGGACCGGATGCCGAAACCGCCGAGACCACCGCGATCGCGACGAAGAAACGGGTCCGGCGCCACCAGCACAGCGATACCAACGCGAGCAGCAACGCAGCAGCGCCGGCGTACCCCGCCGGGGTCCGCCCGACATGGCCGGGCAGCAGCAGGCTGAGCGTCATGTGAGATGCGCCCGATGCGCTCGATGCCACCGACGCAGCCCGAGTCGACGCCTCGCCGGCCGCTTCCCGCTCCAGGGACGGCAGCAGCTGAACCGCCGCCATCGCACAGGCAAGAGCCATCGCGCCGAGGTACATCCCGACCGCCAGACGCGGCCGCGGGGCCTCGCGCAGGCTCCACAGGAAATAGAGCGCCGACAGCCCCAGGATCTGCAGCGTCGTGCCGCGGTCCCCGCCAAGGTATTGCGCGGCCCCGGCGAACACCAGAAGGAGAAACGGCCCGGACGACTGGCGGGCCGCAAGCGACCGGGTCGCATGCATCACCAGCGGCAGCAGCAAGGCAGCGTTGGTGTGCGGAGAACCGAGCCACCCGGTCATGAAGCCGCATAGCGCGAACGACACCGACCCGGTCACGCAGGATGCCGTGCGGCATCCGAGCCCGGCGAGGAAGATGGCCATGAAGCCACCCGCCAGCACGACCTTCATCAGCATCGCCGCGGTGAACACGCGCATCGAGGGGAAGATCCATGCAGGCCAGTGGAGCGGAAAGAAGACGGCCGACTGCGCGTTGGCCACGAACGGGGTCCCGCAGCCCGAATAGGGATTCCAGAGCGGGATCCATCCACCTTCGAGGCTTCGCGCCGTGTAGAGCTGCCACGGCCAGGCTCGCAGGAGCAGAGCATCCATCGATGCATCCCCCCCGCTGCCGGGCGCCCCATGCGCTTCCGTCTCGGCGGCATAGGCTTTCCACGGCCACTGTCCGTACTGCGCGCCGGCCGGCGCGATCAGAGCCCCGCGGGTGAGCACCGGAGCGTGCAGGGCGACCACCAGGGCGGCCACCACGGCCACCGAGATGAGGACAGGGCCCGCATGAAACAGACGTCCGTCGCGAGAAGCCTTCACCGTGGCGGCGCCGTGTCCAGCATCCCGGCAAGCACCTCCGCCGCCAGGGCATCCTCGAGCAGGATGCCGTAGCCGGACGGACCACGCGCCATCACGCCCAGCGCCGACGGCAGGACGTAGGCGATCCTTCCGTCCCGGGTCTTCTTGTCGCGACGCGCCGCCTCGAGGATCGACCAGGGCCTCATCGCCGGCCGATCGGCGCTCAGACGCACCGGCAGCCCGAGCTTCTCCAGCGTCTGCTCGATCGCTTCGGCGGCGGCTCCGGACAGCACCCCGAGCCGCTGCGCCATTCGTGTCTCCGCCACCATGCCGATCGACACCGCCTCGCCATGGGTCAGCTCGTATCCCGACAGTGTCTCGATCGCGTGGCCGATGGTGTGCCCCAGGTTGAGGATCTTGCGCAGGTCCCCTTCCTTCTCGTCGGCCGCCACCACCTCGGCCTTGATCTCGCACGAGCGCGCGATCACCTCGGTGAGCAGCCCCGGCTCGCGCCTCAGCAGGGCCGGGGACTCGCCGGAGATCCGGTCGAACAGCGCGGCGTCGCGGATCACGGCGGTCTTGACGATCTCGGCCAGCCCCGAGCGGTACTCCCGCTCCGGCAGCGTGAACAGGAAGTCGGTGTCGATGAACACGGCCGAGGGCTGGTGAAAGGCCCCGATCAGGTTCTTGCCCCTGGCGTGGTCCACTCCCGTCTTGCCGCCCACCGACGCGTCCACCATCGCCAGCAGGCTGGTCGGAACCTGCACGCACCTGATTCCACGCAGGTAGGTGGCGGC
Organism: Patescibacteria group bacterium; assembly: GCA_035646975.1. Taxonomy (GTDB): domain Bacteria; phylum Acidobacteriota; class Polarisedimenticolia; order JACPZX01; family DASXTC01; genus DASROJ01. Next base: position 13,773 of record DASROJ010000210.1, read on the forward strand.
CACGAAGCCCGCCAGATCGGTCGTCACGCCGCCTCCCACCGCCACGATCGCCGCGTCACGACCGCATCCGGCCTCGATCATGGCGTCTTCCACGATTTCCTTGGTGGCGCGGGTCTTGTTCGCCTCTCCGGCGGCAAAGACGATCGTGCCCACCGACAGGCCCGCGTCGACCAGCAGATCGTGGAGGGGCCGGACGTGCAGCGCCGCCACGTTGGAATCGGCCACCAGGGCGTAGCGCGCGGCGAGATGCCGCTCGATCAGCCAGGTCGCGAGACGGCGGGAGGCGCCCGGACCCACCATCACCGGGTAGGGTGGCGCGGTCCGGACTTCGAGGGTGATGATGGGGGCGGCCGAAGACTCCGGCGGGGTCATCCCCGCAGGATATCACGTCATTAATTTACTCCGGAGACGCGAGCTTGCCGAGGTCGTCGAGGTAGCCGCGCACCAGGGATCGGTGCTTCTCCTCGTCCAGCGACGTCTTGATGAGACGGGACGTCGCGGCGAGGACCAGGTCGACCGATTGCTCCCTGATCTCGCGCACCGCCGCTCTTTTCTGCCGCTCGAGGTCTTCGGAGAACTGCTTTGCCTTGTCCTCGGCCTCACGATGGGCCCGCGCGAGGATGTCGGCACGGACCTGCTCGGCATCCCGCTGGGCCTTCTCGATGATCGCCGCCATCTCATGACGCGCCTTGGCCAGCATCTCGCGATGCTGCGCCATCAGCTTTTCCGCCTCCTCCCTGGCCTGCCGGGCCTGCTCGAGCGACTCGCGTATCGTCTTCTCGCGCTCGTCCAGCAGGGCGAGCAGGGGCTTCCAGGCGACGGCCCGCAGAATCCCCAGCAGGACGAGGAAGGTGAACACCGTCCAGATGATGAGACCGGGATCGATCTCTACCAGTTTCATGCGGACTCACCTACCTCAGGAACACGATCAGGATGCAGACGACTTCGGCGATCAGCGTGACGCCTTCGATGAGCGCCGCGCCGATGATCATGTTGGTTCCGATGGGGCCGGCCGCCTGGGGCTGCCTGGCAATCCCCTCGAGGGCCGAGGCGGACAGACGGCCGATGCCGTAGCCGCCGCCGATGACCGCGATCCCCGCCCCGATGGCGGCCGCGACGTAGGGTAGATGCTGATCCATTTGACGACTCCTCCTTGGGAAAATGTCATGAACCGTTCAGTGCGAAGGGTGTACCGAAAACCCGATGAACAGGGATGTCAACATCGCGAAAATGTAGGCCTGAAGAAAGGCCACGAACAGCTCCAGCATGATGATGCCCAGAGCCAGCGGCACCGCCACGAAGCCCACCATCAGGCTCTTGAAGATGAAGATCATCCCCAGGAACGACAGGATGGCGACGTGGCCAGCCGTCATGTTGGCGAAAAGACGGATACAGAGCGCGAACGGCTTGACGAACATCCCCAGCACCTCGACCACGATCATGATCGGCAGGACGAAGATGGGAAGGCCGTGCGGCACCAGGTTCTTCCAGTGCTTGAAGAAACCGTTCTCCCTGATTCCCTCGAGCTGGATCATCAGGAAGGAGAGAATCGCCAGACCCGCCGTCACGTTGAGGTTGCCGGTGGCCGTCGAGCCGAGCGGCACCAGCCCGAGCAGGTTGCAGACCAGGATGAAAAAGAAAAGCGTCAGGATGTACGGAGCCAGTTTTCTTCCATGGTGCTCGCCGATGTTCTTGATGCAGATCTCGTCGCGCACGAACACGACCAGCATCTCGAGCAGGTTCATGACCCCCCGGGGCACGAGCTTCCGCCCACGCATCACCACGGCGAACAGCAGGATGAGTATCGTCGAGGCGACCCACATCATCACGACATGCCGCGTGATGGACAGATCGAGCCCGCCGAGGTGGATCTGCGGCAGGTGGACCTGGGTGAATCCCAGATCGAGGGTGTCCCCGTTCGTGATGTGGTGCATGATCGTGGCGCCGATGTCGTCGGAGTGCTCGGCCGCGTGCTCGGCTGCCCCAGCTGCCTCCGCCGCGTGCTCCGTCGCCTGCTGTATCACGTCAGTTTCCTCAGATATGCCACTTCGAGCGCCTGGAACACCAGCGTGCCCACCACCAGCCCGGCGCCCACACCTGCCGGGTCGACGACCTTCAGCGCCACCGCAGCCATCACCAGGGCCAGATAAGCTACCATGCGTGCCATCATCAGGCCAGCGAAGGCTCGCGCCATGCTCGTGGTGGCCTGGGCCTGCAAGGTCGCATCACCCCGCGCCCGGGATTTGATCCGTGTGAGCACCGCGACCGCGAGGGCGGCAAACGATCCCGCCACCGCCGTTCCCGCGGCCACGCCGGCGACCAGGCCGGAATGCCCGGGCATGGCCGCAGCCGTGATGGCGGCCACCAGCGCGGTCACACCGACCACGAACAGCGGGAAAGGCAGCTTTGTCATTCGTCCGCCGTCATTCGTCACCATTCCCCGGTGGGCGCCGCAGCACGACCGCAAAGAAATTGTAGAATCCCAGCACCAGCCCCAGCATTGTTCCGGCGATGGTCAGCCACGGCTTGGTGCCGAATCTGCCATCGGCCCAGTAGCCGCCGCCGACCCCAATCAGCAAAGAGGCCGCGAACATCGAGCCCAGCCCCAGATAGGGCCCGGCCCGGCGGAGGATTTCGCTGCGTCCGTTCTTGTCGGCCATTCAGCCCGACGACGATGCCGCCATTGCCATCGAATACGAGAATGTCGCCAGTTTCAGGATTCGCTCGGGCATCAGCCCGATCAGCAGCGTCGCCGCCGCCGCGATCGCCAGCGCCGCCGTCAGGGCGGGCGAGGTCGCGTACGGTTCGTCGGTCAGCGGCTCGCGCAGGTACATGCAGACCACCACCCGGAAATAGTAGTAAAGCGAGATCGCGCTGTTGATGACCATGAGCACGGCGAGCCAGGCGTAGTGCCCCTTGATCGCGGCGCCGAACAGGTACCACTTGCCCATGAAACCCGCCAGCGGGGGGATGCCCGCCAGCGACAGAAGGAACAGCAGCATCACGAAAGCGGCCATCGGCGCGCGTTTCGCCAGCCCCGAGAAGTCGACGATCAGGTCGCCCACGAGGTTTGCGCGTCTCATCATGATCACCATCGCGAAGGCGCCGATGTTCATGAAGGTATAGACCAGCAGGTATATGGCCACCGCCTTGACGCCGAAGTCGCCAGTCTCCCCCGGCATGCCGGCCACCAGGACGCCGACCAGCGTGTAGCCGGCGTGCGCGATGCTCGAGTAGGCGAGCATCCTCTTGATGTTGTCCTGCAGGATCGCGGTGATATTGCCCAGCGTCATGCTGGCCGCCGCCAGCAGCGCGATGAGCGGCGCCCAGTACTGGTACAGCGCGGGGAATCCCGACATCAGGACCCGGAGTCCCACGATGAAGGCCGCTGCCTTCGACGCGGTGGAGATGAACGCGGTGACCGCCGTGGGAGCCCCTTCGTAGGCGTCCGGGATGTACATGTGGAACGGCACCGCGGCCACCTTGAACCCGAGCGCCACCGTGATGAGGATCAGCCCGAGAATCGTCAGCTCGATGCCGGGCGCGCCGGGAACCGCCACCGTGGCGATCTTCGCCAGCTGGATCGAACCGGTGCTGCCGTATACCAGCGACGAGCCGTACACGAACATCGCGGTGGAAAACCCGCCGAGGATGAAATACTTCAGCGCCGCCTCGTTAGACTTGCGGTTCTCCTTGAGATAACCGACCAGGACGTAAATCGAAAGCGCCATGGTCTCGAGCGAGATGAAAATCATCAGCAGGCTCAGGGCCGTGGCCATGAACATCATCGAGGCGGTGGCGATCATGATCAGGGCGTAATACTCGCCCGACTGCATTCTCTCGATGTCCATGTAGTTGATCGAGATCATGATGGTGAGCACCGCGCCGATCAGGAAGATCAGCTTGAAGAAGAAGCTCAGCGGGTCCACCGCGACGTCGCCGGAGAAAACCGGCGCGGCGGCCACCCCGTCGAGCACCCGGGCGTTGTTGAACACGCTGGGAATCACCAGCACCGTGCCGACCAGCGAGAGCCAGGCGATGAGCCGGCGGTCTTCCTTCGGCAGGATGGCGGTGACGGCCAGGATGATGAAGGCGAAGAAGTAGAGAAGCAGCTCCGGCAGGATCGGTCTGCAATCCACAAGGTACTTCGCCGCGTCGAACGCGCTCACTTGCGCAGCTCCGCGTAGCCGCGCGAGGCCGGGCCCAGCTGCTCGACGAGATGGGCCACCGGCTTGTCGAGGATGTCGAAGAACGGCTTCGGGTACAGGCCGATCCAGAAGCAGCAGGCCACCAGCGGCGCCAGGTAGAGGACCTCGCGCGCCGTGCAGTCCTTGAGCTTCTGGTTCTCGGGATTGTCGAGCGGCCCGAACATCGTGCGCTGGTACAGCCACAGCATGTAGGCCGCCCCCAGGACGATGCCCGTCACACCGCACACCGCCCAGAACCGGCCGCCCACCGACATGCCGAACGGATGCAGCGCGACATCATGCGGTATCTGGAAGGCGCCGGCGAGGATGGTGAACTCGCCGATGAAGCCGTTGAGCACCGGCAGCCCGATCGAGGACATGGTCACGATGAGGAACATCGTGGCGAATACGGGCATCTGCTTCGACAGCCCGCCGAACTCCGAGATCAGTCTCGTGTGCCGGCGCTCGTAGACGATGCCGACGATGAGGAACAGCGCCCCGGTGGAAAGCCCGTGATTGAGCATCTGCAGGATGCCGCCGTTGAGCCCGTTCACGTTGAGCGCGAACACCCCCAGCATGCAGAACCCCAGATGGCTGACCGACGAATAGGCGACCAGCTTCTTCCAGTCCCGCTGCACCATCGCCACCAGCGCTCCGTAGACGATGCCCACCACCGCGAGACCGAGGATGTACGGGGCGTAGATCCTGGAGGCCTCGGGAAGCATCGGCAGATTGAACCTCACGAAGCCGTACGTCCCCATCTTGAGTAGCACGCCGGCGAGGATGACGGAGCCGGCCGTGGGGGCCTCGGTATGCGCGTCGGGCAGCCAGGTGTGAAACGGGAACATCGGCACCTTGATGGCGAACCCGATGAAGAAGGCCCAGAAGACCCACTTGGAGAGCGCGAGGAAGGCGGGGTCGGCGCCCAGCGTGACAAGCTGCGTGTAGTCGAACGTGCTGACGCCGGTCTTGCTGCCGTAATAGAAATAGACGGCGAGAATTCCCAGCAGCATCAGAACCGAGCCGAACAGCGTGTACAGGAAGAACTTGATCGCCGCGTACAGCTTGTTGCTGCCCCCCCAGATGCCGATCAGGAAGTACATCGGCACCAGCATGACCTCCCAGAAGACATAGAAGAGGAAGAAATCCAGCGACATGAACGTGCCGAGCATCCCGGTCTGCAGCAGGAGCAGGAAGATGTAGTACTCCTTCACCCTGTCGGTGATGGCGGTCCAGGACGACAGCATCGCGACGACCCCGAGCAGCGTGGTCAGCAGCACGAACAGCATCGAGATGCCGTCCACGCCGAAGATGTACTGCGCCCCGATGGAAGGGATCCAGGAGTGCCGCTCGAGCGTCGTCGGGTCGAATCCCGCCAGGCTCGTGTCCCACTGGAAGAACAGCGGTAGCGAGAGCAGGAAGTCGACGCCGGCCACCGCGGTGGCGAACCAGGCGATCCCCTTCTTCGCGTTTTTCGGAAAGAAGAGAATGAGCAGCGCGCCCAACAGGGGCACGTAAGCGATGAGTGAAAGGAGACCTCGAAACATTCAATCGCTCCTCAGGACACGTACATGTAGAAACAGATCAACACGAAAAGGCCGAAGACCATGGCCGATGCGTACGACTGGAGCAGGCCCGTCTGCAGCTTTCGCAGGCCCCCGGAGCCGGCTCTCACCGTGCGTCCGGCCAGATTCACCAGGCCGTCGACGACCCATGTGTCCCAGAACACCGAGAGATAGGAAAAGCCGACGGTCAGGTTGCGCACCAGGTGCACCGCGCCGTCCACGACGCTCACGTCGAACCAGTGCGCCGCGCGGCTGAGGCGGTAGAAATTCTGGATGACGAGCGCATCGTAGATCTCGTCGACCCAGTACTTGTTCTTCAGGACGTTGTAGACCCCGGCGAATCGCTTCTTGAAGGCGGCCGCCTTTTCGGGCGTCTTGTCATAGAGGTTGAAGCCGAACCACATCGTCAGCACCGCAAGCAGCGACATCAGAAGCATGAGGCCGTATTCCGCGGCGCTGCCGGCTTCCTCTGCATGGCCGGCCAGCTCGGCGGCATCGCCACCCATTGCGCCACCCGTGGTGCCACCAAGTGCGGCGTAGGTAGCCGGATTGAACACCGGCTCCAGCCAGGCTTCGAGCGTGAAGGGCATGTGCCACAGCGACGCCGGCACGCTGAGAAAGCCCCCCACCAGGGCCAGACCGGCCAGGATCACCAGCGGCCATTTCATCGCGGGGCCGACCTCGTGAACGTGCTGCTCTGTGTGATGATCCATGCGCGACTTGCCCCAGAACGTCAGCCCCATGAGGCGTGTCATGTAGAACGCCGTCAGGACCGCGGTGATTGCGCCGACGGCCCAGATGACCGGGCTCCACTGGAACGCTTTCCAGAGGATCTCATCCTTGCTGAAGAAACCGGAGGTCAGCGGCACGCCGGCGATGGCGACCCACCCGCACAGGAAGACCTTGTAGGTCGTGGGCAGCTGCTTGCGCAGCCCGCCCATCTTCATCATGTCCTGCTCGTGGTGCAGCGCATGGATGACCGCGCCCGAACCGAGAAACAGCAGGGCCTTGAAGAAGGCGTGCGTCGTGAGATGGAAGATCGCTCCCGAGAAAGCCCCGACACCGGCGGCCAGGAACATGTAGCCCAGCTGGGAGACGGTGGAGTAGGCCAGGACCTTCTTGATGTCGTCCTGCGCCAGGCCGATGGTCGCGGCGAACAGCGCGGTGGCCGCCCCCACGCAGGCCATCACCGTGAGCGCCGCGGGAGCCGCGAGATAGAGCGGCGCGAGACGGCAGACCATGTAGACGCCCGCGGTCACCATGGTGGCCGCATGGATGAGGGCCGAGACAGGCGTGGGGCCGGCCATGGCGTCGGGCAGCCAGACGTAAAGAGGGATCTGAGCGGACTTGCCGCAGGCGCCGCCGAACAGGCAGAGCGCGACCACGGTGAGGACCCACTGCGGTCCCTGCCCCGTCGTCACCGCGTGCAGGATCGGCCTGAACTCGAGCGTGCCGAAATATGAAAACAGCGTCAGCGTCCCGATCACGAACGCCAGGTCTCCGATGCGGTTGGTGATGAACGCCTTGCGGCCGGCGTCGGCGCAGTCGGGCTTCCAGTAGAAATAGCCGATCAGCAGGTAGGAGCAAAGCCCCACCCCTTCCCAGCCGACGAACATCACGGCGAACGATCCACCCAGCACCAGCGTCAGCATCATCGCCATGAAAAGATTGAGATAGGTGAAGTAGCGCCAGTAGCCCGGCTCTTCCCACATGTAGCCGACGGAGTAGATGTGTATCAGCAGGCCGACACCCGTGACGATCAGGATCATCACGGCGGACAGCGGGTCGAGCGTGAAGAGCCAGTCCACGGCCAGCCCCTTGGCGCCGCCGCCGGCGTCCACCGGTGGCACCCAGGTGGCCAGCCTGTTCTCCATGTAGCGCTGTCCCGCGGGCATGCCGGCCAGCTCGATGACGGCGAGACCCGACAGCACGAAGGCCACCGCCACCACCCCGCAGGCGATGAACGACACGGCCTTCTTCGGCATGCGGCTGCCGAGCAGCCCGTTGATCAGGAACCCGATCACGGGCAGGATGGGTATCAGCCAGAGAGATCCGCTCACGCTCCGCCTAGCCTTTCATGATGTTCATGTCGTCGACGTTGATGGAGTCCTTGTTGCGGTACAGCGAGATGATGATCGCCAGACCCACGGCCACCTCACCCGCCGCCACGACGATCGTGAAGATGCTGAAGACCTGTCCGGCCAGATCGCCGAGCTTCTGCGAAAAGGCGATGAAATTGATGTTGGCCGAGTTCAGCATCAGCTCGATGCCCATCATCACGATGATGGCGTTGCGGCGGGTCAGCACGCCGATCAGCCCTATCGTGAACAGGGCGAGACTGAACACAAGGATGTGAGAAGTCGGGATCATACTTTCTTCCTTGCCAGGACGACCGCGCCGATCATCGCCACCAGCAGCAGCACCGAGGCGATTTCGAACGGCAGCATGTATCGCTGGTAGAGCAGCAGCCCCACGGTTTCGATGTTGCCCCCGCCTGACGCCAGCGGCTGGATGCCGTCGCCCGTCTCCGGCCCCTTCGCCGCGGCGAAAAAAGAGATGAGGCTGGCGGCCAGCAGGCCGGCCAGCAGCAGCGAGCCGGCCACGTGCCTCACCGGCGGCCGCAGCTGGCGTGCCTCCAGCGGCACCAGCATGATCACGAAGAGGAACAGCACCATGATGCCGCCCGCGTACACCAGCACCTGCACCGCCGCGAGGAACTCGGCCGACAGGATGACGTAGATCCCCGCCACGCAGAAGAAGGTCAGCACGAGAAAAAGCGCCGCATGGACGGCGCTGCGCCGCGTGATGACCATCACGGCGGACACCACCGCCAGCGAAGCCAGCACGTAGAAAACCATCGCGCCTGGAGCCAACCCCCGTCCCCCCCTCTACTTGTCGTACTTCTTGAGCGGATGCCCTTCGTACAGCCGTTCCTTGCCTGTGATGAACTCGACCCGCGAATAATCCGACAGCTCGTAGTCATGACTCATGTAGATGGCCGTGATCGGCTTGGTCGGACACGGATCCACGCACAGCCCGCAGAAACAGCAACGCTCGTAGTCGATGGTGAACGACTTCGGATACTTGCCCTTTCCGGAGGGACGCTTGTCCACCACGATGCTGATGCAATTGTCCGGGCAGATCTGCTCGCACAGCAGGCAGCCGACGCACATCTCTTCGCCGTTTTCGGGATCACGCCGCAGCCTCGGCACTCCGCGAAACCGCGGATGAAGGTCGGGCGTCTCTCTCGGATATTCGAGCGTGATGTGCGGGCGGAACTGGTTCTTCAGCGTGATGACCATCCCCTGGATCATCTCGTAGGGAAAGATGCTCTTGATGAACGCCATGCCTTTCGTCATGCTCGTCATGCTCATAATGGTCGGATCATCCCTGATGTCTCAGAACCAGCACGAGGCCCGTGAGAACGATGTTGGCCAGCGCCAGCGGAAGCAGCCATTTCCATCCCAGACGCATGAGCTGGTCATACCGGTATCGCGGGAACGTGCCGCGAAGCCAGATGTAAATGTACAGGATCACGAGCACCTTCAGTGAGAACCAGAAGATGCCGGACAGCGCCGGGTGCGCCCAGTTCAGAAAATCCAAGAAGCCCAGCGCCTCGATGTTGGGAAACGGGCGCAGCCAGCCGCCTAGCCACAGCGTGGTCGCCAGCGACGCCACGACGATCATGTTGACGTACTCGGCCATCATGAAGAAGGCGAACTTCATTCCCGCGTATTCGGTCTGATAGCCGGCCACCAGCTCCGCCTCGGCTTCGGGAAGATCGAAAGGCAGCCGGTTGGTCTCGGCCACCGCCGAGATGAAGTAGCAGAACAGCCCCACCGCCTGGGGGATGAAGAACCAGAGCCGCGCGTTGCGCTGCGCCTCGACGATTCCCACCATGCTGGCGGTGCCCGAGAGCATCAGGACGCCGACGATGGAAAGACCCAGCGGCACCTCGTACGACACCATCTGCGCCGCGCTGCGCAGCGACCCCAGAAGGGAGTACTTGCTGTTGGACGACCAGCCCCCCAGGATGATCCCGTAGACACCCAGCGATGTGATCGACAGGATGTAGAGCACGCCGATGTTCACGTCGGTGATGAACGGTGTGAACGTGTAGCCGAACACCTCGAACGGCTGGGACGCGAACGGGAGCACGGCAAGCGCCGCGAAGGCCGGGATGACCGACATGATCGGCGCCAGAACGAAAAGGGCGCGGTCGGCGCCGTCGGGAACCAGGTCTTCCTTGATCAGAAGCTTTATTCCGTCGGCTATCGGCTGCAGCAGCCCGCTCGGGCCCACCCGCCGCGGCGCCAGCCTCAGCTGCATGAAGCCGAGGATCTTGCGCTCGAGCAGCGTCAGGTAGGCCACCATCCCCGAGACGACTCCCAGCACCACCGCGATCTTGATGGTCGGCACGACGACGTTCTGGATGACTTCGACGCTGTTCATCGATCGCAGTCTCCCAGCACGATGTCGATGGTGCCGATCACCGCCACGATGTCCGCCACGAGCCCGCCCCTCGACATCACCCCGATGGCAGCCAGGTTCACGAACGAGGGGGCGCGGAAATGGCAGCGGTATGGCGTCTCACCGCCATCGCTGACGAGGTAGAACCCCTGCACGCCGCGCGGCCCTTCGACCTCGTGGTAGACCTCCCCGACCGGCGGCTTCATCCTCGTCTTGAGCTTTGGAGCGCGGATTTCGCCTGCCGGCAGCTTGTCGAGCCCCTGGCGGATGATCCGCACGCTTTGCCGCATCTCCTCGAGGCGCACGAGATACCGGGCATAGGTGTCACAGTCGGTCTCGGTCGGGATGTCGAATTCGAGCTGGTCGTACGCGGCATAAGGCTCCGTCTTGCGCACGTCGTAGGCGACACCCGATGCCCTGAGCATCGGGCCGGTGAGGCCCCAGTTGATGGCGTCCGTCGCGGAGATGTAGCCGACGCCCTTGGTGCGCTCGAGCCATATCCTGTTCTGCGACAGGAGCCCTTCGTACTCTTTCATGCGCGACGGAAGCAGGTCGATGAAGTGCCGGCACCCCTCGATCCACCCCGGCGGCAGATCATCGAGTATTCCGCCGACGCGGAACATGTTCGTGGTGAGACGCGCGCCGCAGAAAGCCTCGAACAGGTCGAGGATCATCTCCCTTTCGCGGAAGCAGTAGAAGAATACCGTCATCGCGCCGATGTCCAGCGCGTGCGTGCCCAGCCAGACGAGGTGGCTCGAGATCCGGTTGAGCTCGGCGATGATCGTGCGGATGTACCTGGCCCGCTCGGGCACTTCGATGCCCGAGAGCTTCTCCACCGCCTGGATATAGCCGAGGTTCTGTGACGCCGAGCCGACATAGTCGAGCCTGTCGCAAAGCGGTGGAACCATCACGTAGATCTTGTGCTCGGAGAGCTTTTCCACACCCCGGTGCAGGTAGCCGATGACCGGCTTGACGTCGACGATCGTCTCGCCATCCAGGGTCAGCGCGAGTCTCAGCACCCCGTGAGTCGACGGGTGCTGCGGGCCCATGTTGATCTCCATCATCTCGGTGCGAAACATCGGCGTCCGTTCCTTCGGCTCGCGGCTCAGCGGAGCCGCATGTGCTGTTCGGGGAACCCTTCGAGCGGGTATTCCTTCCTCAGGGGATGGCCCTGCCACTCGTCGGGCAGGAGAATGCGGCGAAGGTCCGGGTGTCCTTCGAACGTCACGCCGAACAGATCGAAGATCTCGCGTTCATGCCAGTCGGCGGCGTTGTACACCGCCGTGGCCGACGGGACCGCCTCCCCTTCTCCGACCTGGACCTTGAGCCGGAGACGATGGTTCTTCGGGATCGAGTAAAGGTGATAGACCACGTCGAACCGCTTGCCGCGTTTCGGATAGTCGGCCGCGGTCTGGTCGGCGAGCAGATCGAAGGCGGTTCGCGGGTCGTCGTGCAGGTACCTCAGGATCGCGACAATCTTCTCACGCGGCACCACGGCGGTCACTTCATCCGCGTAATAGCCCACCTCGAGCAGGTCACCGGGGAAGGCCTCCTTCAGCGCGTCGAGCGCGGGCGAGGCGACGCTTCGGCGCAGCTTTTCCTCCACCGGATCGATCCTGGGCTTGGCCGGCGTGGCCGGCGGCTTTGGCGACGATGCGGCGGGAGGAGCCGGCGGGCTCTTTGGTTCCTCAGGCGTGTCTGTCATCGACCGTCACACCCATTCGAGCGCATCCTTCTTCCAGGCATAGAAATAGCCCAGAACCAGGATGGCGATGAAGATGAGCATCTCGATGAAGCCGAACACGCCGAGCGCGTTGAACCGGACGGCCCAGGGGAACAGGAAGATCACCTCGACGTCGAACACCACGAACAGGACGGCGATGATGTAGTACTTGACCGAGTAGCGCCCCCGCGCCTCCCCTTCGGCTTCCACGCCGCACTCGTAGGCGGACGACTTGATGACCGCGTAGTTGGAGGGCCGCACCACTCTGGCGAGCAGCAGCGTGGCAAGCGGAAACGCCGTGGCCACCAGAATGAAAATGAGGATCGGGATGTAGCTTGCCACCTAGAGACCCACCTAGTGACTCCGTCCAGTTCCTGTAGCGCCGGGCCGCCCCCCCGGGGCGGACACAGATGTCCGGCTGCTCGCGAGACCTGTACAGGGGATGATTGAGAGTCAGACCCGCGCTCCAGCACGGCTGGCGGGGTAACCTACCATAGTGGTTTTGGAGAGGTCAAGAATTCAGGGGGGTCTTCGTCGCCGATCAGAGGGCCTTGCGCGAACGGCTGTCCATGCGCATGACGACCCGCTCGGCGTACGAGGACGGGAAGTTGGCCGCGGTGGTTTCAATCTCGCCGCTGGCCTGCATCTTCTGAACGTATCCCGGGCCCTTGTTGTAGGCGGTCAGCGCGAGATTGACGTTGTCGTCGAACGTGTCCATCAGCTGCTTGAGGTAGTAGGCGCCCAGCGCGATGTTGGTGCGGGGATCCAGCAACCGGGCATCACCGCCCCATTCGAGATCCAGCTGGGCCGCCAGGTCTTCCGCGGTCGATGGCAGCAGCTGCATCAGGCCGATGGCTCCCTTTTCCGAGACCGCGTCGGTTCGAAACCGGCTCTCCGAGAAGATGACGGCCAGGAGCAGACGCGGGTCGATTTCCTGGCGCCGGCTTTCCTCGGCCACCGACTGGGCAATGGCCCGGAGCTGCCCTGCCGGCAAGCGCACGCCGTTGTGATTCAGGAACTCGGCAACCATCAAGGCGGTGGCGGCCTCAGGCCCACGGACGATCGGAACTTCCGCAACCAACCGCCAGGGGTCCTCGGGGGCCCAGGCCGGGGTGCCGACGAGAGTGGCGAGAACCGCGGTCAGTCCGAGCAGGCAAAGGCAGGTTCCCTGCCGCAGCCAGCGTCTCAGCCTTCGGACTCGCCTGGTCATCTTGGTCGACTTCGTCGTCGATCTCATCGTGAACCTCCTGGGCACCAGACAACCGCCTTTTCGAATCCGTCTTCCAGAAGCTGTCGGGTGTGCAGGGATGATAGGCAAACAGGCAGGAAGCGGTCAAGCGATAAAACCGTACCCGGGGCGGCAAACCGCCCGGGTATTGGACTTAAGTTACTGTGTTACAACGACTTGCTGAACTATGGCACCGGATTGATTCGCGGCCGATAGCCGGGGTTTGTTGTTGCTGCGTGTTCCATTTGTGGTGGATTCTGTGGGGCCAGACCCATCCGGTTGTGGGTGGAGAGCCTCAGGGCCTGGGCGCGGAGGGAGTAAAGATGATGTGGTCTCCCAGCTTGATTCCTTCCTTGCCGGACAGCCCTGCCTGGACTTCGAGGACGTAAAGCGCGGCCTGCATCGGCTGATAGTTCGGGCAGGGGTCTTCCCGGCAGGGGGGCAGGTTTTTCTCGATGTGGACTACCCGCCAGTGCTCGTCCAGCCAGAGGATATCCAGCGCGATGCGGCAGTTCTTCATCCAGAAGGGGTGAAAATCGATCTGTTCCATGAAGAACACCATCCCCTCCTTGTCGGTGATGCTGTCGCGGTACATGTAGCCGCGCTCCCGGGTTTCGGGCGTATCGGCGACCTCCACCACCAGGACATGCCCCGAGGGCAGAGTGACCTGTCCGCGAGGGGTGGCGGCATGGGCCCCTGCCCGGACAAGCCCGGACACAACAAGCAGACTCAGAAGCAGTGTGGTCACCATTGGGGTGGTCAACCTGGGCATCGATTCTCCTGATGATGCGCCGGCGGCCGGCAATTCCCACATGATAGCCGTTGCCGCCGGGGTCGCACCAGCAAATGCGGCCGTCGGCGATACTCAAAGGAATTGACACCCGCCGTCGACCCGACCTACCATGCCCGGGCTTCACATTTTCTTCCTCCGGAGCGTGCGTCCCTTTCAGGCAACTGAGTCATGGATGAGATCACTCGTCTTGTCGACCTCCTTGGCGGAGGTGACGCCGCGGAAGATGAGCAGGTCCTGGCCCTGCTGTCCCTGCATGGCCGCAAGTCCGTCGAAGCCCTTCTCGGGGCTGCATCGGCGGCCGAAGCAAGCCGTCGGGCCGCCGCGATCACCGCACTTGGCCGCATCGGGGACCATCGGGCACGGCGCACCCTGACCCTGGCGCTGGCCGACCGCAACGCTTCGGTAAGGGCGGCCGCCGCCACGGCGCTCTCGGCCTACCCCACCGAGCAGACTGTCACGAGGCTGCGCGGAATGCTGGAAAGAGAAACCGAAGCGGAAGTGCGGCTGCGCGCCACGGCCACGCTCGTCGACCTGTTCAATTGCGGCACCGTTGAGGCGCTCGACCCGCTGCTTTCCCTGGCGCAGGACATCAACGAGGATCGCCGGGTCAGGCTCGAGGCTCTCAAGGTGCTTGCCTCTCTTCCTCCCAGCGAGGCGCAGGCGATCGCCGCGGGACTGATCTCCGACCGGGACTCGCGGCTCAGCTCGGCGGCGATCCGGTACACCGGCCGGCAGCCCGCAGGTGGCGCCAGCGGCGCCGAGATCGCACTGGCCGAGCTCGACTCGCCCGACTACTTCACCTACCGTCGGGCCGCGAGCCTGCTCGCCTCGTTGGGCGAGCCGGCCATCCCGACCCTCGTGAATGCTCTCAAGGGCCGCTCCAGCGACGCCGCAGCATGCGCACGTATTGCTTCGGTGCTGCGGGAGGTGGCTCGCGGGCGAGAGCGCAGCCTGGCGCGATGCCTCGACGAAGTCGATGAAATCGTCCCTCTGGGATTGCTCGTGGACATCATCGGCGAATCGCGCGATCGCACGGCGCTGTACCATCTCAAGGGAGTCATCGACAGGCTGGCCGGGTCGGATCCCCTCGTCGGCGCCGACACGGAATTGCCGGCCCGGCAGATGATCACCGCGAAAGCCCACTACTACCTCGCGCGGGCCGGCAGCCGGGTGGCGTTCGGCAGTTTGAAAGCTCTGTTGTGCCGGCAGGACGCCCCCCTGATGGGCGAGGTGCTGATGGCGGTGGAGGCGATCGGAGGCCGCGAGGAGCTCATCGATCTCCTGTCCCACTATGGCCGCGAGCAGGGCTGGATGAGGGATCGCATCCGCGAATCGTTCCGGCGGCTGATGAAAGCGGCGCGAGTGCCGGCGGACGATCGGATTTTCTCCCGCCTCGATGACCAGCGGGCGGTCTGGCTGCACGAGATACTCAGCTCGCAGGAGCCTCGCGGCGTGCCGGGCTTCCCCGCGCCGCAAAGACGCAGGCCGCGCCGCGTTGACAGTGCCTGAGACCCACCCGTATAATCGGCGACCCATGAAAAAGCTCTCGGTGAAGAACCTCGAAGTGCGCGGCAAGCGCGTCTTCGTGCGGGTCGACTTCAACGTGCCCCTGTCCTCCGAGGGCCGGCTGGTCTCGGTTGCCGACGATCGGCGCATCGTCGAGAGCCTGCCGACGATCAAGCACATCCTCGATCAGGGCGGTTCGATCGTCGCCGCGTCGCACCTGGGCCGGCCGAAGGGAAAGGTCGATGCGAAGCAATCGCTTTCTCCCGTGGCCCGCAGGCTCGCCGAGCTGCTCGGCAGGCCGGTGGCGTTTGCACCCGATTGCATCGGCCCGGACCCGGCTGCCATCGCCGCGAACATGAAGCCAGGCGATGTCCTGCTGCTGGAGAACCTGCGCTTCCACAAGGAAGAAGAAGCAGACGACGAGGCATTCGCCGCCGAGCTGGCGACCCTCGCCGATGTCTACGTGAATGACGCCTTCGGCTCGGCGCACCGCGCTCACGCTTCGGTGCATGCCATCACACGCCATTTCAGTCAGGCGGCCGCGGGGCTGCTGATGGACAAGGAGCTGGTCAGCCTCGGCAGGCTGCTGACGGACCCGGCACGCCCCTTCGTGGTGGTGGTGGGAGGCGCGAAGGTCAGCGACAAGCTCGACCTTCTCGAGCACCTGATCGAGCGCTGCAATACGCTGATCGTGGGCGGGGCCATGGCCTTCACGTTTCTGAAGGCTCTGGGCCACGAGATCGGCTCGTCCCTGGCCGACCCCGAAAAGGAGATGGAAGCCCGCGACCTGATGACGCTGGCCGCCGTCAAGGGAGTCTCCTTCCTCCTGCCGGAAGACCACATGGAATCCAGGGCGGGAAGTGGCGAGGCTGGCCGGCCGACCAGGGGGCCGGCGGTTTCGCCCGGATACATGGGGCTCGATATCGGACCGAAGAGCATCGCCGCCTTCAAGCTCGAGATCGCCAAAGGGAAGACCATTCTCTGGAACGGCCCGATGGGCAAGTTCGAGGACCGTGGATTCGGCGCCGGCACCGAGGCGATCGCGCGCGCCATCGGCGCCGCCAATGCGTTCACGGTGGTGGGCGGCGGTGATTCAGCGGCAGCGGTCAAGAAGTTCGGGCTGGAGTCCTCCTACTCCCACATCTCCACGGGTGGCGGGGCCTCGCTCGAATACCTCTCCGGAAAGACGCTTCCCGGCGTTGCCGCGCTGACCGACGTCGCGCCGTGAACGTCCCCATGCTCGTCGGCAACTGGAAGATGAACAAGACCCCCTCCGAGACCGAGGCGCTTCTTTCGGAGCTGATTACCCCTCTCGTGCTGCTTTCGGCCGAGGGGCGGATGGAGATCGCGCTGGCGCCCTCCTTCACCTCCCTGCCGCTGGCGGCACGCATCCTGGCCGGCTCCGGCATCGCTCTTTGCGGGCAGGATTGCCACTGGAGCGATGAGGGGCCCTATACCGGGGAGGTCTCGGCGCAGATGCTGGCCGAAGTCGGGTGCCGCTACGTGCTGCTTGGACACTCCGAGCGACGGGAGCATTTCGCGGAGACCAGCCGCACGGTGAACATGAAGGCGAAACGGGCGCTGTTCTGGGGTATGACCCCGATCATCTGCGTGGGCGAAAAAGAAGATGAAAGGGCGGCCGGCCGCACCGAGATGGTAGTCGAGGCGGAGCTCAAGC
Organism: Patescibacteria group bacterium; assembly: GCA_035646975.1. Taxonomy (GTDB): domain Bacteria; phylum Acidobacteriota; class Polarisedimenticolia; order JACPZX01; family DASXTC01; genus DASROJ01. The sequence goes on from DASROJ010000210.1 coordinate 30,923, forward strand.
GCTGCCTGGCGGATCTCGTGCTCGAGAAGGGGCAGCGTCTGATGGTCGCCTACGAGCCGGTCTGGGCGATTGGCACCGGCAAGACCCCCGAGCCCGCAGAGGTCGACGCGGTGCACCGGCTCATACGCTGCGAGCTGGAGCAGAGCTATGGAAGGGACAGCGGCGCGAGACTGCCCGTATTATACGGGGGAAGCGTCAACCACTCGAACGTCGGCGTGATGATGTCGCTCGAGGCCATCGACGGCGTTCTGGTCGGCGGAGCGAGCCTGACCGCCCACGGCTTTCTGTCGATCGCCGAGCAGGTCGCCGGCGGCAGGGGGCAGGCGAAGTGACACGCTGATCCGCCGTTGAGGCAGCGCGGTCCCTGTGCTATATTTTCGCACCCACGAAGCAGGACTATGGAGTCGGCATGATCATCTTGCTCACGATTGTTCATCTGTTCGTTTGCGTGTTCCTGATCCTGGTCGTGCTGCTGCAGACCGGCAAGGGAGCCGACGTCGCCGCTGCCTTCGGCGGCACCAGCCAGACGGCGTTCGGCGCCAGAGGCGCGACGACCCTGCTTTCCAAGCTGACGACCGGCTCGGCGATTGTCTTCATGATCACGTCGTTCACGCTGGCCATGATGGCCAACAAGGGAGGCTCGTCGGTGGTTACCGATGAAGCGGCCCAGCAGCAGCGTTCGGCGCCGGCTGTTCCTGCCCCGTCTGCGCCGGCGCCATCCAACCAGACGCCTCCTCCGAACCCTCAGCAGTAGGGACGAAGGCGCCTGAGGTCATTTGGTTCAGCCATGTCGAGTGCCGAAGTGGTGAAACTGGCAGACACACCATCTTGAGGGGGTGGCGCCGCGAGGCATGCGGGTTCGAATCCCGCCTTCGGCACCAAGTCCAACCGGGGTCTCGAAACGATGTCAACCATGACTTGCCGTCGATGCACACTCGCCAGGGAATCGCTTGAAAAAGCTCCGTTCCGCGGCGCGCTGGGGCAGAAGATCTTCGAGAACATCTGCAAGGACTGCTGGGCGGAATGGCAGGGAATGCAGACGAAGATCATCAACGAGTACCGGCTGAGCCTCGGTGACCCCCGTGGACAGGAAATGCTCGATCAGCAGCTCAAGATCTTCCTGAACCTCGCCGACCTCCCCTAGCGGGCGCCGCGCTCCGCGCGCTCGATCTTGTAGCCCGCCTCCTTCAACGAGCGGATGATCTCCTGGACATGGGCCGCGTTGCGCGTCTCGACCAGCAGCTCGACCTCCACCCATCCAAGCGGGATCCGCCAGCCGGCGCGATTGTGCCGGACATCAAGGACGTTGATGCGTCTCTGCGACAGATGCGTGAGCATGCCATACAGCCGGCCAGGCTTGTCCGGTATCTGGGACCGAAGCACGAGGTAGCGGTTGGCGCGTGAAAGCCCCTGCTCCACCACGCGCGCCATCATGTTGAGATCGACGTTCCCCCCCGAGATGACCGCGCAGACACGACCGAGCCGCCTGCTCACCCGGCCGGCGAGCAGGGCCGCCACGCCGACGGCTCCGGCGCCCTCCGCGACGAGCTTCGATTCCTCCAGCAGCCTGACCATCGACTCGGCGATCTCTTCTTCGGTGACATCGACCATGTCATCGACATACTCATGGATGATCGGCATCGTGACCGCGCTTGCCTGCTTGAATCTGATCGCATCCGCAAGCGTGTCCGCGCTGGGCAGGCTGGCGATCCGTCCTTCCTGGAACGACCTGACGACGGGCGCCGCCCCGCGAGCCTGCACGCCGATAATGCGGACCCGGGGGTTGAGCGACTTCACCGCGATGGCGATACCGGAGATCAGCCCGCCGCCACCCACCGGCACGAGGATCGCCTGGACATCGGGAAAGGCCTCGAGGATCTCCAGCCCGATGGTTCCCTGTCCCGCCATGACATTGCGATCTTCGTAGGCGTGCACGAATGTCAGGCGCCGGCGTCTGCCGATTTCGCCCGCCTTCCTGAATGCCTCCTCCAGCGAGCCGCCATGCAGGATGACCTCCGCGCCGTATCCCTTCGTGCGGTCGACCTTGATGAGCGGCGTCTCCTCGGGCATGACGATCGTCGAGGGAATCCCGAGTCGACTCGCCGCCAGCGCGACGCCTTGCGCGTGGTTTCCCGCCGAGGCTGCGATGACGCCACGCCTGGCTTTCAGCCTCGAGATCCGGTTGTAGGCCCCGCGGATCTTGAATGACCCGGCAAGCTGAAGGTTCTCCGCCTTGAAGCGGACCTGCCGGCCCGCGAGGCGCGAAAAACCGGGCGCTCCGAGCAGCGGGGTCGGGTCGAGCAGCGGCGCCAGCAGCCGCCGCGCGTCCTCGAGATCCGCGAAGGTGGGAGCCCCCTTGATCCGATCGGTGGGCTTCATCGTGCCGCCGCGAGCAGACGGGAGATCTTCCTGGCGGCGCCGGTGAGCGCGAGGCCCCCCTGACCCCCGCGGGTCACGATGTCGAGACTCTCCCACCTGGCAGGACTCGCGCTCGAGGGAGTCGCCAGCCTGGCTGCCGGCTCCGATACCGAGATCCGCCGGGGCGACAGCCCCCGGGAAGGCCGGCGGCAACGATCCGCCTCGTACACCGTGATCGACAACCGATGGGATGTGATCGTGTGTCTCACCTGCCCCACGCACCGGACGAGTCGCGCACCGTACCGCGCCGCCTCGCGCTCCACCTGCAGCCGGCTCTTCGCCGCCACCAGTGGAAACTCCCACAGCCCCTTCATCAAGGTTCCTTCTCCCCGCTCCACCAGCATCACGTTGCCGTCGTGCAGGACGGCGACCGCCGCCAGCTCGACGTGCCGCGGACTTGCCGATGGCCTTGTGGCCGGGATGCGATCCACCGAGGCCTCGCGACGCGCGCGGCAGCAGGTCGCCACCGGGCATGCCACGCAGTCGGGACGGCGCGGCGTGCAGACCATCGCCCCGAGATCCATCAACGCCTGGTTGAACGCGGAGGCGTTGCCGGCAGGCATCAGGCGCGCGGCGAGTGCCTCGATCTCCCTTCTCGTGGATGCTCTGGCGGGATCTCCCTCGATGGCGCCGAGCCTCGCGATCACCCGGTTGACGTTGCCGTCGAGCGCTGGAAACGGCAGGTTGTGCCCGATGCTCAGTATCGCCCCGGCCGTGTACGGTCCCACACCCGGCAGCGCCCGCAACGACTTCATGTCGCGCGGCACCCTGCCCCGGTGTCTGTCGACGATGAGCCTTGCGGCCTTCAGCATGTTGCGCGCCCGGTGGTAGTAGCCGAGCCCTGACCAGAGGGCGAGGATCTCCTCCTCGCCCGCCGCGGCGAGATCCCTGATCGTCGGGTAACGGCGGACGAACCGATCGAAGTAGGGGCCGGCGGTCTCCACCGTGGTCTGCTGGAGCATGATCTCGGAGACCCAGACCCGGTACGGATTGGGCCGGCGCCGCCAGGGCAGGTCACGCCCCGCGCGTCCGTACCACTCGAGCAGGCTCGAGGCGAGTGAACCAGGTGAGCGGGCTGGCGCGGCGTGATCCGAGGGGACCGGCATGCCCGGCATTCTAACAGCGGAAGGCGCGCTCCGCGTTGACTTCACCGTCACGCCCCCCCTAGAATCAGTTCATGAATCCCGCAGGGACGAGCCACTCCGAGTTGATCCACGACTGGAACGTGGCCGACAAACCGTTTCATCCCGGCCGGCCTGTCGAGCTGGACGACGAGACGCTGCGCGACGGCCTGCAGGGGCCGTCGGTGACCGACCCGCCCATCGGACTGAAGCTGAAGATGCTCCACGCCATGGACGCCCTGGGCATCGACACCGCCGACGTCGGGCTGCCGGGCGCCGGCGCCCGCGCGGTGGAGGACGTCACCGCCCTGTGCCGCGAGATCGTCGAGGCGAAGCTGCGGATTCGTCCCAACTGCGCCGCCCGCACGATGATCCGCGACGTCGAGCCGATCGCGCGGATCTCGCAGCAGGTGGGGATTCCCATCGAGGCCTGTCTTTTCATCGGCTCGTCGGCGATCCGTCAGTTCACGGAGGACTGGCCGATCGAGACGCTGCTCAAGCACACGGAAGAGTCGATCAACTTCGCCGTCAAGGAAGGCCTTCCGGTCATGTACGTCACCGAGGACACCGCGCGCGCGAAGCCGGAGACGATTCGACGACTGTACACCGCCGCCATCGAGTGCGGCGTGCGACGCATCTGCCTGACCGACACGGTGGGGCACAGCACCCCGGCCGGCGCGAGGAGCCTGGTGGCCTTCGTGCGCGGCGTGATCGCCGCCTCTGGCCGGCAGGTCAAGCTCGACTGGCACGGTCATCGCGACCGGGGGCTCGGCCTGGCCAACACATTGGCGGCCATCGAGGCGGGCGCGGACAGGGCTCACGGCTGCGCCCTGGGGATCGGCGAGCGGGCCGGCAATACCGAGATGGATCTCCTGCTGGTGAACCTCCACCTGCTTGGATGGATCGAACGCGACCTGACCAGCCTGGGTGAATACTGCCGGCTGGCGTCGGAGGGCTGCCGTGTCCCGATCCCCAGCAACTACCCGGTGGTCGGCACCGACGCCTTCGAAACCGGCACCGGCGTGCATGCGGCGGCCGTCATCAAGGCGCTGCGGAAAAACGACGGATGGCTCGCGGATCGAGTCTACTCGGGGGTGCCGGCGTCGGATTTCGGGTTCCACCAGCGCATCCGCATCGGGCACATGTCGGGCCGGTCCAATGTCCTGTACTGGCTCGAGGAGCATGGCATCACGGCGACCGACGAGGTCGTCGATCGAATCTTCACCGCCGCCAAGAAGAGCACACGGCTGCTCAACGACGACGAGCTGATGGCACTTGCCCGGGGAGCCTGAGCGGATGAAGACTTCACCGCTCTGCTACGGTCCGGTGCCCGTCGATCCGCCCCTGGTGCTGGCCCCGATGGCCGGCATCACCGATCGCCATTACCGCAAGATCATCAAGCGGATTGGCGGGGCCGGCCTCGTGTCGATGGAGTTCATCAGCAGCGAAGGGATCACGCGCGGCAACGAGCGCACCATGAACATGATGGCCTTCGCCAATGAAGAGCGCCCACTGGCGATCCAGATTTACGGGTCCAAACCGGACAAGATGGCCGCCGCCGCGGAGGTGGTCCAGGAGATCGGCGCCGATGTCTGCGACATCAACATGGGCTGCCCGGCCAACAAGATTCTCAAGGGCTGCTCGGGCGCCGCGCTCATGGGCGACCTTGCGCTGGCGGAACGTATCATCGCCTCCGCACGCCGTGTTCTCACCATTCCTCTCACGGTCAAGTTCCGAGCGGGTCTGAGCGAGGACAGGCTCAATTATCTCGAGCTGGGGAGGATCTGCGAAGCCAACGGCGTCCAGGCCGTGGCGCTTCACCCGCGCACGGCAAAGCAGTTCTACACCGGGCAGGCGGACTGGGACAGGATCGCCCGCCTCAAGGAGGCCTTGTCGATCCCGGTGGTGGGCAACGGCGACGTGACGACCCCGTCCCAGGCGGTGGAGATGATGCGCCGCACCGGGTGCGACGCGGTCATGATCGGGCGTGGCTCGATGCTGAACCCCTGGATCTTCCGGCAGACCGCGGCGCTTCTTGCCGGACGGACACCGTTTCTGCCGACGCTGAACGACAGGCGCGACCTCATCCGTTTCCATTTCAGCCTGCTGCGCGCCGAGGAGGACGACAAGGCGGCGTTGCACAAGATGCGCAAGTTCACCGGCTGGTACACGCATGGACTGCGCAACGGCAAGGTCCTGCGGCAGAAAATCCAGACGCTGGTCTCGGTCGACGCCTTTTTCGAGGAGTTCGAAGGGTTCTTCGAGGATCTCGCCCGCGCCGAGCAGACCCCCGTGGCGGTGTGACGCGAGCCGGCTGCTCGGATCCCCGGCGGTCCGCCGGCTTCAGTCGGGAAGGATCTTCCCCGGGTTGAGGATGTCATCCGGGTCGAAGGCGCGCTTGATGCGCCTCATCAGCTCCAGCTCGACTTCCGAGTGGGTGATACGCATGTAATCCCGCTGGACCCAGCCGATGCCGTGCTCGCCTGAAATCTTTCCGCCCAGCGCGGCCACCTTGCCGAAGATCTCCCGGATCGCGGTGTCGAGATGCGAGGACCAGGCGGTGCCCCCCTCGTCCTTGAGGATGTTGACATGGATATTGCCGTCGCCGGCATGACCGTAGCAGATGGCGCGCAGGCCATACCGCTTGATGATCTCGTCCACCGCGGCGACGAGCTCGGGCACCTGCCTGCGCGGCACCACGGTGTCCTCTTCCTTGTAGGGCGCGATCTTCTTGACCGCTTCACCTATCGCCCGGCGCACGCTCCACAGATCCTTGATGCGCGCGGGGGTATCGGCCATCAGGACGTCGGCCGCGCCCAGCTCGCTGCAGGCCTCCGCGATGGCGAGGGCCTCGTCTTCGACGACCTGGCGGTGCGTCCCGTCGACCTCCAGCAGCAGGTAGGCTGCGTGCCCGGGCGGCAGAAGCTGCTTTCCCAGTCGATCGGCCCCCGTCCGCCAGGCAGCCCCCTCCATGAATTCGACGGCCGCGGGGATCACCTTCTTGTCGAACACGCGCACCACTGCGCTGGCCGCCGCCTCCACCGAGTCAAAGCAGGCCACCAGCGCGCGACGGTGCGCCGGCGCCGGGATCAGCTTCACGATCACCTTGGTGATGATGGCGAGAGTCCCCTCGGAACCCACGAGCAGCTGTGTCAGGTTGTAGCCTGACACGTCCTTGCGGAGCTTGCCGCCGCAGGAGAACACCGACCCGTCGGCGGTCACGACTTCAAGACCGGTGACCCAGTCCTTCGTCACTCCATACTTGACGGCATGAGGCCCGGCGGCATTCTCCGCGACATTGCCGCCGATCATGCAGGACCCACGGCTGGCCGGATCGGGCGGATAATAAAGACCGACCCGCTCCACCTCGTTCTGGAGCACCTCCGTGATGACGCCCGGCTCGACAACCGCCATCAGG
>DASROJ010000211.1:0-7995 GCA_035646975.1 Patescibacteria group bacterium
ATCCTCGCCCGAGTTGCGGCCGTGCGCGACCAGCTCGTGGACGAGCAGTCGACGCGACTGGAGGTCGAAGACCCACATCCGCCGCACGGTGGAAGGAAGGCTGTAGTCGATCACCGTGAGGATCGGGCGGGTGACCTCGCCGCCGGCCATCAAGGCGTCCCGCGAGCGAAGCGCAGCCCGAAGCGCATCGGGCCGAAGTGTCGGAGCGGCCTGCAGAAGAGATCCCTCGAGGTCGAACGTGTCCGTACCCAGCGGCTGCGCGGCGATCCCTGTCTGCGTGGGTGTTGGGCTCGGCGCGGCGTCCCCGCTGTACGCGGTGGAAACCGCCAGCGGCAGAGCCACCAGAAAGGGGAGGGACCGGAGAATCAGCTTGCCTAATGGATTCATGATTTTACAAACATACGGTCTTTCCCCCACCTTGTCACCCGGTCATGCCGGAGCTCATCTCGATTGTCTCGATACGCTCCAGGGCTGTAAGGTATACGCCCGAAGGACCCGGCACCAGTGCCTGAAACCGTCTCCGAGGTGATACCCTCGGTCTGGTTACCCCGCAGCTCTTGGGAGAGATGGATGAAAACCGACCAGGAAATCGCGCGGTCAGTCAAGCTCAAGGAGATTGGAGAGATCGCCGAATCGGCAGGGATGCTCGATTCGGAGCTGGAGCGGCACGGCCGCTACAAGGCGAAGCTCGACCTGTCGATACTTCGCAGGCTTTCGGACCGCCCCGACGGCCGCTACATCATGGTCACGGCGATCACCCCCACCCCGCTGGGCGAGGGAAAGACGGTCACGAACATCTCGCTGGCGCAGGGACTGGCGCGAATCGGCAAGAAGGTCATCAACACGCTGCGCCAGCCGTCGATGGGTCCGGTGTTCGGCGTCAAGGGGGGCGCGACGGGAGGCGGACGCGCGCAGGTCGTCCCGATGGAGGAGATCAACCTTCACTTCACCGGCGACATCCACGCGGTGGCGGCGGCTCACAACCTGCTGGCCGCGATGCTGGACAACTCCCTCTACCACGGAAACCTGCTGGGGTTCGACCCGAAGGAAGTCTACTGGAATCGCACGGTCGACATGAACGACCGCACACTGCGCCAGATCGTCATCGGGCTGGGCGGCACGCCCAACGGCATCACCCGCGAATCCGGCTTCGACATCACGGCGGCTTCCGAGGTGATGGCGATCCTTGCGCTCGCGGAAGGCTACGCGGATCTCAAGCGGAGGCTCGGCTCGATCCTGGTGGGCGCCTCGCGTGGCGGCAAACCGATCTGGGCCCATGAGCTGAAAGCGCAGGGGGCGATGACGGCGCTGCTGCGTGATGCCCTCAAGCCGAACCTGGTGCAGACGCTGGAAGGGACTCCCTGCCTGATGCACGCGGGGCCGTTCGCCAACGTCGCCCACGGCAACAACTCGATCATCGCCGACAGGATCGCGCTGAAGCTGGCCGATTACGTCGTCACCGAGAGCGGCTTCGGATCGGACACCGGCGCGGAGAAATTCATCGACATCAAGTGCCGGCTGTCCGGGTTGAAGCCTCATCTGGCCGTGCTGGTGGCCACGGTGAGGGCGCTCAAGATGCATGGAGGCGCATTCAAGAAGCTGACCGACAAGGCCGCCGTGGAGAAAGAGGATGTGGAGGCGGTGCTGCGCGGCTGCTGCAACCTCGAAAAGCACATCGAGAACGCCCGCCTGTTCGGTCTGCCGGTCGTCGTGGCGATCAACCGGTTTCCCTCCGATACCGACCGCGAGATCGAGGCGGTGCGCGCGCGAGCACTGGAGGCCGGAGCGGTGGCCGCGGTGCCGCACGAAGGGGTGGTGCGGGGCGGCGATGGCGCGGTGGAGCTGGCCAAGGTCGTGGTGGAGGCGTCGCAGAATCCCGCCGATGTCCGCTTTCTGTACGATCTGGAACAGCCCATCGAAGAGAAGATCAGAATCATCGCGCAGAAGGTCTACGGCGCGGGGGAGATCGACCTGTCCTCGAAGGTCAAGCGCCGCATCAAGTTCTTCAACGACTGCGGTCTGGCGCACCTGCCGATATGCATGGCGAAGACGCCGGCCTCGCTGTCGCACGACCCGACTCTTCGTGGCCGTCCGCAGGGGTTCAAGTTTCCCGTCACCGACATCCGCGCGGCGGCGGGTGCCGGCTTCATCTACCCGGTGGCCGGAGACATCATGACGATGCCGGGCCTGCCCTCCACGCCGTCGGCGGCCGCCGTGGACGTGGACGACGACGGGCAAATCACAGGGCTGTTCTGAGGCGCATCAGAGACTCGCTGCTTCCGTTTGCGTAGACAGGGAGGAGCCTGTCCGCGTGGGCTGATTCCCGGCACCTCAGAGCAGGAGACCCTTGATGAAGCGGATCGTTCTTCTGACACTGCTGGCGGCGGGCGCCGCCCCGGCGGTGGCCCAGACGACCTTTCATGGCAACGTCGCCCGTACCGGTGTCTACGAAGCGCCCGGTCCGAAGCAGCTCGGCGGTGTGAAATGGACCTTCAAGGCCGGCGGAGCGATCGTCACGTCGCCCGCCATCGCCGAGGGTGTGGTCTACATCGCCAGCCTCGACGGACATCTGTATGCCGTCGATCAGGAAACCGGCAAAGAGAAGTGGAACTTCAAGTCGAGGATGCCGATCGCCTCGTCGCCGGCGGTGGCGGGTGGGGTGGTCTACTTCGTCTCCTCCACAGGGTCGCTGGCCGCGCTGGACACCGCCACCGGCAAGCCGAAGTGGGTGTTCGCCGCCGAGTACGAGCGGAAGTTCGAGGCGAAGAACCTTCATGGTTACCCGTCGGCGGCCCAGACGGTCCCCGACGCCTGGGACATCTTCACCTCGTCGCCCGCCGTGGCCGACGGCAAGGTGTTCTTCGGCAGCGGCGATGGCAACGTCTATGCGGTCGACGCGCAGACGGGGCTGCTCCAGTGGAAGTTCCCGACCAAGGATGTCGTTCATTCCTCCCCGGCCGTGGTCAACCACACGGTCTACATCGGAAGCTGGGACAGCTATCTCTACGCAATCGACGCCGAGACGGGCCAGGAGAAATGGGCGTTCAAGTCCGGCGACGACCCCGTCATCCACAACCAGGTCGGGTTCCAGTCTTCTCCGGCGGTGGCGGATGGAACGGTGTACGTCGGCTGCCGTGACGCGCACGTCTACGCCCTGGACGCGGCGACCGGCCGGAAGAAATGGGACTACCCCACCAGCAAGTCATGGGTGATCGGCACGCCGGCGGTGCGCGACGGGATGGTCTACGTGGGGACTTCGGACAGCTCGCGCTTCATGGGGCTGGACGCGAAGACCGGGCGTCTTCGATTCAACTTCGAGGCGAAGGCCTACATGTTTTCGTCGGCGGCTCTGGCGGGAGAACTGGCCTACGTGGGGGATCACAACGGCAGGCTCTACGCCATCGACGCGAAGACCGGAAAGCTGGCGTGGGAGTTCCAGACCGAGGGCTCGAAGGCAGACCCGATGAAGCTGCTCAATCCCGACGGCAGCCTGAACCAGGGCGCCTTCGCTCCCGTGTTCGGCGACTTCGAGGACATGTACGTCGACTTCTACCGGTTCATCTCGATCGGCGCGATCATGTCTTCCCCCGTGGTGGACCGGGGAGGCGTCTACTTCGGCAGCATGGACGGCAACCTCTACGCCCTCCAGTGAGCCGGCGGCCAGGAGTGTGTCCGAGTCATGACCCGGACACACACGCCTGGAACCGGCCTGCCGTGCGGCTCAGTGATGGACGCAGCAGCAACAGGAAGAGTCGAAGTGCCCGTGGGTGGCCTTGCAGTTGAGCAGGATGTTGGGCGTCGGATCGCAGGGATTGTCGCCTGCCACGGCCGGAGTCGGTGTGATCATCGCCGCAGCCGCGGCGACGACGATGAATCCCGTCGCGATGAGCGTGAAAACCAGAGCGCTGCGCTTCTTCATGGCGTTGCCTCCTTGCACTGGCGCCCCTCTCCCCGGTGGTGAGGGGGGGCGGGTTGAGTCCCGGGAACGACCGGCCCAAGACTAACCCGCCTCGAGGAGTTCACAAAGTGAAAAAACTCAGTGGCGCTCCCAGCTGACCCGGAAGTCCCGCGTGGTCTGCTCCACCAGTGCGTCGACCAGCACGCCGTAGGCGTTCTCGGGGTCATCCGCGTCGAAGGCGAACCTCCTGCCGCTGAAGACGCTGACGTGGCCGACGTTCTTCGTGCCGCTCGCCGAGGCGTTCCACAGGGAGGCTCCGGTGGCCGTTTCGATCAGCTGGACCTCCAGGGTGGCGTCCACCTGGGCCGTCACCTGTCCCGAGCCGAGCGAAGCCAGGATCTTCACGTCCGGCCGGACGTCCGACACCTTCAGCTCTCCGATCAGCAGGGTGCTGACCCCTCGCTGCTCGCCGAGCGCCTTGTAGGTCTCGGGGCCCCACTGATCACGGCCCACCGAGCGCAGAGCCTTGGCCCGCGGTCCCAGGTCGACGATGCGCACCAGACCCTGATCGCGTCGAGCCCACTCGGTGAACCGGCGCGTGGCCAGCTGGCCCAGCTTGCCGTCGGAGCTGGAGCGGAACTCGATGACCCCGATCGTCTCGTGCTGCTTCAGGTCGATGAGCGGGGGAACCATCACGGTCTGGAGCGGTGGCGCGGTCTGGCGATGAGAGCAGGCCGGCAATCCGGCGAGCAGGCCGGCTGCGACGAGTAACAACGATGCACGTTTCATCAAGAGACCTCCTGTCACGAGGCGAACTCGAGTGCGGGCATGGCAGGGAGCTGCTCAAGGCCGGAAAAACATAAGTTCCGCTCGGGGGGGCGACAACCGGACGGGAGAACCCGCCGTGCCGCCGGGAGCGGAAGCGTCAGGAAGCCGACGCGGCCTCAGGCGCTGGCGGGTTTTTCGGGATAGAGCCGCTCGAAATCAGGGTCGCCGTGCAGCAGGTTCAGATCGGGATCGCGGCGCGCCCAGTCCGGGTCCCTGAAGCCGGCCTCCCAGGCCTTGGCGAGGGCGTCGAGGGCCTGGGGCTTCTTCTTGAGCAGGCAGAAGGTGCAGGCCGCGTTGTAGAGCACGGTGGCTTCATTGGGTCTGAGCACGATCGCGAGATTGGTTTCGCGAACCGCATCCTCCTCGCGATCCGTGTTGGCGTAGTCGCTCGCCAGGATGATGCGGGAGCGGGCGTCTTCGGGCACCTGCTTGAGGTGATTCTCGAGCGCCACGATCCTCCGCTGGCGGATGCTCTTCAAGGCTTCATCCTTGCCCAGCGCGCCCAGCGCATTCATGATCGGAACATAGACGTTGTAATCCTCGGCGCTGGCGTCCAGGGCGGTATCCGCGACCGTCGCCAGCTCCTGGTAACGGCCGGCGGCGAACAGGGCGCGGCCGAGCAGGTAGTAGGCGCCCTCGCAATCACGCTTGCGCTCGATGGCCGCCCGCACGATCCGAATCGCCTCGTCGTGCTGACCGCCGGCATACAGGATCCAGGCCTGGGCCACCTGGGCCTCGGGCAGATCGGGCCGCAGCTCGATCGCCTTCTGCGAGGCGGTCTTGGCGCGCTCCATCCAGATCGCGACACGACCGTAGTTGTAATGATGCTGGGCGCAGACGTTCGCCATCGCGGCATAGGCCAGAGCGAAGTTGGGATCCAGCGCCACCGCGTTTTCGATCATCTGCAGCGCGAATTCGAGATCCTGCCGTGTCATCCGCCGCGCGTAGCTCTTGCCGCGAAGGAACAGGTCGTACGCCTGAAGGTTGTCGGTCGGCTTGGCGGAAATCGCCTCCTGCTCCTGTGGTGTCAGCGTGATCCGAAGCGCCTCGGCGATCTTGCGCGCGATCTCGTCCTGCACCTCGAAGACGTCTTTCATCTCGCGGTCGTACCGCTCGGACCAGAGGGGAAAGTCGGTCCGGGTGTCGACCAGCTGCGCGTTGATGCGAAGACGATTGCCGGCGCGGCGCAGGCTGCCGGCCAGAACGTACGCCGCCTTGAGCTGCTGTCCAATCTGGGCCGGTGTCACCTGCTTGTCGCGGTAGGCCAGCACGGTCGGGCGTGAGAAGATGTTCAACCCCTTGATCTTGGACAGCTCGGTGATGATGTCCTCGGTGATCCCGTCGCGGAAGTATTCATCCTCCCTCACGCCGCTGAGATTCTCGAAATAGAGGACGGCGATCGATTTCTCGGACTGCCGGGACACGCCACCCCGGGAATCGCTCATGTCCTCGATCTGTCTGCGTCCCGAGTCGATGTCGCGCTTCAGACGAATCAGATCGGTTTTCAGATCCGTGGCGGACTGGTACCGCATCGCCCGGTCCTTTTCGAGGGCTTTGTCCAGGATGCGTCCGAACTCCGCGGGCAACGAGGGTTTCATCTTGACGACCGGGGCGGGGTCGCGATTGAGTATCGCCTCGAACACGACGGCCGAGGTGTCCCCCTGAAACGGCAGCACTCCCGTCGCCATCTGGTACAGCACCGTGCCGAGAGAGAACAGGTCGGTGCGGGAGTCGGTGAGCTGGCCGCGCGCCTGTTCGGGCGACATGTACGACACCGTGCCCATGGTCGTGCCCCGCATCGTCAGCTCGTCCTGGGCTCGTCGGGTGTCCATGCGGGAATCGTTGGCGGAGCCGTCGGTCTTGGGCCGCGCCCCCTCGATCTTCGCAAGACCGAAGTCGAGGATTTTCACCTGGCCGCGATCGGTCAGCAGGATGTTGGCCGGCTTGATGTCGCGATGGACGATCCCCTTCGCGTGCGCCGATTCCAGCGCGTCGGCGATCTGCACGGCCACTTCGAGCAGACGGTCGAGCTCGAATGGCTGCCGGCTGATGATCTGGGCGAGAGTCTCTCCTTCGAGCAGCTCCATCACGATGAAGTGCTGGCGTTCGTGCTGCTCGATCGCGAATACCGTGCAGATGTTCGGATGGTTCAGAGCGGAAGCGGCGCGGGCCTCACGCTGGAACCGCTCGAGCGACTGCGGATCCTGCTGCATGTCCTGGGAGAGGAACTTGACGGCGACACGCCGTCCGAGCCGCGTGTCCTGGGCTTCGTACACGACGCCCATTCCGCCGCTGCCGAGCTTGCGCGTGACCGTGTAATGCGTGACGCTTTTGCCGATGAGATTGTCCATGGCGAGCAGACATCGTATCCGCCCCGGGGGCCCGGATCAACCCTGCGGGGGGCAAGGGTCAATGGGCACGGCGCCGGGGGGGCTCGATGCCCGGCAGACCCTCGGCGAGCATCAGGGTGTCGATGTGTTCGACCGCGGAATAGACCAGACGGGTGCCGTCGGGCGAGATGGCAAATGATTCAGTCGCTGAATCGCGACTGAATCCCGCGATGGCGCGCCGGATCGCCCGGGTGTCCAGCTGCGGCGAAAACGGCTGCGCGTAGATCCCGAGGGTTCCCGTGGCATCCGTGCCGGTGTAGGCGAGGGTTCGCCCGTCGGGAAACCAGCGCGGCCGTCCGTCGGAAGCTGCTCCAGGCAGGCCGATCGGGAAGGGGAGAACCACCCCGTCGGAGAGGCGGGCCACATTGACGACGCGTGGAGGACCACCGGTGCGGAAGGCCACGTAGGCCCCGTCCTGGGAGACATCGGGGGTGCTCCAGGAGCCCGGCACGACCCGCACCGCGCCGCTTCCATCGGGATGAATCTTCCAGATGCCGGACTTGGCCCGGTTGGTGGAGTTGTAGACGATCCACTGGCCGTCCTTCGTCGCCGTGGGGTTCTCGGCGTCGGCGCCGTCGTCGCTGAGTTTTCTGGCCCCCGATCCATCGGCAGCACATATCCAGATCTCGAAGTGGCCCCCTCGGCTCGAGCTCCAGAGGATCTGCGCTCCGTCCGGTGTGAAGGCCGGGTCCCAGTCGTCGCCGGGATCCTCGGTGATCCTCCGGACGGCTCCTGTCGCCGTGGAGAGCTTCCAGAGATCGAGATTGCCGCTGCGGTTGGATGAGAACAGGACCCATTGACCGTCGGACGAAAACGTGGGTTGCCGGTCGATGCTGTTGCCCCGTGTCAGCCACCGGTTGGTCGTGGATGCCGTCCCGC
>DASROJ010000212.1:0-10065 GCA_035646975.1 Patescibacteria group bacterium
CAGCGCACGCTCTGGCCGGGACAGTTCGTCCATGTGACGCTTCAGCTTTCGACCGATCCCGACGCGCTGGTCGTGCCGGTGCAGGCGGTGCAGAACGGCCAGCAGGGAGCCTACGTCTTCGTCATGAAGGCGGACAGCACCGTGGAGACGCGCCCGGTCGTCGTGGGGCGCGCGGTCGGCAACGAAGTCATCGTCGAGAAGGGTCTGGTCAAGGGCGAGAAGGTGGTCACCGATGGCCAGCTCCGGCTGGTCCCCGGCGCGCGCGTCGAGGTGAAGAGCGCCGCCGGGGTAGCGGGAGGCGCGAAATCGTGAACATCTCCGACCTGTTCATCCGCCGGCCCGTCACCACCACCATCCTGATGGTGGGAATTCTCCTGTTCGGCATCGTGGCGTACCGGCTGCTGCCCGTCAGCGACCTGCCCAACGTCGATTTTCCGACCATCCAGGTCTCGGCGGCGCTTCCCGGCGCGAGCCCCGAGACGATGGCTGCGGCGGTGGCCACGCCGCTGGAACGCCAGTTCTCGACGATCGCGGGGCTCGACTCGATGAGCTCCGCCAACGCGCTCGGCGTGACCCAGATCACGCTGCAGTTCAGCCTGAGCCACGAGCTCGACGCCGTGGCTCAGGACGTCCAGGCGGCAATCGCCAAGACGACATCGCAGCTGCCCAAGGACATGCCCAGCCCGCCGACGTACCAGAAGGTCAACCCGGCCGACCAGCCGATCCTCTACCTGGCACTGACGTCGCCGACGCTTCCGCTGTCGACACTCGACGAGTACGGTGAGACGCTGATGGCACAGCGGATCTCCACGGTCAGCGGCGTGGCGCAGGTCCAGGTGTTCGGCTCGCAGAAGTATGCCGTGCGGATCCGGCTGAACCCGCACGCTCTGGCCAGCCGTGGCATCGGCCTGGATGAAGTCACGGCGGCGGTGGCGAGCGGCAACGTCAACCTGCCCACGGGCACGCTCTACGGTCCGAGCAAGGCGTTCACCGTGCAGGCGAGCGGGCAGCTCGCCACGGCCGAGCAGTACCGGCCGCTCATCGTGGCCTGGCGGGCTGGCGCGCCGGTTCGTCTCGAGGAGCTGGGCACGGTGGTCGACGGTGTGGAGAATGACAAGACCGCGGCCTGGTTCGGCAACAGTGACAAGATGCAGAGCTCGATCGTCCTGGGAGTGCAGAGGCAGCCCGGCACGAACACGGTGGAGGTCGCCAGCGCGGTCCGCAAGCTGCTGCCCACATTCCGTTCGGAGATGCCGGCATCGGTCTCGCTCGAGGTGCTTTACGATCGCTCCGAGTCGATCCGCGACTCGGTCAATGACGTGAAGTTCACGCTCGTGCTCACCCTCTGCCTGGTGGTCCTGGTCATCTTCCTGTTCCTGCGGAATCTGTCGGCCACGATCATCCCGAGCCTCGCCCTGCCGATGTCAATCGTCGGCACCTTCTCGGTGATGTACCTGCTCGGATACAGCCTGGACAACCTGTCTCTGATGGCGCTCACGTTGTCGGTGGGATTCGTCGTGGACGACGCGATCGTCGTGCTCGAAAACATCGTGCGGCACATGGAGAAGGGCGAAAAGCCGTTCGAAGCGGCCATCAACGGCAGCAAGGAGATTGGCTTCACCATCGTCTCGATGACGATCTCGTTGTCCGCCGTTTTCCTGCCGGTGCTGTTCATGGGAGGAATCATCGGACGGCTGTTCCACGAATTCGCCGTCACAATCGGCGTGGCCGTGCTGGTCTCCGGGTTCGTCTCGCTGACGCTGACCCCGATGCTCGCGAGCCGGTTTCTGCGGCCACCCGGCACGCAGACCCATGGGCGCCTGTACACCGTTTCCGAGGGGTTCTTCAATGGAATGCTGAGCCTGTACGAGACCTCGCTCAAGTGGGCGCTGCGCCACCGCGTCGCCACGATGCTGATGACGGGACTGGTGCTGGTGGCCACGGTGTTCCTCGCCATGAGAATTCCCAAGGGGTTCCTGCCCAGCGAGGACAACAATCAGATCTTCGCGATCACGGAAGCCGCCGAGGGAATCTCCTTTGCCTCGATGGTCGAGCACCAGATGGCCGCCAACGAGATCGCGCGCAAAGACCCCTATGTCGAGACGCTGTTTTCGACGGCCGGCGCGCGGGGCAGCCTCACCGGCAGCAATTCGGGAATCCTGTTCATGCATCTCAAGCGCCGCAGCGAGCGGGATCTCGGCGTGGAGGCGGTGATCCAGGAGATGCGCGGCAAGCTGGCCGCGGTGACCGGGCTGCGCGTGTTCCTGCAGAACCCGCCGCCGATCCGGATTGGAGGGCAGTTCACCAAGAGCCAGTACCAGTACACGCTGCGCGGGGCCGACACCCGGGAGCTGTACCGTCTTGCCCCGATGATGGAAGAGAAGATGCGCGGCCTGCCTGGATTTCTCGATGTGACCACCGATCTCCAGCTCAGGAACCCCCAGGTGGATGTCGCCATCCTCCGCGACCGGGCTTCCGCCCTGGGGGTGACCGCGCAGAGCATCGAAAGCGCGCTGTACGACGCCTATGGCGCCCGTCAGGTTTCGACGATCCTCTCGCCGAACAATCAGTACAAGGTCATCACCGAGCTGGAGCCACGCTACCAGCAGGACCCGGCCGCGCTGTCGATGCTCTACGTGAGATCGGCATCGGGCAGCCTGGTGCCGCTCAATGCCGTGGCAAACCTGAGCCAGACGCTCGGCCCGCTCAGCGTGAACCACTCGGGCCAGCTGCCTGCCGTGACGATCTCGTTCAACCTCGTGCCGGGAGTGTCGCTGAGCGAAGCGGTCAAGACCGTCGACAATCTCGCGCTGCACACGCTGCCGCCGACCATCACGACGAACTTTCAGGGCACGGCGCAGGCGTTCCAGTCGTCGTTGCAGGGGCTCGGCCTCCTGCTGGCGATGGCGGTGCTGGTCATCTACATGGTGCTCGGAATCCTCTACGAGAGCTTCTTTCACCCGATCACGATTCTCTCGGCCCTTCCTTTCGCGGGTTTCGGCGCGCTGGTCACCTTGATGATGTTCAACACCGAGCTGTCGATCTACGCCTTCGTGGGAATCATCCTTCTGGTGGGTCTCGTGAAGAAAAACGGCATCATGATGGTGGACTTCGCCATCGAAGCCCAGCGAAGCGAGGGCAGGAGCCCCGTCGATGCCATCTACGAGGCGTGCGTCGTGCGGTTCCGCCCTATCATGATGACGACGATGGCTGCGCTGATGGGAACGCTTCCGATTGCCATGGGTCTGGGCGCCGGTGCGGAGTCACGACGCCCGCTCGGGCTGGCGGTGGTGGGAGGGCTGCTATTCTCCCAGATGCTGACCCTGTATGTGACCCCGGTCGTCTATCTCTACCTCGAACGTCTGCAGGAGTTGACGCGGGGAGTCGCTCAGGCTCAGACGGTGACGCCAATCTCGGTCTCGTCGTCGGAGAGGTAGCGGCTCCGGTATTCGATGATACGGTTGCGCCCCTGTTCCTTGGCCAGATAGAGCGCCTGGTCGGCCGCGCTGAGAATCTCGTGGCTGCTCTTGCCGTCGACGAGGTGGCCCGCCACACCGCCGCTGATCGTCACGCTGACGGGCTTGGCGGCGTCGCTCGACACGCGGAACGGGTGCTTCTCGATCGCCTTGCGGATCTTCTCCGCGATCCGGGTTGCGTCTTCTTTCACGGTGTCGGGGAGCACGATGACGAATTCTTCGCCGCCATACCGTGCCGCGATGTCGTCTTCGCGCAACTGGCCCTTGATCAGCGCGGCAACCACTTTGAGAATGCTGTCCCCGGCCGGATGTCCGAACGTGTCGTTGAATTTCTTGAAGTGGTCGATATCGAAGATGATCAGCGAGAGCGGCGTATGCGTCTTTTCCGCGCGATGGGTCAGCTCACCGAGCCGCAGATTCAGGAACCGCTTGGTGGAAAGGTTCGTGAGCGAATCGGCGTTGGCCGTGTTCTCCAGCTTCATGAACATGTCCGCGTTGGCGAATGCCAGCGAGCCGAGGTCGGCAACCAGCTTGATCATCCGCTTCTCGTCGCCCTGGCGTCTGCTGGCGCGGCCCACGCAGATGACGCCGAGGGTCGTCCCTTCGTGCACCATCGGGGCGATCAGATCGAGGGCAACCCCCGGCAACTCGGACGCGGAAGGAGCGAACCGTCGGAGCAGGGTCTCGGACTGGAGGTCGTCATGGTCCATCGTCATCTGGCTGCTGGCGGCCAACCCGACCCGCCCCTCGCCAAGCCGCACATGGTGGCCGCGCGCGAGGCTCTCGGGGATTCCCTTCCAGTGGGTGAGCACGAAATCGTCCTTGACGCCCCGGGCATATATAAGGATGTGCGCCGGCTCGAAAATATGCTCCAGAGTGCTCACGAGAAGCGGTGGAATACTCCGCTTGGTGAGATGCGAATTGAGCTGCCGCACGACATCGGGCAGAACCACGAGGAACGAAGAAACGGTCGAGTTCTCGGCCCGGGCTCGACCCAGAAGCTCCTCCGTCTCGCCGACTCGATGGCGCAGCTCGGAGTTGCGGGCCGCCTGCTCCCTCATGACGAACTGAAGCCGTCTTCGTTCGCCCATGATGCCGCCCAGAGCTCCCAACGCAAGGAGCAGGCCGCCTACCAGGAGGAACGAAAGCGCTTCAGGGAACATGGTCTTTTCAGCCTATGCGGAAAGCTGTTTATGGGTACTCGTCTGCTTGGCAATCAAAGTATACTGTCGCGGCATCGGGCAGGCAAAGGAAACATTGTGCAACTTGTTGACACGTAAGATAAATATGTTACCATCGGGAGCAATACACCCCGCCTCTCGTAAGTCAGATCCCCTGTATTTACCCTGCTTTGAGGGAGATACCGATGGAAGACAGGCGACTTGGCTGGGTGGCCCTTGGACTTCTCTTCGCGGTCCATCCTCGATACAAGAGTCATATAAGACTACAATCGGTCAGTCCGGGTGATCTCTTTGGTGCGGCTCCCGGGGCCCTCGAGACGGCCCTCTCCTTGCGCCCCCAGGAGGCGCAGGATATATTCAGCCGCAATTTCCCAGACTGGGCCGAAAAAGAGATCAAGGCCGCCGGGAAGGAAGGGGTGGCCATCCTGACCTTTGACGATGCGGGCTATCCCCCGGGCCTGCGCAATCTGCCTGACCCACCACCTATTCTTTATGTGAAAGGACAGATCGAGCCGGACGACTCGGCGGCGGTCGCGGTGGTCGGGTCAAGAAAAGCGACTCCGTACGGCTTGAGGGTGGCCGGGGATCTTGGAAAGGGGCTGGCGGCCGAAGGGCTCGCCGTCGTCAGCGGTCTTGCCAGGGGAATCGACACGGCCGCACACCGAGGCGCCATCGATGCCGGAGGAAGGACCGTGGGAGTTCTCGGGTCGGGGATCGACGTTGTCTATCCAAAGGAGAACCGCCTGTTGTTCGAACAGGTCTCGTCGGCGGGGGCGGTGGTGACCGAGTTTCCGTTCGGCACGGCGCCCCATGCGTTTCACTTTCCGGTCCGCAACCGGATCATCGCCGCGTTGAGTGGCGCGGTCGTGGTGGTGGAGGCGGCGCGCGGGAGCGGCTCGCTCATCACGGCGAAGCTGGCCGCTGACGAGATGGGTCTGCCGGTCTGCGCGGTGCCGGGTGCCATCACATCCACGAACAGCCAGGGGTGTAACGATTTGATTTATGACGGGGCCACACCGGTGCGGGACGTGCGCGACATTCTTGAGCAGCTTCCGGTGACTTTCAGACAGCGCGCCTCGGAGATCAAGCAGGCGCGTGCGGCCGACCCGCAGCGCGCGCGTGTGAGCGGGTTGGCGCCGCGGGATCTGGGCCGTGACGCGCGCGCGGTGCTCAGGCACCTCGCCCCGGATGAGCCGAAAAGCGTGGACGAGCTGGCCTCGTCCTTGAAGCTTGCCACCGCCGCGCTGCTGGGGCATCTTCTAGAGTTGGAGATCAAGGGGCTTGCCTCGCAATTGCCGGGCGGCCTGTATGTCAGGAAGAGCTGACGGGAGCCGATTCGTGGCGAAATCGCTTGTCATCGTTGAGTCGCCCGCCAAAGCGGGAACCATCACGAAGTTCCTGGGCCCGGGCTACACGGTCAAGGCCTCCATGGGTCATGTGCGGGACCTGCCCAAGAACAAGCTGGGGGTGGATGAAAAGACTTTCAAGCCCACCTACCAGGTGCTCGCCGGCAGAAAAAAGGTCATCGACGAGCTGAAGAAGCAGGCAGCCAAGGCCGATGCGATCTACCTCGCTCCCGACCCCGATCGCGAAGGGGAGGCGATCTGCTGGCACCTTGCCGAGGAGCTCAAGTCCTCCAAGAAGAAAATCTATCGGGTGATGTTCAACGAGATCACGAAGAAGGCCATTCTCCATGCGATGGCGCACCCGACCCAGATCGATCAGAACAAGGTCGACGCGCAGCAGGCACGGCGGATTCTCGACCGTCTCGTGGGATACAAGATCAGCCCGCTGCTCTGGGAAAAGGTGAGGCGCGGTCTGTCGGCCGGCCGCGTTCAATCCGTCGCGCTGAGGATGATTGTCGATCGTGAGCGCGAGAGGCTCGCCTTCAAACCCGAGGAATACTGGAGCCTCGCGGCCAGACTCAACGCGGATGAGCCGCCCCCGTTCGAGGCGAAGCTCCTGCGCAAGGCAGGCAAGAAGCTCGAGGTCCACGACAAGGAGCAGATGGACAAGGTGCTCGCCGGGCTGAAGGGCGCCTCCTATGTCGTGAAGGAAGTGGTGGCCAAGGAAAAGAAAAAGAACCCGCTGCCTCCCTTCATCACGAGCAAGCTCCAGCAGGAGGCCTACCGGCGGTACAGCTTCACCGTCAAGAAGACCATGATGCTGGCCCAGAGGCTGTACGAGGGGATGGACCTCGGCGAGCGGGGCAGCCTGGGTCTGATCACCTACATGCGCACCGACTCGACCCGCATCTCCGAGGAGGCGCTCGCGCAGGTGCGCGAGTTCATCGCCGAGAAGTACGGCAAGGAGTTCGTTCCCGACAAGCCGCGTGTCTACGCGGTCCGCAAGCAGGCCCAGGAAGCGCACGAGGCGATCAGGCCCACGAGCCTCGAGCTGACGCCGCAGTCGGTGAGGGCGCACCTCAGCAAGGACGACTACAACCTCTACCTGCTGATCTGGAACCGGTTCGTCTCGTCGCAGATGGAGTCTGCGGTTTACGACACGACCACGGCCGACATCGATGCGGCGGACTATACCTTCCGCGCCAACGGCGCGGTCATCAAGTTCCCCGGATGGCTCAACGTCTACCAGAACGGCGAGCGCATCGAGCCGGCCAAGGAAGAAGGCGCTGCCCCGGCCGATGAGACCGAGGAGGGGGCGCTCGACGACGGCGAAGGCGCCGGCGTCCTGCCGCCGCTGCACGAAGGACAGAAGCTCGAGCTGATCAAGCTCGATCCCGCGCAGCACTTCACCCAGCCGCCCCCGAAATTCACGGAAGCCATGCTCGTCAAGGCGCTGGAAGAAAACGGTATCGGACGGCCGTCGACCTACGCGAGCATCCTGGCCACCATCCAGAATCGCGAGTACGTGGAGAAGGACAAGGGCCGCTTCACGCCAAGCGAGCTGGGCATGCTCGTCACCGATCTCCTCGTGAAGTCGTTCCCGGACATCGTCGACGTGGAGTACACGGCGAAGATGGAAGAGGAGCTCGATGAGATCGAGGAAGGCCGGGTGAAATGGGTCACCGCCCTGAAGGGGTTCAACGCGAAGTTCAAGAAGGACCTCGAGGTGGCCGGCAAACAGATGCGCAACGTCAAGACCGAGGAGATTCCCACCGAGCATGTCTGTGGCAAGTGCGGCAAGCCGATGGTGGTGAAGTGGGGGAGGTACGGCAAGTTCCTGGCCTGCACCGGGTACCCGGAGTGCCGCAACACCGCGGAGCTGAAGGACACGGGCGCAGCAGGCGAGAAAGGCGAGACCGGCGAGGACGGAGAATCGCCCGCGCCGTCTCCCACCGCGATGCACCAGGAGACCTGCGAGAAGTGCGGTAAGGAGATGGTCGTGCGGCGCGGCAGGTTCGGACAGTTCCTCGCCTGCACCGGCTACCCCGCCTGCAAGAACACCCGGCGCATCCAGATAAACGCCGCGGGCGAGGTGACCTCGAAGAAGGACCGGTTGCTCGAGGAGCTCTGCCCGCAGTGCGGCAAGCAGATGGCGGTGAAGCACGGCCGGTTTGGCGAGTTCACCGCGTGCAGCAACTATCCCGAGTGCCGGTACATCAAGCTCAAGGAAGTCGGCGTGGCCTGCCCGAAGGACGGCGGCGCGATCGTCGAGCGCCGTTCGAAGCGGGGAAAGACCTTTTTCGGCTGCAACAATTACCCGAACTGCGACTTCGTGGTCTGGTACCGCCCCGTCGCGCACGCCTGCCCGAAGTGCGGCGCGGCCTTCCTGCTCGAAAAGAAGACGAAGAAAGAAGGCGAGATGCTCGTGTGCAACACGGAAGAGTGCGGGTACAAGGCCCCGGCCGAAATCGTCACGGTCTGATGAAGGAGAGACTCGGGGCATTTCTCTCCCACCTGCGCTACGTGCGCAATTACTCGCCCGAGACGTTGCGCGCCTACGAGAGCGACCTTGGCCAGTTCATCAGCTTCGTCGCCGGGAGCCGCCGCGGCACCGATCCACGCAAGGTCGACCCGCCGTTGATCCGCGCGTTTCTTGCCAGCCAGCACGAGCATGATGCGAAGCGTTCCACGATGGCCAGAAAGCTCTCGTCGATCCGATCGTTCTGGTCCTGGATGCGGCGTGAAGGGCACGTCGAGGACAATCCCGCGCGCGATCTGCTGAGCCCGCGGCTGGAGCGGAAGCTTCCGCGATTCCTCGACCAGGACGAGGTCCAGCGGCTCATCGGGAGCCCCGACGCGGCCACCCTTCTCGGCGCGCGCGATCGGGCCATCCTCGAGCTGCTCTACGCCACCGGGATGCGCGTGTCGGAGCTGGCAAGTCTGGGCCTGAGCGACCTGCATCCGCGGGACAACGAGATGCGCGTGATGGGCAAAGGGAGCAAGGAGCGATGGGTTTACTTCGGCGGCAAGGCGCGCGCCGCCCTGGACGGGTACCTGGCCGCGCGGCGCCACATGCCATCCGGCCGGAGGTCGGACGCGCTGTTCGTCAACGCGCGCGGCAGCGCGCTGACCGACCGCAGCGTCCGGCGCATCGTGGATCGGTATGTCAGGCAGGCCGCCCTGCGGCAGAAGATCTCGCCGCACGGTCTGCGGCATTCATTTGCCACGCACCTGCTGGATCGGGGCGCCGATCTGCGGGCCATCCAGGAATTGCTGGGGCATGCGTCGCTGAAAACCACGCAGCGCTACACGCATGTCAGCACGGAGCAGATGATCGAAGTCTACACGGCGGCGCAGCAGAACATGCAGCGGGCTCGCCGTCGAAACGGGAGGTGACGGGATGCACGAGGAAGCGCTTCTCGACATCGCCATCGCGGCGGCCCACGCGGGCGGCGAGGTGATCCTCGAGGCTCACAAGGTGCGCAAGCCGGGAGTCCTGTCCGCCTCGAGCTCCAAGGGGGTGAACGATTTCGTGACCGACGTGGACAAGGAGGCCGAAAGGCGCATCATCTCGGTCATCAAGGAGGTGTATCCCGACCACGACATCCAGGCGGAGGAGACGCCGCAGGAACCCTACGGCTCGGACTACCGCTGGATCATCGATCCCCTCGATGGAACCACCAACTTCATTCACGGCTATCCGATGTTCGCGGTGTCCATCGGCCTGTCCCATCAGGGACGGATGAAGGCCGGCGTGGTGTTCGACCCGCTGCGCAACGAGCTGTTTCGAGCGGAGGCGGGAGAGGGAGCCTTCCTCAACGACAGGCAGATCCATTGCAGCGAAGTCCGGCAGCTCAAGGAAGCGCTGCTGGTGACCGGTTTTCCCTTCAAGGCGCAGCAGCACCTGCGCAAGTACGTCCAGATCTTCGAAGAGCTGTTCAGGGCCGGCAGCGGCATCCGAAGGGCCGGCCGCCATGTCCCACGGCGAGAGCACCATTTCGAAAAATCCGTCAGCCCTGCCGCAGGCGACATAGGCCAGGTCGAGCGCGGCTGCGCCGGCCC